>CAYWAS010000019.1:0-29829 GCA_964455915.1 uncultured Oscillibacter sp. | reverse complement strand
CTACGAGCGCGAGCACCATAGCGAGGGAGAGAAGCAGAGCAAGAAACTTCTTCATGGTTGCAAACCTTCCTTAAAAAATTTTCGGAACCATGCGTTCCACATGGCTTCGAGCGTATTATAGCAAGCTTTTCGCAAAGGTGCAAGCTGTAATCCGCGGAAATTATGAACATTTCCGAAATATTTTGCGGCTTTTGCTCTGAATGCGCGCCCGTTCGGGGGAAGGCGGGCGGAAAAGACGAATATTTTGGAAAACGGGGGAGATTTTCGCTTGTCATCGGCGTGGCGGGCGTGTATACTGTGGGTATTGATCCCTTGCGAAATAAAAAGGAGAGATGAAAATGAAACGGATTCTTGCACTTTTTCTGGCGCTCGTGATGAGCCTGTCCCTGTGCGCCTGCGGCGGCGACAGCAGCGGCGGCGGTACGCAGTCCGTCCCCGGCGGCACATCGGACGGTCAGGCGGAGGGGAATGCCCCCGAGCAGACGCAGCCAGCCGATACCGGCGCCGCTTACCTCACCTACGACGATCTGACGGAAACGCATAACTCGTGGGTCAGTCTGGACGAGGGCGAGCTCCAGCTCCGGATCGATCACCCGTCGGGCTTCGCTTTTGAGGGGCAGGCGGGTCACGATGTGGCCAGCACGAATAACTATTGCTTCACCATGCTGATGACCCACGCCGAGGCACCCATGCCCGGCGCCTCGCTGGAGGACGCGTTCTACGCGCTGCTCAACGGCGAGGGCGGTCTTCACTCCACGCTGCGCATGATCAACCGCGTCAGCTACAGCGAGGTTTCTCCCGAAACGGAGATCGTCACGCTCGACTGCGGTCGCGAGGCTGTCAAATTCTCCGGCATTCAGTCGATCGACGATTACGGCACGCTCTCGGACTGCCCGATCTGGGGCTACTGCACGATGCTCGACGAGGTCCCCGTCATTGTCTGCTATGTGATCTTTGATGTGGAGAGCTTTGAAGAAGGCGTTGCTTCCGAGAGAAAGGGTTTTATTTCGATCGAGGACATGGAGCACTACATCACGGAAATGGTCAACACCGTCCGCGTCGCGGAGGAATGAGCGAAAACACAGCAGAAAAAGGACTGCCCGCGGGCAGTCCTTTTTTTGCGCTCAGTATGCAAAGACGCTTCCGCCGACGAACTCGCGCACGATGGAGTCGCGCGGGACATAGTCGGTTTTGAGCGGCGGGACGGAGTTGACGACTTCGAAGAGGTCGGTCAGCCCGTGGCGCTCGACAAAGGCATCGTCGAGCTGCGTGTAGAACTCGGGGATCTCCTTGAGATAGCGCGCGAGGATACACGGCTCGTAGTCATGGAAGGTGTCAATATGAATGGCGGCGTTGGGCTTATTGGGCATGATATAGTTGCGCTCGCCCGCGTCCACGCTCTCGGCGCGCTCGACCGTGTCGCGCAGGGAGTGCCCGCGCCCCTGATAGTCGCGCAGCATACGCCGCGCCACGCGGAGCTGCTCGGGGCGGACGATCTTATCGTGCTTCGTGATGATGCGCGTGCGGGGCGCGACATAGACGCCCGTCGCCATATCGCGCACGCGGTCGAAGATGAGGGGGTTGAGCATGTGAATGCCCTCGGCGATGATGATGGCGTCGCGGTCGCCCTGCATCTTCACCCAGCCTCCGGTCGTGCCGGACTTGAAGTCGTAGACGGGCAGCTCGACCTCCTCGCCGTCGGAGAGGCGGTGAATGCTCTCAACGAGCAGGTCGCGGTTCACGCACAGGGGGGATTCCCAGTCCGTCAGCTCCGGCGGACGCTCGGAGAGCGGGAGAAAGAAGTTGTCCATACCCAGAAGGCAGACCTTCACGCCGAGGTTCTCGAGGTACGCCTTCAGGCGCATGGCGGTCGTCGTTTTGCCGCTGCCGCTCGGACCGGTGAGGCAGACGAGGGGCTTTGAGCGCTTGTTTATCAGGATACTCGCGGCGGCGGCGCTGATCTTGTCGTGAATGATCTCCTCGCAGCGCAGGACAAAGCGGGTATCGTCGCGCATGGACTCGGTGATGTTTTCAATGTCGATCACTCGCATGGGAAAAGTCTCCTTTTATCGGTTTTCCATCTTGACCGCGACCTCGAGCGCGATCTTCATCATGGCGGTGAAGGTGGTCTGGCGCTCGTCGGCGGACAGCTCCTTGCCGGTGACGAGGTTATCGGAGATGGAGCAGATGGCGAGCGCGCGCTTGCCGAGGCAGGCGGCGGTGCAGTAAAGACCGGCGGCCTCCATCTCGACAGCCAGCGCGCCCATCTTCGCGAAGCGGGCATTGCGTCCGGCGGCATCGTAGAAGGTGTCGGAGGAGTAGAGATTGCCGACCGGCATCGTGACGCCCAGCTCCTTCGCGCTCTCGACCGCGGCGGAGAGCAGGTCGTAGCTGCAAATAGGGGCGAAGGTGCCGCCGAGCTCATACTGGTCGGCGAAGTGGGAGTTGGTGCAGGCGCCCATACCGGCGACCACGCTGCCAAGCTCCAGCTCCTCGCGCATCGCGCCGGCGGAGCCGACGCGGATAATGTTCTCCACGCCGTAGTGCGTGTAGAGCTCGTTGGAGTAGATGGCGATGGAGGGAATGCCCATGCCGCTCGCCATCACGCTCACGCGCACGCCCTTGTAGGTGCCGGTGTAGCCCTGCACGCCGCGGACATTGTTGACGAGCTGAGGGTTTTCAAGAAAGGTCTCCGCGATAAACTTCGAGCGCAGGGGGTCACCGGGCATGAGGACGGTTTTGGCGAAATCGCGGGGGTTCGCGTTATTGTGGGGAGTGGGCATATTATTCTCCTTTCTCCATGGCCTTCACGGCCTTGACGATGCGGCTCGTGCCCAGACGGTCCGCGCCGAGGGCGAGGAAATCCTCTGCGTCCTTGAGGCTCGCGATGCCGCCGGCCGCCTTGATCTTCTTGCCGTTCGTCATGTGCTTTGCCATCAGCGCGACATCTTCGCGCGTCGCGCCGCCTCCGCCGAAGCCGGTCGAGGTCTTGATATAGTCGGCGTGGGAGGCGGAGACGACCTCGCACAGCTTGATCTTCTCCTCATCGGTGAGCATGGCGGTCTCGATGATGACCTTCAAAATGTTGCCGTGGCAGGAGATCTTGACGGAGTTGATCTCCTGCAAAATTTTATCGTACTGCCCTTCCTTCACCCAGCCGAGGTTGATGACCATGTCGATCTCGGTCGCGCCGTCGGCGACGGCGGACTCCGCCTCCATGCACTTGATGCCGCTGGGGACATAGCCGTTCGGGAAGCCGATGACCGTACACACGGGGAGCTGGCCGAAGCCGTAGTGCTGCTGCTCGGCGATGTAGTGCGCGGCGTGGGCAACATAGGTCTGCGGAATGCAGACGCTCGCGCAGCCGTACATGATGCCGTCGTCGCAGATCGCTTTGATTTCCTCCCAGGTGGCGGTGGGGGCGAGGAGCGTATGATCGACATGGCGGAGGATCTCTTTGATGTCCATAGTATATCGTATCCTTTCCAAGAAAAAATTTGAGTCGGCGGGGAAAACTTTCCCTTTTAACAGTGTAGCACGGAAAAGACCGAAATGCAAGCGCGGCGCGCTCGCATTTCATGCGCCGGTCAACGGAGCGTCGATTGCAAACGGGAGGAAAAGCGTGTAGAATGGTCAGAGAATAAAAAGAGCGTCGGTACGGCGCGGGAAGGAGCGATCCGATGGATCAAAATAAAACAGGCGCGCTGATCCGCGCGCGGCGGCAGGAGAAAGGTATGACGCAGGGCGAGCTTGCCGAGCAGCTCGCCGTGAGCGACAAGACGGTGAGCAAATGGGAGCGCGGCTGCGGCGCGCCGGACATCTCGCTGCTGCCATCGCTTGCCGAGGCGCTGGGCGTTTCCGCGCGCTCACTGCTGCGCGGAGAGGCGGACGAGAACGCACCGGCGAACGGCAACATGAAGCGCTCGCTGCTCTACCGCTGTCCGCTTTGCGGCAATCTGCTCATTTCGACCGACGGCGCGGAGCTCTACTGCTGCGGCCAGAAGCTCGCGCCGCTCACGGCGCACGCGCCCGATGAAGCGCACACGCCGACGGTCGAGTGCAGCGACGGGGAACGACTCATCACCATGCCGCATGAGATGCGGCGCGGGCACTGCATTTCGTTTTTCGCCTTTCTGACCGGCGACACGCTGATTGTTAAAAGGCTCTATCCCGAGTGGGACGCGCTCACGCGTCTGCCGTTTTTCGCGCATGGCACGCTCCTCTGGCATTGCACGGAGCACGGCCTCTTCACGCAGGAGATCTGAAAAAGCAGCCGCGGAATCTTCCGCGGCTGCTTTACCTTATTGCTTGTCAGCGAAGCGCTGTGCTCAGCACTTCTCGAACACGGTGGCAACGCCCTGGCCGCCGCCGATGCAGAGGGTGGCAAGGCCCTTCTTGGCATCGTCGCGCTTGAGCATCTCGTGCAGGAGGGTGACGATGATACGAGCGCCGGAAGCGCCGACGGGGTGGCCGATGGAGATGGCACCGCCGTTGACATTGACCTTCGCCATGTCGAAGCCGAGCTCACGCGCGACGGCGATGGACTGCGCGGCAAACGCCTCGTTCGCTTCGACGAGGTCGATGTCCTCGATGGTCACGCCGGCCTTGGCCATGGCCTGACGGGAAGCGGGAACGGGACCAACGCCCATGACCTTCGGGTCAACGCCGCCCTGACCCCAGCCGATGAGCTTCGCCATGGGCTTGAGACCGTACTTCTCGACCGCCTCGCCGGAAGCGAGGACGATGGCGGCAGCGCCGTCGTTGATGCCGGACGCCTGACCGGCGGTCACGCGCTGAACATGCTTCTTGGTGTCGGCCTCGTGAATGCCGGTGGGTTCGAAGGTGTGGACGATCTCGTCCTCAACGCCCTCGGGACCGACAGGGAACGCGCCCTTGAGCTTGGCCATGCCTTCCATGGAAGCGCCGACGCGGGGGAACTCGTCGCGCTTGAACTCGACCATATCCTTCTTGACCTTGATCATCACGGGGACGATCTCATCGTCGAACTTGCCGGCGGCCTGCGCAGCCTCGGTCTTCTGCTGAGAGGCAACGCCGAAGGCATCGAGCTCTTCGCGGGTGATGCCCCACACATCGCAGATGTTCTCGGCGGTGGTGCCCATGTGATAGTTGTTGAACGCGTCCCACAGACCGTCCTTGATCATGGTGTCAACGAGCTTCTTGTCGCCCATGCGAGCGCCCCAGCGGGCGTCGGGCGCGGCGTAGGGAGCGGCGCTCATGTTCTCGGTGCCGCCGCAGACGACGATGTTCGCGTCACCGGCGAGGATCGCGCGCGCGCCCTCGATGACGCTCTTCATGCCGGAGCCGCAGACCATGCCGACGGTGTAGGCGGGAACGGCGTAGGGCAGACCTGCCTTCACGCCGACCTGACGGGCGACATTCTGGCCGAGACCGGCAGTGAGAATGCAGCCGAACATCAGCTCGTCCACATTCTCGGGAGCGACATTCGCGCGCTTGAGCGCTTCCTTGACGACGATGGCGCCGAGGTCGGCGGCGGGGGTGTTCTTCAGGGATCCGCCGAAGGAGCCGACGGCGGTACGGCAGCAATTCACGACATAGAGTTCTTTCATGGGTGCTCTCCTTTTTATTATAAGATTTGTAATGATACAGCGGGAATGTGATCTCGCTTTGATTATACACAGGCGGGAATGAAAAATCAACTGCAAAATTTCATTTTTTAAGCGGAAATCTGACATTTTCCCTGCATTCTGTTAAAAAATTAACAGATTTGCAGCATTTCCTGCGTCTTTCTCAATCCACGGCGCTTTCCTGCCCGTTTTCCGTCGCGGTGTCCCCATCCTCGGCGGCGGACATGGCGGCGACAAACGCCTCATAGAGCGCGGGGATATCGAGCGCTTCCACTGCGGGATTCATTTCCACCGCGGCAGACTCCACGCGCTCGGAGATCATGGCATCAAAGTAGCCGTCGCGCACCGCGCTGACCGCCAGCGCCTCGTCGAGCGGCTTGCGGAGAATGATGTGGTAGCCGTAGTAGCTCTCGACGATCTCGCTCACCTCGCCCTCGGCGAGCGCGGCGGCGGTGCTTTCGAATTCCTCCACCATCTGACCGGAGCCGAAGGTGTAGCCCACGGGATTCGCGGCGCGGCCGCTGTCCTCGCTGTATTCGTCGGCGAGCTCGGTGAAGTAGGCCGTGAGATCGTCGCCGGTGTAGGCGTCGAGCTTCGCCTTGAGCTCTTCGGCGAGCGCCTTCTGCGCCGCGATCGTCTCTTCATCAAGGGGCTCGTAGGTCGTCATGTCCTTCGTCAGCAGCAGAATGTGGTCGGCGGTCATGTAGCCCTGCTCGGCGGCGTAGGCCAGCAGCTTGTCCTCGGTGGGATAGAGGGCGCTGCCCTCGGTGGCTGCCAGCTCGCCGAGCGCGCTGTAGAGATAGTCCGAGCGGAGCATACGCTCGTAGCTCTCCTCGCGCAGACCGACCTTCGCAAGCTCGGCGCGGTAGGCTTCCTCGCCGCCGATGCTTTCGATCGTCTCCGCGCGAAGCTCCTCCAGCGCGGCGATGTCCTCCTCGCTGAGAATCACATCGTTCTCCCTGGCGAGCGTTTCGAGCACGGCGAAGCTCTTGACATTATCCAGCGCGGAGAGGCGCACCGCGTCAAGCACGCTCTGCCCCTCTTCGATCTCCATTTCCCAGTCCAGCGCCATGCCGTACATACGCATGAAGCTCTCCATGTAGGAGGCGGCGTAGCAGAGATTGTAGAAATAGAGATCCATCGGCACGGCAACGCCGTCGACCGTCATCGCGTCCGCGTCGGGCGAGATGCCGCTCAGCTCGTAGCACACGCCCTCCGTGATCGTGCCGGCGCTGAGCTCCTTGCTGCCGCCGCAGGCGGCGAGCGAGAGGGTCAGCACCAGTGCAAGTGCCGCAGCTAACATTCTTTTCATCATTTGTTTCCTCGTTTCCTCAGTTGTTTTATGCTCACGCTGCCCCGCGGCAGCGCGAGGACCGTTCATGTGCCGTCCGTGACGGCAAGGCTTTCGACCAGCTCGAGTGCCGCCGGAAGCGGCGCTTCGCCCTTTCCGAGCCGCAGCGAGAGCTTCGGCTCCGTGCCGGCGGAGAGGGTCAGGCGGCGCTTGTTGCGCCCGAGCGTACAAACGCGCATCACCGCCTCGACCGGCATCTCACCGCCGAAGGTGAAGGTGACGGTCTCGCCGTGCTGGGCGATGTCGCGTATGCCGACCTTGCAGGCGGCGGCGCGCAGCATGGCGATGTCCAGCAGGGCGAGCGTGGCCGCGGGCGGCTCGCCGTAGCGGTCGAGCAGCTCGTCGAGCAGCTCCTGCGATTCCTCGCGCGTGCGCACGGCCGCGATGCGGCGGTAGATATCCATGCGCTGACCGCCGGAGGCGATGTAGCTCTCCGGAAGGTTTGCCGAGACGGTGAGGTCCGCCGCGCAGTCCACGCGCGCGGTCCTCTTTTCGCCGCGCTCCTCGAGCACGGCCTCCTCCAGAAGCTGAAGGTACATATCGTAGCCCACGCTCATCATGTAGCCCGACTGCTCGGGGCCGAGCAGATTGCCCGCGCCGCGGATCTCAAGGTCGCGCATCGCGATGCGGAAGCCCGAGCCGAACTCCGCGTATTCGCGGATCGCGGTCAGGCGCTTGGCGGCGACCTCGGTGAGGATCTTACCGGGGCGGTAGGTCATGTAGGCGTAGGCGCGGCGCGCGCTGCGCCCGATGCGCCCGCGGATCTGGTGGAGCTGGGCGAGACCCAGGCGGTCGGCGTCCTCGATGATGAGTGTGTTGACATTCGGGATATCGATGCCCGTTTCGATGATCGTCGTGCAGACGAGCACCTGCGCCTCGCCGTCGGAAAAGCGCTGCATCACGCTCGAGAGCGATTTTTCGTCGAGCTTTCCGTGCGCGGCAGCGATGCTGACCTCCTCGCCGAGCAGCTCCTTGAGCCGCGCGGCGCAGCGGTCGATGGTGTCCACGCGGTTGTGGAGATAGTAGACCTGTCCGCCGCGGGAGAGCTCGCGCCGAATGGCCTCGGCGAGCACGCCCCAGTCGTGCTCGAGCACATAGGTCTGCACCGGCTGACGGTCCTGCGGCGGCATCTCGATGGTGGACATATCGCGAATGCCCGACAGCGCCATATTCAGCGTGCGGGGGATCGGCGTGGCGGAGAGCGTCAGCGTGTCCACCTGCCGCGAGAGCTCGCGCAGGCGCTCCTTGTGCGTCACGCCGAAGCGCTGCTCCTCGTCGATGATGAGGAGCCCGAGATCCTTGAAGCGCAGACCCTTTTGCAGCAGCGAGTGCGTGCCGATCAGAAGGTCGAGCTTTCCCTCCGCCGCGCTTTGCAGGATCTTCTTTTTCTGCGCCGGCGTTTTGAAGCGCGAGAGCTCTTCAATCGTCACGGGGAAGCTGCGGAAGCGGTTGATGGCGGTGGCGTAGTGCTGGCGCGCGAGCACCGTGGTCGGCACCAGGATCGCCGCCTGCTTGCCGTCGAGAATACACTTCATCACCGCGCGCAGCGCGACCTCCGTTTTGCCGTAGCCCACATCGCCGCACAGCAGACGGTCCATCGGGAGCGGGCGCTCCATGTCCGCCTTGATCTCCGCAATGGCGCGGAGCTGATCGTCCGTTTCCTCGTAGTCGAAGGCGTCCTCAAACTCCCGCTGCCAGGTCGAGTCGGGGGAGAAGGCGTAGCCGGGACGGCGGCTGCGCTCGGCATAGAGGGCGATGAGCCCCTTGGCGAGATCCTTCGCCGCCGCCTTCGCGCGCGATTTCGTGCGCGCCCAGTCCGTCCCGCCGAGGCGGCTGAGCTTGACGCGCTCGCCCTCCTCGCCGCCCTGACCGCCGATGTATTTCGACACCATGTCGAGCTGCGTCGCGGGCACATACAGGCTGTCGCTGCCCGCGTAGGCGATCTTGATATAGTCCTTGTCCGCGCCGTCCACGCGGATACGCTCAAGCCCCACGAAGCGCCCGATGCCGTGGCGCGCGTGGACGACGAGGTCCCCGGGCTTGAGGTCGGTATAGGAGCGCAGTGCCTGACGGCCGGAGCTTTTTTTCGTCCGCGCCGTGCGCTGCGCCTTGCCGCTCACCGGCGTGAGGAGCTGCCCTTCGGTGAGGAGCACGAGGCGGAGCTGCGGGTATTCGCACCCGGCGCTCAGCGCGCCGAGCGCGATGACGGCCTCGCCCGCCGCAGGCAGCGTCTTGTTCGCGAGGTCGAGCCGCGCGCGTATCCCGCGTCCGGTGAGCAGACGGTGCAGATTTTTCCCGCGCGCCTCGTTGCCGCACAGCACCAGCACGCCGTTTCCGGCGGCAAGATAGTGCTCCATCTCCGTCGCCGCAGTCTCAAGGCTCCCGCCGTAGGACGGCAGCCGGCGCGCGTTGACGCTCAAAAGCGTCCTCGGCGGCACAAGGTGGCGCGAGGTCGGCAGGCTGTCGCACAATACCATCGGGAAGCGCGCGCCGAGCCGCCGCGTCAGCTCCTCGGTATCGAGCGTGAGCGAGGCGAAGGGACCGGCGAGCACGCCCTCGGAGAGCAGGAGCTTGACCTCCTCGCTCTGCTCGGCGGCGAAGCCCTTGGCGCGCTCGAGCACGCGGCTGTCCTCGCACACGAGCACGAGCGTGTCCGTCGGGAAGTAGTCCGCGCCGCACACCGCGCTCGGATAGGCGGCGGCAAGATAGCGGTCCATGCCGCCGAGCGGCAGTCCCTCGCGCAGCCGCGCAAGGTCGGCGCGCAGCGCCTGCGCCGTGTCCGGTGCTTTTTCGGCGAGCTGATCCGCGGCGTGCGCCATGCGCGCGAACATCGCCTCCGCGCCGCCCTCGGCGGAGGAGGGCAGCACCTCGGCGGCGGGCAGGATCGTCAGCGAGTCGATATTTTTGGTGCGGCGCTGCGTGGCGATGTCGAATTCACCCATCGCGTCGATCTCCGTATCGAAAAATTCGATGCGCGCCGGCGCGCTCATGGGGGAGTAGATATCGACGATGCCGCCGCGCACGGCGAACTGTCCCGCGCTCTCGACCTGCTCGCAGCGCGCATAGCCCGCCGCGCTGAGCCGTTCGGTCAGCGCGCGCAGGTCG
Source organism: uncultured Oscillibacter sp. (assembly GCA_964455915.1). Lineage (GTDB taxonomy): Bacteria > Bacillota > Clostridia > Oscillospirales > Oscillospiraceae > Hominicoprocola. The sequence continues at coordinate 19,767 of CAYWAS010000019.1, read as the reverse complement.
TGCTCCTCGCCGACGCGCAGCGTCAGCACGGTGTCGCGCAGCGCATCGGGGGAAAGCGTGCGCTGGAGCAGACCGTCGATCGTCGCAACGATCAGCGGCGCTTTGCCGAATGCCATGCGGCAGAGGGCGTCGAGCCGCTCCTGCTCAAAGCTGTGGGAGGCGGTCACGCGGTCGTGGAGCTGCCACTCACGCGCGAAAAGCGTGACCGGCGTCTCCTCCGTCAGCGCGGCGAGGTCAGCGGCCATGCGCTTTGCCTCCTGCTCGTCGGCGCAGAGCACGGCGAGGGGGCGCTCCGTCTCCTGCCGCAGCGCCGCGCCGAGCATCGCGCAGTGTACGCCGCCGACGCCCGAGACGGCTGCCGCGCCGCTGCCCCTGTCGAGCAGCTCCTTCAGCTCACGCAGCTCGTCGAGCTGCGCGATCGCGCGGTTGAGCTCGCGCATATTCCCCCTCCTTTCGATACAACGCGCAAAAGGGCGCAGTCCTGCCCCGAGGGGGCGGACTGTACCCACAGCACACCGATTTTCATACGATGAGATTTCTCCCTCGGCAGTATACTACGCCGGGGGAGAAAAGTAAATGAACGAATGATAAACTTTTTCGCTATTCGCCTTTGCGGAAGGCGAGATAAATGCCGCCGATGCCGCACAAAGGTGCCGCATAACCGGAGAGCTCTTCGATCGCGGTCCCAAAGATGGGAAACCAAAGCCCGTCCCGATAAAAGCCAAAGAGCAAAAGGCTGAAGAGCAGCAGGCAGATGGCGCGCAGTTGGTCTTTCATGATATGCTCCTTTTCAGTTGAAGCGGTTCTGCGCCTCGGTCACGCCGCGCGAGATGATGCACTCCGCCGCGTCGAGCGCGCGGTCGAGCGCTTCGTTGATGGTCTTCTTCTCCTGCGCGGAGAAGGTGCCGATCACCCAGTCGACCATATCGTAGTCGGGGTGGCTCGGCGCGCCGACGCCGACCTTCACGCGGGGAAAGACATCGGTGCCGAGGTGCGCGATGATATTTTTGATGCCGTTGTGCCCGCCGGCGGAGCCGCTGGCGCGAATGCGGAGCTTACCGAGCGGGAGCGACACATCGTCATAGATGACGAGCACACGGTCGCTCGGGATCTTATAAAAGCGCGCCGCCTCGCCCACCGCCTCGCCGGAGAGGTTCATATAGGTCTGCGGCATCATCAGCAGCACCTTGGCTCCGCCGAATTCGATCAGCTCCGTGAGCGCGCGGAAGCGCAGGCGGTTGCACCTGAGGTCGCGCTTTTCGATCAGGCGGTCGGCTGCCATGAAGCCGATGTTGTGGCGGGTATTTTCATACTGCTTGCCGTAGTTGCCCAGACACACGAGCAGCCATTCCGCCGAGCCGGTCACTCTGTTTCCGAAGATCATATCGATTCTACCTGAAAAGGGGGCGCGTGTGCGCCCCCTCCCTTTGCTGTTGGATTTAGTTGAAGAGCTTGGCAATGGAGATCTCCTGATAGATGCGCTCGATCGCCTCGGCGAACATGGGCGCAACGGTCAGGTACTTGATGCGCGCCTTGGCGAGCTCCTCCTCGCCGACGGGGGAGGGAATGGTGTCGAGCAGGGCGAGCTCCTCGATGCAGCTATTCTCCAGACGCTCGAGTGCGGGGCCGGAGAGCACGCCGTGGCTGGCGCAGGCATAGACCTTCTTCGCGCCGCCGACCTCGACGATCGCCTTGGCAGCGTTGCAGAGGCTGCCGGCGGTGTCGACCATATCGTCGAAGAGAATGCACTCCTTGCCCTCGACATCGCCGATGACATTCATGACCTCGCACTGGTTGGCCTTCTGGCGGCGCTTATCGACGATGGCAAGGTTCATGTGCAGCTTCTGCGCGAAGGTGCGCGCGCGGGCGACGGAGCCGACATCGGGGCTGACGACGACCATATCCTCGCAGACGGAGCCGAACTTCTTGGCGTAGTAGTCAACGAAGATGGGGTTGCCGAAGAGGTTATCGACGGGAATGTCGAAAAAGCCCTGGATCTGGCTGGCGTGCAGGTCCATCGTCAGCACGCGGTCCACGCCCGCCGCAACGAGCATATTGGCCACGAGCTTCGCCGAGATGGGATCGCGGCTCTTGGCCTTGCGGTCCTGACGGGCATAGCCGTAGTAGGGCATGACCGCAGTGATGCGGCCCGCGCTGGCGCGCAGGCAGGCGTCGACCATGATGAGGAGCTCCATGAGGCTGTCGTTGACGGGCTTGCAGGTGGACTGGATCAGGAACACATCGCTGCCGCGAACGGTCTCGTAGAGAGACACGGACGCCTCGCCGTCCGCGAAGCGCTTGACCTCGCTCTCGCCGAGCTTGGTGCCGATGATCTTGCAGATGTCTGCCGCGAGCTTGGGGTTGGCGTTGCCGGTGAAGATCTTGATGTCCTTGCCGTGAGAAATCATAGTTTCCACTCTCCTACTGTGTATTTTTTATGTTTTTGTTTTTCTTATTTTTTGTCTTTTTTGCCGAAGAGCGCGCGGCGCCTTGCCGCCCAGCCCTCCTTGATGCTCTGCTTCACGCGCGCGAGGGCGAGCGAATCGGCGGGCACATCGTCGGTGATGGTCGAGCCTGCGGCGATGTAGCTGCCCCTGCCGACCGTGACCGGTGCGACGAGGTTCGTGTTGCAGCCGATGAAGCTCTCGTCCTCGATGGTGCAGCGGTATTTTTTGTAGCCGTCGTAATTCGTTGTCACGGTGCCGCAGCCGAAGTTCACGCGCTCGCCGCAGTCCGTGTCGCCGACATAAGTAAGGTGGGAGATCTTCGTGCCGCTGCCGATGACGGAGTTTTTGATCTCCACGAAATCGCCGACCTTGACATGGTCGCCGATCGTCGAATTGGGCCGCACATAGGCGAACGGGCCGACGGCCGCGTGCGAGCCGATCGTGCTCTCGTTCGTCTGCGAGGCGTTGATCTCCGTCTCGTCCCCGACGACGCAGTCGCGCACCATCGCGTTCGGGCCGATCGTGCAGTTTTTGCCGATCACCGTCTCGCCGCGCAGGATCGTCCCGGGGAGGATCGTCGTCCCCGCGCCGATCTTCACGCGTGGGTCGATGTAAACGCTCGCGGCGTCCATGATGACAACGCCGTTCGCAAGATGTTTTTCCGTGATCTTCTGGCGGCACATGGGCTGCGCGGCGCGCAGCTCCTCCTCGTCGCCGATGGGAAGAAAGACCTGTGAGATCGCGCAGCCCTTCGGGAAGGCCGCGAACGCGCCATGCTCGCGCAGCACCTCGCAGCAAGCCTCCGCCGGTGCGGAATACACGGCGCCGCCCGAGAAAACGCCCACCGGCAGCACTACGCCGTTGACGATCAGGACGCTGCCCGTCTCCTTCTCCAGCAGCCGCAAAAGCTCGCTGCCGTGCTTTGCGCCGTCGACAAAGGTGATGTCGGCGCTTTTGGGAAGATAGGGGCGCATCATCTCCTGCGCGGCAGCGTCGGAGACAATAAAAAGCCGCTCAATGCCGCTCCCGATCAGCTCTGCGCACATCCAGGTCAGGACGGGGCAGAACAAAACGGGCTGCAGCATCAGCGGCGTCTTTTCTTCGCATCGGGTGAGATGATCCGGCATAAAGAGCACGGCGAGCTGATGGTCCATCGGATATCTCCTCCTCTTCACAAGTGAGTATCTATCTGTATTATACCAAACCTTTCGGAAAAATCCACATTTTCCTGCAATTTTCCAAAAAAGTTTTTCATGGGTTGCATGATTTCCTGCAATGCGCAAAATAATGTTTTAGAAAGCCTCTTTTATGGTTGATTTCGTAAACTTTCTGCGCTATAATAAGCAGACTTTCGAAAAAGGGGAGGCGATGCGTCACGCTCCATATCGTTCTCGTTGAGCCGGAGATCCCGCAAAACTGCGGCAATATCGCCCGCACCTGCGCCGCCACCGGCGCGCAGCTCCACCTCATCAAGCCCCTCGGCTTCGACATTTCCGACCGTGCGGTCAAGCGCGCGGGGCTGGACTATTGGCATCTGGTGCGCGTGAGCGTCTACGAAAGTCTTGACGATCTCTTCGCGCGCTGCCCCGAGGCGGCGGAGGACTGCTGGCTCGCCACGACCAAGGCTCCGCGCGCCTACTGCGAGGCGGAGTTTCACGACGGCTGCTGGCTCTTTTTCGGCAAGGAGACCGCGGGTCTGCCCGAGGACTTCCGCCGCGCGCATCATGAGCGCTGCATTCGTCTGCCCATGCGCGCCGAGGCGCGCAGCCTGAACCTCTCGAATTCCGTCGCCATCGTCACCTACGAGGCGCTCCGGCAGCTCGGCTTTCCGGACCTCAAGGGGACGGGGGAAATGGCAGAGCAATACGCCGAACCGTAAACTTTACTATAGAGGAGTGTTATCATGAATTACAACAAAAAGACAGTCCGCGACATCGATGTTGCCGGAAAAAAGGTCCTTCTGCGCTGCGACTTCAATGTGCCGCAGGACAAGGAGACGGGGGAGATCACCTCGGATAAGCGCATCGTCGCATCGCTGCCCACGATCCGCTATCTGCTCGAGCAGGGTGCGGCGGTGATCGCCTGCTCCCATCTCGGCAAGCCCGAGCCGAAGTTTGAAAAATGGGTGAAAAAGCAGACCGAAAAGGGCAAGGACCCTGCGGAGCTGACCGAAGCGAAGTGGGAAAAGAGCCTCAAAAAGCTGACGCTCGCCCCCGTCGCCAAGCGCCTTGCGGAGCTGCTGGGGCAGGAGGTCGGCTTTGCCGCCGATGTCGTCGGCCCCGACGCCACGGCAAAGGCCGCGGCGCTCAAGGGCGGCGAGATCCTGCTGCTGGAAAATACCCGCTTTGAAGCGGGCGAGACGAAGAACGATCCCGACCTTGCCCGCGCGCTCGCGTCGATGGCGGAGGTCTATGTCTCCGACGCCTTCGGCTCCGTCCACCGCGCGCACGCGTCCACCGCGGGCGTGGCGGCGTATCTGCCCGCCGTGTCCGGCTTCCTCGTCGCGCGCGAGCTGGAGATCATGGGCAAGGCGCTCGACGAGCCCAAGCGCCCCTTTGTCGCCGTGCTCGGCGGCGCGAAGGTCAGCGACAAGATCGCCGTCATCAATAATCTTCTCGAAAAGGCCGACACCATCATCATCGGCGGCGGCATGGCCTACACCTTTGCCAAGGCGCGCGGCGGCGAGATCGGCACCTCGCTTCTGGAGGCGGACAAGTGCGACTACGCGCTCGAGATGATCGAAAAGGCGAAGGCGAAGGGCGTGAAGATGCTCCTGCCGGTCGATACCGTCACCGCGAAGGAGTTCTCCGCCGATGCCGAGCCGGTCGTCGTTGACGCGATGCACATTCCCGCGGACATGATGGGCATGGACATCGGTCCCAAGACCGTTGAGCTCTTCTGCGAGGCGACCCGCGGCGCGGGCACGATCGTCTGGAACGGGCCCATGGGCGTTTTTGAGTTCCCCGCCTTCGCGAACGGCACGAAGGCGATGGCAAAGGCGCTTGCCGAGAGCGGCGCGGTGACCATCATCGGCGGCGGCGACAGCGCGGCGGCTGCCGAGCAGCTCGGCTTTGCCGATAAGATCACGCACATCTCCACCGGCGGCGGCGCCTCGCTCGAGTTCCTTGAGGGCAAGGAGCTGCCGGGCGTTGTATGCCTGCTGGATAAGTGACCAACTGCCGAACGCCCGCGCAGCGACGCGACCGAGCGGCAGCGCAGGGAGCCGCGCGTTAGCGCGCGATCCGATCAGGGGTATCCCCACGGGGGATACTGCCGGGCGTGGTGTGCCTGCTGGATAAGTGAGACGCACCGAATGCCGTTTTGACCACAGCTTCAACAAGAAAATTTGTATAGAATCAGGAGAGCACATAGTTATGAACCGCAGATATCGCAAGACCATCATCGCCGGCAACTGGAAAATGAACAAGACCGTCGGCGAGACCAAAAAGTTTGCCGAGGAATTCAAGGCGCTGCTGCCCAAGACCAAGTGGTGCGACATCGTCGTGTGCGTGCCGAGCGTGGATATCCCCGCCGCCGTGCGTGCCTTTAAGGACAGCCGCGTCGCCGTCGGCGCGCAGAACCTTTTCTATGAGGATCACGGTGCCTACACCGGCGAGGTCAGCGCGGAGATGCTGCGCGAGGCGGGCGTGAAGTATGTCATCGTCGGCCACAGCGAGCGCCGCGCCATGTTCGGTGAGACGGACGCCATCGTCAACAAGAAGGTCCACGCCGCGCTGAACGCCGGTCTCAACCCCATCATCTGCGTGGGCGAGAGCCTCGACCAGCGCGAGATGGGCGTCACGATGGAGCTCATCGCGCTCCAGGTCAAGTCCGCGCTCGCGGGCGTGGGCGCGGAGAATCTGCGCCGCTGCGTCATCGCTTATGAGCCGATCTGGGCGATCGGCACGGGCAAGACCGCCACGGGCGAGCAGGCGGCAGAGGTCTGCGCCTTTATCCGTGCGTCGATCCGCGCGCTCTACGGCGCGCGCGTCGCCCGCTCCGTCACGATCCAGTACGGCGGCTCGATGAATCCCGCCAACGCCGCTGAGCTTCTCAGCCATGAGGACATCGACGGCGGTCTGATCGGCGGCGCGTCCCTCGACGCGGGCAAGCTGATGGACATTGTCAACGCGGCCAATCAGAACTGATCGAAAGGGGTACGACATGAACAAAACGCCTACCACGCTTATCATTATGGACGGCTTCGGTCTGAGCAGCGCGAACATGGGCAACGCCGTGAACAGCGCGAAGACGCCGGTGCTCGACCGGCTCAACGCCGAGTACGCGCACACCACGCTCTCGGCCTCCGGTCTTGATGTCGGTCTTCCCGACGGGCAGATGGGCAACAGCGAGGTCGGTCACACCAACATCGGCGGCGGCCGCGTCGTCTTTCAGGATCTGCCGCGCATCTCCCGCGCGATCGAGGACGGCAGCTTCTTCGAGAATCCCGCCTACAACGCCGCGATGGACGCCTGTCTGGAAAAGGGCACGGCGCTGCACCTCTACGGTCTGCTCTCCGACGGCGGCGTCCACTCCACGGTCGAGCATGTCTGGGCGCTTTTGAAGATGGCGGGCATCAAGGGGCTCAAGCGCGTCTATCTCCACTGCTTCCTCGACGGGCGCGATGTTTCGCCCACCTCCGGCGCGGACTTTGTCGCCGCGGCGCAGAAAAAGTGCGCCGAGCTCGGCGTCGGCAAGATCGCGACCGTCATGGGACGCTACTACGCGATGGACCGCGACAAGCGCTGGGACCGCCTCGAGCGCGCCTATGACGCGATGGTCTACGGCGAGGGCGTGCAGAACGCCGACCCCGTCGCCGCCGTGCGCGAGTCCTATAAAAACGGCGTGACCGACGAATTTGTCGAGCCGATCGTCTGCGACAAGGAAGGCACCATCTCCGACAACGACTCGATCATCTTCTTCAACTACCGCCCCGACCGCGCGCGTGAGATCACCCGCGCCTTCGTCGATCCCGCGTTCGACGGCTTCCAGCGCGAGTATTTCCCCGTGACCTATGTCTGCAACACCGAATACGACGCGACGATGCCGAATGTGCTCGTGGCGTATCCGCGCGTCCAGCTCAAAAACGGCCTCGGCGAATACCTCGGCAAGCTCGACCTCACGCAGCTTCGCATCGCCGAGACGGAGAAGTACGCCCATGTCACCTTCTTCTTCAACGGCGGCGTGGAGGAGCCCTATCCCGGCGAGGACCGCGTGCTCGTCGCCTCCCCGAAGGTCGCGACCTACGACCTTCAGCCGGAGATGAGCGCCTGCGAGGTCACCGAGAAGTGCGTCGAGCGCATCGAGTCCGGCGCGTACGATGTCATTATCCTCAACTTCGCCAACTGCGACATGGTCGGTCACACCGGCAATTTTGACGCGGCGGTGAAGGCGGTCGAAACGGTGGACGAGTGCGTCGGAAAGGTCGTGGACGCGACGCTCAAGATGGGCGGCATCGCCATGATCACCGCCGACCACGGCAACGCCGAGCAGCTCTTGCAGGAGGACGGCACGAGCCCCATGACCGCGCACACCACCAATCCCGTGCCCTTCATTCTCTGCGGCGCGGGGACGGAGCTGCGCGCAGGCCGCCTTGCGGACATCGCGCCGACGATCCTCGATGTGATGGGCCTCGAAAAGCCCGAGGAGATGGACGGCCGGAGCCTCATCATTCGCTGAATAAACAACATAGTTTCCTGAAATTCGGTCATACTTCCGGTATGACCGAATTTCATTTTTTCAGGAGGGCTTTATGCATACTGCAATCGTACACATCTGCGCCCGCGAGATCCTGGACTCCCGCGGGAACCCGACGATAGAGACCGAGGTGCGGCTCGAGGACGGCTCCGTCGGCATCGCCGCCGTGCCGTCCGGCGCGTCCACCGGCGCGCACGAGGCGGTCGAGCTGCGCGACCGCGACCGTGAGCGCTACGGCGGAAAAGGCGTTTTGCGCGCGCAGGCGAATGTCAACAGCGACCTTTTCGCGCTCCTGCGCGGCTTTGACGCGCGGGAGCAGACCGCGCTCGACCGCGCCATGCGCGAGCTTGACGGAACGGAGAATAAATCGCGCCTCGGCGCGAACGCGATCCTCTCCGTCTCGCTTGCCGCCGCCCGCGCCGCGGCAGCGAGCGAGGGGCTGCCCCTCTGGCGCTATCTCGGCGGGCAGAGCGCCTGCACGCTGCCCGTGCCGCTGATGAATGTTTTGAACGGCGGCGCGCACGCGGGCAATTCGCTCGACATTCAGGAGTTCATGCTCGTCCCCGTCGGCGCGGCGACCTTCCGCGATGCACTGCGCATGGGCGCGGAGATCTACCATGCCCTCGGCTCGCTCGTCGGACGCTGCGGCGTGGGCGACGAGGGCGGCTACGCGCCCGACCTGAACAGTCCCGAGGAGGCGATGGAGCTCCTATGCCGCGCGGCGGAGACCGCGGGCTATCGCCCCGGCGAGGAGGTCTATCTTGCCCTCGACGCCGCTGTTTCGGAGTGGCACGACCCGCGCGCGGACAATTACCGTCTGCCCAAGAGCGGCAAAGTCCTCTCGCGCGATGCGCTGGCGGAGGAATGGGCGGCGCTCGCGCGCCGCTTCCCGCTCCTCTCGCTCGAGGACGGCATGGGCGAGGACGATCTTGCGGGCTGGTCGGCGCTGAACGCCTCGCTCGGAGAAACGCTCCAGCTCGTCGGCGACGATCTCTTCGTCACCTCGCCCGCGCGCATCGCGCGCGGGGTGGAGCAAAAGCTCGCCAACGCCGTGCTCATCAAGCCCAATCAGATCGGCACGCTCACCGAGACGGTCGAAGCCGTCCGCGCCGCGCAGGCGGCGGGCTGGGCGGCGGTGATGTCCCACCGCTCGGGCGAAACGGAGGACAGCACCATCGCCGACCTCGCCGTCGCCCTCGGCTGCGCGCAGATCAAGACCGGTGCGCCCTGCCGCGGCGAGCGCACGGCGAAATATAACCGCCTTCTCGCCATCGAGAGCGCCCTCGGCGGCAGCGCCCGCTACGCGGGACGCGGTGCCTTCGCCGCGCTGCGAAAAATTTGAGCGTGTTCCCCCTTGGCAGGTTTAGAAAAGGCTCCGGCGGTACACAATACCGTCAGAGCCTTTTGATTTTGCGCCGCCCGAAACGGGCAGAAAGGATTTGCGTATGAACGATTCACCCCGCCGCTCCACGCGGCACTTCTCTGCGGGGACGGGCTTATACATAGCCCTGTTCCTCGGATTGACGGCGCTTGCCGTCGCGGGCTATTCGATGCTCCTTCCCACCTCGGCCGACAAAGCGCCGGAGAGCGCCGAGCCGGTCAAAACGCCGATCACCGCCGCGCCGGTCACGCCGACCGTGCCGGAGGACGAGCCGGACGAGCCGGTAAAGCCGGTGCAGTCCGCCGCCGAACTCAGGCTCCCCGAGCGGGAGATCGAGACAATGCCCGTCACGCCGGTCGCGCCGCGGCTGGTCGTCTCACCGCTCAGCGGCGAGACGGTCACGGCGTTCAGCATGGACGAGCTGCTCTACAGCGAAACGCTTGCTGACTGGCGCACGCATGACGGCGTTGACATCGGGGCAGACGCGGGCACGCAGGTGCTCGCCGCCTGCTCGGGCACGGTGCTCTCCGTCGCCGACGACGATCTCATGGGCACCACCGTTGTCCTCTCGCACGACGGCGGCTACGAGACGACCTACGCCAACCTTGCCGACAGCCCCACCGTCGCCACCGGACAGTATGTTTCCGCCGGACAGGTGATCGGTGCGGTCGGGGAGACCTCGCTCGCGGAGGCTTCGCTCGCACCGCACCTGCACTTTGCCGTCACGAAAGACGGCGAGGCGGTCGACCCACAGGAATTTCTGGACACATGAGCGAAGAGCCGCCCGAACGGGCGGTTCTTGCTTTTTCTGCGCGCGGCGGCGGGAAAGTGTTGACTTTGCCTGAGAAAAGTGCTAAAGTTTCGCTATCCTCCGGCATGGCGCGGCGACAGCGCCCCATTTGCCGATACAAGCAGGAGAGAAAGGACACAATGCCATGCAGGAATTGAGCAGGAGAAACCAGAGATTCAGCGATTCCGTGATCCGCCGCATGACGCGCATCAGCCTTGACTGCGGCGCGATCAATCTTGCCCAGGGCTTCCCCGACTTTGACCCGCCCGCGGTGATGACCGCGCGGCTGGAGGAGGTCAGCCGTCTCGGCCCGCACCAGTACCCCGTCACGATGGGCGCGCCGAATTTCCGCGCCGCGCTCTCGCGCAAGTGCGAGCGCTTCATGGGTATGCGCTACGACCCCGAAACGGAGATGGTCGTCACCATCGGCTCGACCGAGGCGATGGTCGACACGATCTTTGCCCTCACCAATCCGGGCGACAGGATCGTGATGTTCTCCCCCTATTTTGAAAACTACCGCGCGCAGGCGATCATGGCGGACTGCGAGCCGGTGTTCATTCCGCTCACGCCGCCGACCTTCGACTTTGACCCCGAGGTGCTCGAGGACGCCTTCCGTCAGCACCCGAAGGCAATTTTGATCTGCAACCCCTCGAACCCGAGCGGCAAGGTCTTCACGCGCGAGGAACTGAAGCTCATCGCGGACCTGTGCATCAAGTACGATGTCTACGCCATCATGGACGAGGTCTACGAGCACATCATCTACGAGGGGCACACCCACACCTATATGGCGTCCCTGCCCGGAATGCGCGAGCGCACGGTCTGCTGCTCGAGCCTTTCCAAGACCTATTCGATCACCGGCTGGCGTCTCGGCTATGCCCTCGCGCCGCAGCCGATCATGGATCGCATCAAGCAGTATCACGACTTCAACACCGTCGGCGCGCCCTCGCCGCTGATGGAGGCTGCCGTCGTCGGGCTCGAAATGCCCGACAGCTACTACGAGGAGTTCGGCGCGCACTACGCGCACATGAAGGCGCTCTTCACCGGCGGCATGAAGTCCCTCGGCATTCCCTTCACCGACCCGCAGGGTACCTACTTCGTCCTTGCCGACATCTCGCCCTATCTCAAAAAGGGGCAGAGCGACACGGACTTCTGCGTCGAAATGGCGCAGAAGCTCGGCGTCGCGGGCGTTCCGGGCAGCTCGTTCTTCGATGAGGACATCAACCACATCGTCCGCCTCCACTTCGCCAAGACGGACGCGACGCTCAACGCCGCGCTCGAGCGCCTCAGCCGCCTCAATACGCTGAGAGGCTGAGCGGGTCGAGATCGCCGACACACAGAGATGAAAAACGCTCCCCCTGTGCGAAACAGCCCTTGCTGTCCCGCGCGGAGGGAGCGTTTGTATTCGGGAGGGAGATCTTCGCTCAGGTGCGCAGGCGCGAATCCGCGTCGCGCAGCGTTTTGCGCAGGAAGATGGCGGAGAGCGTCAGGCTCATCAGCTCGGCGATGGGGAACGACCACCAAACGAGCTCCAGACGGCCGGTGAGAGAGAGAAGGTACGCCGCCGGCAGCAGCACGACGATCTGGCGGCAGACGGAGTTGATGAGGGAGTAGACCGGCTTGCCGAGTGCCTGAAAGACGCTGCCCGCGATGATGCAGAAGCCCGCCATCGGGAAGGTCAGACCGATGACGCGCAGCGCCGTTGCGCCGATCTCCAGCGCCTCCGGCGTGGGGGAGAAGATGCCGAGCAGCGCACGGGGCATCAGCTCGAAGAGCGCGAAGCCGAAGCTCATGATGCCGATGGCGGTGATGACCGAGAGGCGGATCGTGCGGTGGAAGCGCTCGGGCTTGCCCGCGCCGTAGTTGTAGGAGATAATGGGCACCATGGCGTTGTTGAGACCGAACACCGGCATGAAGATAAAGCTCTGGAGCTTGAAGTACGCGCCGAACACCGCCGTCGCCGCCTCGGTGAAGTTGATGAGGATCTTGTTCATGCCGAAGGTCATCACCGAGCCAATGGACTGCATGATGATCGACGGGATACCGACGGCATAAATTTCGCGCATCGTCGCGCCGTGGGGACGAATGGCGCGCAAACTCAGCCGGATCTCGCGGTTGTAGCGGATATTGAGGAAGAAGCCCACCGCCGCGCCGAGGAGCTGACCGGTGATCGTCGCGAGCGCCGCGCCCGCGACCTCGAGCCGCGGGAAGCCGAGCAGACCAAAGATCATGATGGGGTCGAGAATGATGTTCGTCACCGCGCCGACGATCTGCACGATCATCGAAAGGTCGGTGCGCCCCGTGGACTGGAGCAGCCGCTCGTTATGCATCTGCAAAAAGACGCCGACCGAGCAGCCGATGCAGATATGGACATAGTCCTTGCCGTAGGCGATGATCTGCGCGTTCTCCGTCTGGAAGCGGAAGAACACGCCCGCAAGTCCCCAGCCGATGAGGGCGAAGGCGACGGAGTTGCAGAGGGTGAGGAAGAGTCCCGTGTTCGCGGCGCGATCCGCCGCCGACTGGTTCTTCTCGCCCAGCGAGCGTGAGAGCAGCGCGTTCATGCCCACGCCCGTGCCGCCCGCGAAGGCGATGCAGAGCGTCTGGAGCGGGAAGGCGAGCGAGACGGCGTTGAACGCGTCCTGACTGAGCTTGCCGACAAAATAGCTGTCCACCACATTGTAAAGCGCCTGAAACAGCATCGACACCATCATCGGCACCGCCATGCTGAACAGGAGCTGCCCGACGGGGAGCGTCCCCATCTTGTTTTCCGGTACACCGGTCTTTTTGATATTTTCGTCCATGATCGTTTTCTCCGTGCATAAAAGCGTGCCCCGTCCGTGAGACGGAGCACCGCGTGATTTTTGCGCTTCGGCTTACTTCTTAAGCTCGCCGTTGGCCGCCTTGGTGAGATAGGCATTGATGAAGCCGTCGAGCTCGCCGTCCATCACCGACTGAATGTTGCCCGTTTCATACTCCGTGCGCGTGTCCTTCACAAGCTGGTAGGGCATGAAGACATAGGAGCGGATCTGGCTGCCCCACTCGATCTTGAGCTGCACGCCCTTGAGGTCGCTGATCTTCTCCGCGTGCTGCTGGATCTTGAGCTCCATGAGCTTGGATTTGAGCATCTGCATCGCGTAGTCGCGGTTCTGGAACTGCGAACGCTGCGTCTGGCAGGCGGTGACGATACCGGTGGGGATATGGATAAGACGCACCGCCGAGCTCGTTTTATTAACATGCTGGCCGCCCGCGCCGGAGGAGCGGTAGACCTGCATCTCGATGTCCTCGGGGCGGATATCGACCTCGATGTCGTTGGGCAGCTCGGGCATGACCTCGAGCGCGGCGAAGCTCGTCTGACGGCGGGCGTTCGCGTCGAACGGGGAGACGCGCACGAGGCGGTGTACGCCGTTCTCGCCCTTCAAATAGCCATAGGCATTCTCGCCCTTGACCATCACGGTCGCACTCTTGATGCCGGCCTCTTCGCCGTCGATATAGTCCATCATCTCAAATTCGAAGCCGTGCTTGTTCGCCCACTGCATATACATACGGTAGAGCATCTGCGTCCAGTCCTGCGCCTCGGTGCCGCCGGCACCGGCGTGGAAGGTCAAAATGGCGTTGCAGTTATCGTATTCGCCCGAGAGCAGCGTTGTGAGGCGCACCTCTTCAATGCGCTTTTCAAGGTCGGCATAGCCCTCCTCCAGCTCGGGCAGAAGGCTTGCGTCGTCCATTTCAACGCCCATCTCGATCAGCGCGAGCAGATCGTCGCGCGACGAGGAGAGCTTTTCCAGGCGCGTGACCTTGTTCTGGAGCTGCTTGGTGCGCATCTGATTTGCCTGCGAGCGCTCGATGTCGTTCCAGAAGCCCTCCTCATGCGCCTCGGCCTCCAGACGCATGATCTCATGCTTCGCCGCATCGATGTCCAGCGCTTTTTTCAGGTTTTCAAAGGTATCGTTCAGGGCAAGCAGCTTCTGCTTGTAGGAATCATATTCGATAACAGCCATACTTTCCTCCTCGTTTCTCACTGCATTAGCCGAAAAAGTATATCACAGCTTCCTGCCAAACGCAAGGAAAATCCGCGCAAAATGCCGCATTTTTCCGCACTTTCGGCACAATATGGTCAAAGGACGCTCAAATCGCTCCTTAAAAACAAAAAACCCACGCATCTCTGCGTGGTTGCATTCATGATCTCAGCGCTCGCTGATGATCTGCTCCATCGTGCCGAAGATCATATCATCGACATCGAAGCCGTTGAAGTTTTCGAACATTATGCTATCACGCTCCTTTCTTCTCTTGTTTACACCTGCATTATACTACGCCCCGCGCCGCCGCACAAGAGGGAAAATTGACAAAACGAACAAAGGAGACGAATTTGTTTTGTGCAGACCGTCAAGCCCTTTTTCCTGTTTCTCCGCGCCGGACTGTGATAAACTGATTCTTTAGAAACCTTTTCTATCGTAGGAGTTTATATGGAAGCAAAACGCAAGGTGCGCCGCGTCCGCGCGGCGCTGGCGCTGCTCGTCCTCGCCGCGGCACTGGTGTGGCGGGGGAATACGAGCCTCGAGACGGAGGAATTCGTCTTTTCCTCCGCGCGCGTGCCCGACGGCTTTGACGGCGCGCGCATCGTGCAGCTCAGCGACCTGCACGGGCGGTCGTTCGGCGCGGAGAACGCGCGGCTGCTCGCCGCCGTCCGCGCGGCGGAGCCGGACTATATCTTCCTCACCGGCGACCTCGTCGACCGCGCGACCGATGCGCCCGCGGACTATGCCGCCGCCCTCGGCGCGGCGCTCAGCGCCATCGCGCCGACCTTTTCCGTGACCGGCAACCACGAGTGGGCGCTCGGCTCCGCCGCGGCGGAGCAGGTCAAGACCGCGCTGCGCGAGAGCGGCGTGACCGTCCTCACCAACGAATTCATCGCGCTCGAGCGCGGCGGAGAGTTGCTGCTGCTCGCGGGCGTCGATGATCCGAACGCCTACAGCGACCAGAAAACGCCCGCGCAGCTCGCGCGCGAGGTCTATGCCGCGCAGGACGATCCCTTCTGGCTGCTGCTCGCGCACCGCAACAACGCATTCAACGGCGGCTACTGCCGCCTCGGTGCGGACCTGACGCTCTCGGGTCATGCGCACGGCGGCGTCTGGCGATTGCCGTTCACCGACGGGCTGATCGACACGGGCCTGCGTCTCTTCCCCTCGTTCACGAGCGGCTTTTACCGCTGCACGGACGAGGGCTGCGAGGGCGCGGCGCTGTTCGTCTCGCGGGGACTGGGCAACTCGCCGCATTTTGTGCCGCGGCTGTTCAACCGACCGCAGGTCGCGGTCATCACACTGGAAAGGGAGGGCTGAGCCATGCGCGAATTTTTTGCCGGCGACTATGAGGTCGCCGTGATCGGCGCGGGACACGCGGGCATCGAGGCGGCGCTGGCCGCCGCCCGCCTCGGCTGCAAAACGATCTGCTTCACCATCGACCTCGACGCGGTGGGCAATATGCCCTGCAATCCCGCCATCGGCGGCACGGGCAAGGGGCATCTCGTCCGCGAGCTGGACGCGCTCGGCGGCGAAATGGCAAAGGCGGCGGACAAAGCCTGTATCCAGTACCGCCTTTTGAACCGCGGGAAGGGACCTGCCGTCTGGTCGCTGCGCGCGCAGGCGGATCGCCGGCGCTATCAGACGGTCATGAAGCACACGCTCGAGCGGCAGGAAAACCTGACGCTCCGGCAGGCGGAGATCGTCGAGCTGCGCGTGGAGGGCGGCGCGGTCACCGCCGTGGTCACGGCGACGGGCGCGGTGTTCGGCGCAAAGGCGGTCATTCTCTGCTCGGGGACCTACCTCGACGGGCGGACCATCGTGGGCGAGTGCGTGCGCTCGAGCGGTCCCGACGGAATGCACGCGAGCCTGCCGCTCGCGCAGCAGCTCCGCGCGATGGGGCTCCCGCTGCGCCGCTTCAAGACCGGAACGCCGCCGCGCGTCAACGCGCGCAGCGTCGATTTTTCTAAAATGGAGCGGCAGGACGGCGACCGCGACCCGATCCCGTTCTCCTACGCCACGACCCACGCGCCCTGCAATCAGGCGGTGTGCTACCTTACCTACACCAACGAGGAGACGCACCGCATCATTCGCGAAAACCTCGACCGCAGTCCGATCTACTCCGGCGTGATCGAGGGCGTCGGCCCGCGCTACTGCCCGAGCATCGAGACGAAGATCGTCCGCTTTGCGGATAAGCCGCGCCACCAGCTTTTCATCGAGCCGATGGGACTGGAGACCGAGGAGCTCTACATTCAGGGCTTTTCCTCCTCCATGCCCGAGGAAGTGCAGATCGAGATGCTCCACACCGTTTCGGGGCTGGAGCACGCGGAGATCATGCGCCCCGCCTACGCCATCGAGTATGACTGCATCGACCCGACCGCGCTCAAGCCGACGCTGGAGACCAAGGCAATCGCGGGGCTTTACGGCGCGGGGCAGTTCAACGGCTCGTCGGGCTACGAGGAGGCCGCCGTGCAGGGCTTCGTCGCGGGCGTGAACGCCGCGCGCGCTCTGCGCGGGCAGCCGCCCTTCGTCCTCTCCCGCGCGGAGAGCTACATCGGTACGCTCATCGACGACCTTGTGACCAAGGGCACGGACGAGCCCTACCGCATTATGACGGGGCGCAGCGAGTACCGCCTGGTGCTCCGGCAGGACAACGCCGACCGGCGGCTCACGAAAAAGGGCTTCGAGCTCGGTCTCGTCTCCGCCGAGCGGCTGCGCGCCGTGGAGGAGAAGTATGCCGCCGTGGAGCGGGAAATCCGCCGCCTCACGCATACGGGACTGCCCGCCTCCGACGCGCTCAACGCGCTGCTCACCGCGCGCGGCACGACGCCGATCGCGGACGGCAGTCCGCTCATCGCGCTCCTGCGCCGCCCGCAGCTCCACTACGACGATCTGCGCGCGTTCGACGCGCTCTGCGCCGCCTGCCCCGCCGACATCGCCGAGCAGGTGGAGATCAGCGTCAAGTACGAGGGCTATATCCGCCGCCAGTTGGCGGAGGTGGAGGAGTTCGCGCGGCTGGAGAGCCGTCTGCTGCCCGACGGCATCGACTACCACGCCATCGACGGGCTGCGCCTCGAAGCGCGCGAAAAGCTCGATGCCGTCCGCCCGCGCTCGCTCGGACAGGCGGGGCGCATCTCCGGCGTGTCGCCCGCCGACCTCGCGGCGCTGATGATCTGGCTTGAAAAGGAAAAGCGCGCGGCGGAATGAGCCGCGAAGAAAGCAAAAGCCTCCGGCCTGAGCCGGAGGCTTTTGCTGAGTGAAGAAAAGATCGTCGCCCGAGGGCGAGAATGTCATTTACACATTGCCGATGGTGGCGACCATGACGGCCTTGATGGTGTGCATACGGTTCTCCGCCTCGTCGAACACCTTGGAGTTCGGGGAGAGGAACACCTCGTCGGTGACCTCGCGGATATCGTAGCCGAGCTCCATCTGGCTCTTGGCCATGGTGGTGTCGAAGTCGTGGAAGGAGGGCAGGCAGTGCAGGAAGATGCAGTCGCTGTTCTCGGTCGCGGCCATCACATCGCCGGTGACCTTGTAGGGGGTGAGCTGCGCCACACGCTCGGGGATCTTGTCCTCCTCGCCCATGGAAGCCCAGATGTCGGTGTAGAGCGCGTCGGCACCCTTGAGGAGCGCCTTGTCCTCGCCGAACTCGACGACGGCGCCGGTCTCCTTGGCGACCTCACGGCAATAGTCCACGACATCGGCGGCGGGAGCAAGCTCCTTCGGACCCCAGCCGACATAGTGCATACCGAGCTTCGCGCAGATATACATGAGGCAGTAGGCAACATTGTTGCGCGTGTCGCCGCAGAAGACGAGCTTGCACTTGTTGAGCGGCTTCTTGGTGTTCTCCATGAGCGTCAGGATATCGGCGAGCGCCTGCGTGGGGTGGTCAACGTCGGTGAGGCCGTTCCACACGGGAACGCCCGCATTCGCGGCGAGACCCTCGACGACCTTCTGGTCGTAGCCGCGGTACTCGATGCCGTCAAAGAAGCGGCCGAGGACCTTCGCGGTGTCGACCATGGTCTCCTTCTTGCCCATCTGGGAGGACTTGGAGTCGAGGAAGGTGACATGCGCGCCCTCGTCGTAAGCGGCGACCTCAAAGGCGCAGCGGGTACGGGTGGAGGTCTTCTCGAACAGCAGCACGATGTTCTTGCCGGCGAGCAGGTTGCCGCGGATACCGGCGCGCTTCTTCGCCTTCAGATCGGCGGCGAGGTTGAGCATATAACGGATCTCATCGGGGGTGAAATCCTTTAGCGTGAGAAAAGAACGGCCTTTGAGATTGACGGGCATAAAAATGATCCTCCTTCAAGATATTGGCTCCCAATGGGAGAGAATTCACCTGTATACTGTTCATATTATACCAATCGCGCTGAAAACCGTTGGACATTTTCGGCTATTTTTCTTGTATTTTTTGGCAAATCTGATTTTGTTGCCCCGCGGTGTCCCTTTCCTGCGGCGCAAGGCGGCTCTTGCCAAGCGCGGGAGAGGTGCGCTATAATGACAATATTCCCCCGCCCGTGCGGAGATCACAGAGGTGATGAGTGATGAAAGACCTTGCCGCGATGCAGTCCTTTGAGCGCTCCCGTCTGGACCGGAGCAAGCTCTGTTCGTTCGACAACGAGACCATCGAAGCGCCGACCGCCCCGCTGATCCATCAGGAGGCGCGCTTTCTCTATGTCTGCGAGGGAGAGGGCGTGATCCGTATTCAGGGACGCGATGTCGCGCTGCGGCCGAACACGCTCCTTTCGATCCTGCCGTGGCAGATCACGGCGGTGACGGAGGTCACCGAGCCGCTGCAATACCATCTCATTATCTACAATCTCCACACGCTCAACCGCTATATCCGCGCCTTTTCCGAGGAGGACGGCAGTGCCGTGGACTGGCTCACGCAGTTAGAGCGCGAGCCCGCGCTCTACTGCGACGAGGCGCAGGCGCGGCGTATGCAGCAGCTCTTCCTCTCGCTGCGCGAGGAGGTCGGGCTGGAGTCGATCCTCGGCGCCGCGCCGCCGAAGCTCCTCGGCTCGCTCGCGGTCATCAACCGGCTCGTGGAGCTGGTCATTCTCATCGAGCGGATCCGCGCCGAGACGCCCGCCGCCGAAGCGCCCGCGCCCGTCGGCGCGCCGGACATGAGCGAGCTGCTGCGCTATCTCTACTGCCACACGAGCGAAAAGCTGACGCTCAAGGGGCTCTCGCGCATCTTCTATGTCTCCGAGAGCAGCCTGTCGAGCTACATCAGCAGCATGACGGGTCTGTCGTTTTTCGACCTGCTCAACGAAATGCGCATCGGCAAGACCGCAAACTACCTGCTCTACACCGACCTCACGCTCGAGCAGATTGCCTCGGCGCTTGGCTATGTGGACGCATCGCACATCTCCAAGGTCTTTTCCGCGCGCGTGGGAATGCGCATCAACGACTACCGCAAGACCTACCGCAAGGTCG
>CAYWAS010000018.1:0-32530 GCA_964455915.1 uncultured Oscillibacter sp. | reverse complement strand
TGACCGCCAGAACATCTGCCGCGATCGATTCACAGTAGAAGTATTCCTTCCACTGATCCGCCAGCACGCCGCCGGCAGAGCCTAATGCTGCTTTGATGAGTCCCATAGTTTCTTCCTCCTTCTATATTTCGGGAAAAGCGCGAAAGATGTGATGTATCCAGTGTAGCAGAAAAGAGAGCAAAACGCAACGCCTTTTCAGCCGCAGACAAATCAGCGAGCGGGTTTGCTTGCAAAAAGGCGGCGCATCGTGTAGAATAGAGTCGAATTTTTTGACCGTGGAGGTATCGGAATGAAAAAACGCACGCTCTTTTTTACGCTGCTGCTCGTGCTGGTGATGAGCACGGGCGCGCTTGCCGCGGAATATACCGATGTGCCGGAGGACGCGTGGTTCCATGAGAGCGTGGAGCGCGCGGCGGAGTACGGACTGATGAACGGCATGGGCGGCGGCCGCTTCGGTGCCGGCGAGCGGATCACGCGCGAGCAGTTCGTGACGATCCTTGTGCGTATGTTCGGCTGGGAGAGCGTCGGCGGAGAGGACGCGGCGACGGATATTGCCGCATCGTGGGCGCGCGAGAGCATCAACACCGCCGCGGCGAACGGCGTATTTGACGCGGGCGGGCGCTTCCGTCCGACGGAGGACATCACGAGGAGCGAGATGGCGGTCATGCTCGTGCGCGCGCTGGGGCTGGGTGAGCTGGCCAAGGCGGACGCGCAGGCGGCGCTGCCCTTCACCGATGTGACAGAGGAGCGCGGCTATATCGCCATCGCCTATGAGATCGGCATGACCACCGGCACCACGGCGACGACCTTCGAGCCGAAGGGCAATGCCCTGCGCGAGCAGGCGGCGGCGATGCTCGTGCGCATTTACGAGAAATACAACGCGCCGACGGAGTGGACGCACGCCTTCTATGCGCTCTCGTCCTACTCGCAGCTTGAGCAGGCGAAGCAGTTCGACGCGGTCAGCTTCGGCTGGAGCCACATCAACTATTCCGCCGAGGAGGGCGCGAAGCTCTCCACCGTGCGCGACGACGATTCCGGCTTCTATGTCCCCTCGGGCTATGCCGATGTGGTGCCGGAGCTGCGAAGCGCGGGCGTGGAGCTCAAGCTCAATGTCTTTATGGCGAACGCGCCGCTGCGCGCGATGCTCGCCGACGAGAGCGCCCGCACGCAGGCCGTGCGCGAGATCATGGCGGAGCTTGCGCGGGTGTATCCCGACCTCGGCTACAATCCCTACAGCGGCGTGACGATCGACTTTGAGGGGCTGCGCGCCGCCGACGCGGCGAACTTCAACGCCTTCCTCACCGAGCTGCGCGCGGCGCTCGACGCGGAGGGCAAAACGCTTTACGCCGCCGTCATGCCCGCCGTTTACGGCGATGCCTATTACGACGGCTACGACTTCAAGACCATCGGCGCGCTCTGCGACCGCGTGATCCTCATGGCGCATGACTACGCTGCGGGCGACCTCACGGGCTTTTTGCGCTCGAGCTATTATAAAAACCACCCCTGCGCGCCGCTCTACAAGGTCTACTATGCCGTGCGCACCGCTGCCGCGGCGATGGACGAGCCCACGAAGCTCACGCTCGCTGTGAGCATCGACGCGGACGCGTGGCAGACCGACGAAAAAGGTCTGCTCACCGCGGCGCGCTCGACGCACCCGATCCACACAACGGTCTATACCCGCCTCCGTCAGCCCACGACCGTTTTCGGCTGGTCGGACGCGGCGCGCTCGCCGTGGTGCACCTACACGACCGAGAGCGGGCAGAACATCTTCCTCTGGTATGAGGACGCGCGCAGCATCGCCCAGAAGCTCTCGTGTGCGAAGCTGCTGGGTGTGAGCTCCGTTTCCGTCTGGCGGCTCGGGCTGATCCCCAACTACGCCGATGAGGGGCTGCACTACGATGTGCTGCGCGTGGTGACAAGGTGAGCGCGGGCGGAAAAGAGAAGAAAAGAAGGAGGAGTCCCGCGGCGGGACTCCTCCTTTTCGCTTTTTTGTTCAGCCGCCGAGATACGCCTTGCGCACCTCGTCGCTCGCCATCAGCTCCGCGCCGGTGCCGGTGAGCGAAATTTTGCCGGTCTCAAGCACATAGGCGCGATCCGCGACGGAAAGCGCCGCCTGCGCGTTCTGCTCGACGAGCAGGATCGTCGTGCCCGCCGCGTGCAGCTCGCGGATAATGTCGAAGATCTGCTCGACGAGGATCGGCGCAAGACCCATCGAGGGCTCATCGAGCATGAGGAGCTTCGGCCGGCTCATCAGCGCGCGGCCCATCGCGAGCATCTGCTGCTCGCCGCCCGAGAGCGTGCCGGCGATCTGACGGCGGCGCTCAAGCAGGCGCGGGAAGCGGCTGTAGACATCTTCCAGTCCCGGGGCGATGGTGGAATTGGGGCGGCTGTAAGCGCCCATCTCCAGATTCTCCTCCACCGTCATCTGCTGGAAGATATGGCGTCCCTCGGGGACCTGCGCGAGCCCGCGCTCGAGGATCTTGTGCGGCGCGACGCCCTTGAGATCTGTCCCCTCGAAGACCACGCTGCCCGTTTTCGGGTGCAGCAGGCCGGAAACGGTGTTGAGGATCGTGGACTTGCCCGCGCCGTTCGCGCCGATGAGGGTCACGACCTCGCCCTCGTTGACCTCGAAGGAGACGCCCTTGACCGCGTGGATACTGCCGTAGTACACATGAATGTCGTTGACCTGTAGGATCTGACCCATCGCTCACGCCTCCTTCTTCTTGCCGAGGTACGCCTCAACGACCTCGGGGTTATTTTGGATATCGTCGGGCGAGCCCTTGGCGATGATGCGCCCGAAGTTCAGCACCGCGATGCCCTCGCAGATGTTCATGACGAGGTTCATATCGTGCTCGATGAGCAGCACCGCGATCTTGAAGGTGTCGCGAATGGAGCGGATATTCTCCATCAGCTCCGCCGTTTCGCTGGGGTTCATGCCCGCCGCCGGCTCGTCGAGGAGCAGGAGGCAGGGATTCGTCGCCAGGGCGCGGAGAATCTCCAGTCGGCGCTGCGCGCCGTAGGGCAGGCTGCCCGCCTTGGCGGAGGCGAACTGCTCCATGTGGAAGATGGACAGCAGCTCCATCGCGCGCTCGCGGACGGTGCGCTCCTCGCGCCAGAAGCGCGGCAGGCGGAAGATGCCCTCGGCGGGATTGTAGTGCATCTGCGCGTCCATCGCGACGGTGATGTTCTCCTCCACCGTGAGGTTCTGGAACAGGCGGATATTCTGGAAGGTGCGCGCGATGCCCGCGCGGTTGATCTGCGCGGTGCTCAGGCCGTGGATATCCTTGCCGTTTAAGAGAATGGTGCCGTGCGTGGGCTGATAGACCTTGGTGAGCAGGTTGAAGATCGTTGTTTTGCCCGCACCGTTGGGACCGATGAGACCGGCGATCTCCGTGCGGCCGATGGTGATGGAGAAGTTATCCACCGCCTTGAGTCCGCCGAAGGTGATGCCGAGGTCGATGCACTCGAGCACCGGAGATTTGTCCGCGTCGCGCTCGGGAAGATAGGCTGTATTGCGCACGACGGGAACGAGCCTGGTTTTCTGCGTCATGGTCAATCCTCCTTTTCTTTCGCGGCGGCGCGGCGCGGGAAGAGCTTCCCGAACGCGGCCTTGAACTGCGGGTCATTGGTGGCGAGCATCACAAGGATCAGCACGATCGCGTAGACGAGCATACGGTAGTCCGAGAATTCGCGCAGCGCCTCGGGCAGGATCGTCAGCGCGGCGGCGGCGATCAGGCTGCCCCAGAGGTTGCCGAGCCCGCCGAGCACCACAAAGACGAGGATCAGGATCGAGGTGTTGAAGTCGAACTTCGCTGCCTGGAGGGAGGAGTAGTTGAGCCCGTAGAGCGCGCCCGCCGCGCCCGCGAGGGCGGCGGAGGTGACGAACGCCATGAGCTTATACTTGGTGAGATTCAGACCCACGGACTGCGCGGCGATGGCGTTGTCGCGGATCGCCATGATCGCGCGGCCCGCGCGCGAGCGCGTGAGGTTCAAAACGATGATGAGCGTCACCATCACGAGCACGAAGCCCGCGGTGAGACCCGCGATGGTCTTGGTGCCGGTCGCACCCTGCGCGCCCTTGATGATGGCGTAGCCCGCCGCGTCGAGGTTGAGGTCGGCGACGGTCTTATCGCCGGTGGGGTTGAAGATGATGTGCAGTCCCGCGCTGTCGTAGCCGACGAGCAGGCAGTTGATGAGATCCTTGATGATCTCGCCGAAGGCGAGCGTCACGATGGCGAGGTAGTCGCCTTGCAGACGCAGCACGGGCGTGCCGACGAGCAGACCGACGATGGCGGCGAAGAAGGCACCGACGAGCATCGCGATCGCCAGACGAACGGGCGCGCTCGGGATCGCGTTCAGAAGGCTCTGCGAGGCGATGATGCCGGAGAAGGCGCCCACGCTCATAAAGCCCGCGTGACCGAGGCTCAGCTCACCTAAAATGCCGACGGTCAGGTTCAGCGAAACGGCCAGCGACATATAGCAGCAGATCGGCACGAGCAGACCCGTCGCCTTGCGGTTGAGCAGCCCCGCGTCCTGCAGCACGAAGGCGATGACGAACACGGCGATCACGCCGAGGTAGGTCGCAAAGTCGACCTTGGTGGTCTTCTTGAGCCGCTTGATCTGGTTCATTTTCTGTGTCACGGTCCTCACCTCAAACTTTCTCCGGCACATATCTGCCGAGCAGTCCCGCGGGCTTGACGAGCAGCACGACGATCAGCACGGCGAAGACGATGGCGTTGGCAAGGTTCGTGGAGATGTACGCCTTGGCCATGGCCTCGATGATGCCGAGGAGCAGACCGCCGAGGAACGCGCCGGGGATCGAGCCGATGCCGCCGAACACCGCCGCGGTGAACGCCTTGATGCCGGGCATGGAGCCGGTGGTGGGCATGAGCGAGGTGGTGAACGAGCACAGCAGCACGCCCGCGATGGCGGCGAGCGCCGAGCCGATGGCAAAGGTCATGGAGATGGTGGCGTTGACATTGATGCCCATGAGCTGCGCCGCCGCCTTATCCTCCGAGCAGGCGCGCATCGCCTTGCCCATCTTGCTGCGGTTGACGAAGACCGTCAGCGCGAGCATGATGACGATGCAGGCGGAGATCGTCAGGATCGAGATGTAGGGGACGGAGAGCCTGCCGTCGAAGAGCTTGAGCGAGTCCTTGACCACAGGCGGATAGACGCGCGCGGCGGCGTCCCAGATGAGGAGCGCAGAGTTTTGCAGAAAATAGCTCACGCCGATGGCGGTGATGAGCACGGCAAGGCTCGACGCCGAGCGCAGCGGCTTATAGGCGAGCCGCTCGATCACGATGCCCAGCGCCGTGCAGACGATGACGGCGAGGATCGTGGCGACGATGGACGGAAGCCCCAGATAGAACATCGCGCAGAAGGAGATGTAGCCGCCGATCATGATGACATCGCCGTGGGCGAAGTTCAGCATCTTGGCAATGCCGTAGACCATCGTGTAGCCGAGCGCGATGATGGCGTACACGCTGCCGAGGCTGATGCCGCTGATGAGGTAGGATAAGAATTCCATAGGAAAAAGCACCTCTTTTACCTTTCATTTTTCTGTGGCAGAAACAAGGGCAGAGAACGAAGGGCACTGCCTTCGTTTCCGCCATAGAACAGGGCGCAAGCCGTCGGGAGCCTGCGCTCCCGACAGCTTTGCCCACGCGGGGATAGCGTATGGAAAAGCGATTTGAGAGAGGGATCTTTCGCTTACGGCTCGGCGTACACGCCGTCCTTGATGACATAAGCGGTGGGCGCCTTGGAGACCTGACCCTCGGCGTTCCAGGTCATGTCCTTACCGGTGAGGCCGGTGAAGCTGATCTTGGTCATCTGCTCGACGATCGCATCGCAGATCTCTTCCGCGCTCATGTCGCCGGTGCAGCCGGCGGCCTCGAGCGCCTGCTTGACGATGTAGACACCGTCATAGGCGTCGGCGGCGAACTGGTTGGGCGCGACATTGTAGGCGGCGGTGTAGGCGTCAACGAAGGACTTGTTGGACTCGACGGTCGCGGAGAAGGGAGTCATGAGCATGAGGCCCTCGGCGAGAGAGGTGTCGAAGCCGGGCATATCGAGGATACCGTCCATGCCGTCCACGCCGAAGAAGGTGGGCGCATAGCCCATGGCGCTGGACTGCGCGAAGAGGACGGAGGCGGGCTGATAGTAGATGGGGAGGAAGACGACATCGGCGTTCGCGGTCTTGGCGGCGTTGAGCTGCACGGTGAAGTCGGTGGCGGTGTCCTTGGTGAAGGTGCCCTCGTAAACAACGCTCAGACCCTTGGCATCGGCTTCGGCCTTGAACGCGTCACGCACGCCCTGGGAGTAGGCATCGTCGTTGCGGTAGATCACGGCGATTTTGGAGGAGGCGTAGTATTCGGCCATGTAGTCGGCAGCGGCAACGCCCTGGTTGGGGTCGGTGAAGCAGACCTGGAAGACATTGTCCTTATTGGCGGTGACATCGGTGGAGGAGGCGGAGGGGGTCAGCATGAAGGTGCGGTCGTTGTAGCAGACATCGGCCACGGAGAGGGAAGCGCCGGTGGTGGTGGGGCCGACGAGGACCTGCATACCGTCGTCCATCATGGTGTTGTAGGCGTTGACGGCCTTCTCACCGTCTGCCTCATCGTCCTGCTTGAGGAAGGTGAACTTGATCTTGGAATCGCTGGCGTTGATCTCCTGCACGGCGAGCTCCGCGCCGTTGGCGACGGCCTGACCGTAGATGGCGTTGTCACCGGTGAGGGGACCCATGGTGCCGAGCACGAAGGTCTGGACATCGGCGGTCGTGCCGCTGTCGGACGAGCCGCTGTCGGGGGTGGAGGGATCGGGGGTGTTGTCCTTGCTGCCGCAGGCGGCCATGGTGAATACCATACTGGCGGCGAGCACCATGCTCATGAGCTTCTTTTTCATCTTGTTTTCTCCTTTTAATAAAATTTGGTTTTATTTATACAAAAAAGCGGCTTCGCTCACTCGGCGAAACCGCTTTGCTGTATCGAACGGATCCAATACTTATGCGTGCGATCTTTCACCAAGTGCCGTGTGCGGCAGAATAATAATGAGGCCCAGAAGGGACAGAGCCAATACGCGAATGCTGATAATGCCAATAAGACCAATGGAGAGAATAACAGAAATGGACGCCGCAAGAGCAGCGTCCATCGCAAAATTCATCATGGTGCCATTGGTGTTGGCGGCAGCGCAGGAGGAGACGCCCTCTGCACGAGCGGCAGCGGCAGTAGAAACACTATTCATATTTGCATAAGCAAAACGGAACATAGTATTAGAACTCCTCATGTATCTGTCATATTTGATGGAGTTATTTTAACGCGCAGAAGTGCAGAAGTCAAGACGGTAAATTTGATAAAATATACAGCGTGACGGGTATGCCTCTCGTCAAAATATACAATTCCCCCTGCGCGGAGCGCGTCGAAGGGCGCGGAAAACGGGCGCGAAGGGGCGAGAGAAATACGGCTTGCAAATACACGCGGCGTTTGATACAATGGTAGCGATCCAATCGGTCCGCGCCGCGGGCTTATCATAAGAAAGGAAGATCACCATGATTTACACGACCGAAGTCCAGCACATGTGCCCGGTCGCCAAGGGCGCATATCACGGTCCGGCTCCCATTCCCGAAGAGGGCAAGTGGGTGCAGGCCAAGCAGATCTCCGATATTTCCGGCTTTACCCACGGCATCGGCTGGTGCGCGCCGCAGCAGGGCGCGTGCAAGCTGACGCTCAATGTCAAGGAGGGCATCATTCAGGAGGCGCTCGTCGAGGTGCTCGGCTGCTCCGGCATGACGCACTCCGCTGCCATGGCGAGCGAGATCCTCATCGGCAAGACGCTGCTTGAGGCGCTCAACACCGACCTTGTGTGCGACGCGATCAACACCGCCATGCGCGAGCTGTTCCTCCAGATCGTCTACGGCCGCACGCAGTCTGCCTTCTCCGAGGACGGTCTTGCCGTCGGCGCGTCCCTCGAGGATCTCGGCAAGGGTCTCAGAAGTCAGGTCGGCACGATGTTCGGCACCGCCGAAAAGGGCCCGCGCTACCTTGAAATGGCGGAGGGCTACTGCACGAAGATGGCGCTCAACGCCGATAACGAGGTCATCGGCTACGAGTTCGTCAACCTGGGCAAGATGATGGACTTCATCAAGAAGGGCATCGACGCCAACGAAGCGCTGGAGAAGGCCAAGGGTCACTACGGCCAGTGGGACAGCGCGGCGAAGTACATCGATCCGCGTCAGGAATAAGGGAAGGAGGAAGAAACCATGGCTCTGTTTGAAAACTACGAGAGAAGGATCGACAAGATCAACGGCGTGCTCGCGCAGTACGGTATCGGCTCCGTCGAGGAGTGCCGTGAGATCTGTCAGGCAAAGGGCTTTGACCCCTATGAGATCGTCAAGGGCATTCAGCCCATCTGCTTTGAAAACGCCTGCTGGGCGTACACCGTGGGCGCTGCCATCGCGCTCAAGAGCGGCGTGACGAGCGCCGCCGAAGCCGCCAAGAAGATCGGCGAGGGCCTGCAGGCATTCTGCATCAACGGCTCCGTCGCGGACGACCGCAAGGTCGGTCTCGGTCACGGCAACCTCGGCGCGATGCTGCTCTCCGACGAGAGCAAGTGCTTCGCTTTCCTCGCCGGCCACGAGTCCTTCGCCGCCGCGGAGGGCGCCATCGGCATCGTCAAGAACGCCAACAAGGCACGCAAGGAACCTCTGCGCGTGATCCTCAACGGTCTGGGCAAGGACGCGGCGCAGATCATCAGCCGCATCAACGGCTTCACCTATGTCCAGACGCAGTTCGACTATTATACCGGCAAGCTCAATGTCGTGCGTGAGATCCGCTACAGCGAGGGCGAGCGCGCGAATGTGCGCTGCTACGGCTGCGACGATGTGCGCGAGGGCGTTGCCGTCATGCACGCCGAGGGCGTTGATGTCTCCATCACCGGCAACTCCACCAACCCCACCCGCTTCCAGCACCCGGTCGCGGGCACCTATAAGAAGGAGTGCGTGGAGCAGGGCAAGAAGTATTTCTCCGTCGCCTCCGGCGGCGGCACGGGCCGCACGCTGCACCCCGACAACATGGCAGCCGGCCCCGCTTCCTACGGCATGACCGACACCATGGGTCGTATGCACTCCGACGCGCAGTTCGCGGGCTCCAGCTCCGTTCCCGCGCATGTGGAGATGATGGGCTTCCTCGGCATGGGCAATAACCCGATGGTCGGCGCGACCGTCGCGGTGGCCGTCGCCGTCGCAGAGAGCCTGAAGTAAGGCGCTCGATCCCCCGATCAAAAAAGGACTTCCGAGCTTCGGAAGTCCTTTTTTCTGCTCTGCGCGCAAAAAAGAGGACGGCGGGAGCCGTCCTCTTTCCGATTTCTATGTAAAGAACTTACTTCTTGCTCAGAGCCTCGTCGATGCTCTTCGCGCCGAGCTTGCCCGCGCCCATGGCGAGAATGACCGTCGCCGCGCCGGTGACGGCGTCGCCGCCCGCGTAGACATTCGTGTGGGAGGTCAGACCCTCCTCGTTCACCACGATGCCGCCCTTGCGGTTGACCTCAAGGCCGGGGGTGGTGTTCTTGATGAGCGGGTTCGGCGTGGTGCCGAGGGACATGATGACGCAGTCGACCGACAGGTCGAACTCGCTGCCCGGCTTCTCGACGGGACGGCGGCGGCCGGAGGCGTCCGGCTCACCGAGCTCCATCTCGATGCAGGTCATGGAGGCGACATAGCCCTTGTCGTCGCCGTTGATCTTGACGGGATTGTTGAGCGTC
Source organism: uncultured Oscillibacter sp. (assembly GCA_964455915.1). Taxonomy (GTDB): domain Bacteria; phylum Bacillota; class Clostridia; order Oscillospirales; family Oscillospiraceae; genus Hominicoprocola. The sequence goes on along the minus strand of CAYWAS010000018.1, from coordinate 22,774 downwards.
TTGAAGACGATGCCCTCTTCGATGGCGTGCTCGACCTCTTCGTGACGGGCGGGCAGCTCCTCCATGCCGCGGCGGTAGACGATGTAGACATCTGCGCCCAGACGCTTGGAGCAGCGCGCCGCGTCCATCGCGACATTGCCGCCGCCGACGACCGCGACCTTCTTGCCCGCGAGCGGCATGATGGGCGTGTCAGAATCGTCCTTATATGCCTTCATGAGATTGATACGGGTGAGGAACTCGTTGGCGGAGTAGACGCCGCAGAGGTTCTCGCCGGGAATGTGCATGAACATCGGCAGTCCTGCGCCGGAGCCGATGAACACAGCCTCGAAGCCGTACTGCTCCATCAGCTCGTCGATGGAGACGACGCGGCCGATGACCATATTCGTCTCGACCTTGACGCCGAGCGCCTTGAGACCGTCGACCTCCTTCTGCACGATCGCCTTGGGAAGACGGAACTCGGGGATACCGTAGACCAGAACGCCGCCGGCGAGGTGGAGCGCCTCAAAGACGGTGACATCGTAGCCCTTCTTGGCGAGGTCGCCCGCGCAGGTCAGACCGCTGGGGCCGGAGCCGATGACGGCGACCTTGTGGCCGTTGGGCGCGGGCTTGGCGGGCGCTTCGGTGACATTGGCGTTGTGCCAGTCGGCGACAAAGCGCTCGAGACGACCGATACCGACCGGCTCGCCCTTGATGCCGCGCACGCACTTGCACTCGCACTGCGTCTCCTGCGGGCAGACACGACCACAGACGGCGGGCAGGGAGGAGGTCTCGTGAATGACCTGATACGCACCCTCGTAGTCCTTCTCCACGATCTTCTGAATGAAGGCGGGGATATTCACCTGCACCGGACAGCCGGACACGCAGGGGTGGTTCTTGCAGTTGAGGCAGCGCGCCGCCTCGTCGAGCGCCTGCTCCTCGGTGTAGCCGAGGGCGACCTCAAGGAAGTTTTTGTTGCGGATATTGGGGTCCTGCGAGGGCATCTCGTTCTTCTTCAAACTCATGTTCGGCATCTTACTTGACCTCCTTGAACAGGTTGCAGGTTTCCTCGTGCTTGTGGCGTTCCCAGTCGAAATACATCTTGCCGCGCTTGAGGCTCTCGTCCCAGTCGACCTTGTGGCCGTCGAAGTCGGGACCGTCCACGCAGGCGAACTTGGTCTCGCCGCCGACGGTCAGGCGGCAGCCGCCGCACATACCGGTGCCGTCGACCATGATGGGGCTCATGGAGACGGTGGTGGGAATGCCGTAGGGCTCGGTGGTCTTGGAGACGAACTTCATCATGATGGCGGGGCCGATGGCGAAGATCTCGTCATACTGGTTGCCCTCGTCGATCAGCGCCTTGAGCGCGTCGGTGACAAGACCCTTCTCGCCGTAGGAGCCGTCGTCGGTCACGAGCTTCATGACGCTCGAGGCGGCCTTGAACTTATCCTCAAGGATCACAAGATCCTTGCTCTTGAAGCCGACCACCGCGTGGACCTCCGCGCCGCAGTCGTGGAACTTCTTCAAAACGGGGTAGGCGATGGCGCAGCCCACGCCGCCGCCGACGACGCAGACCTTCTTCTTGCCCTCGGTCTCGGTCGGGCGGCCGAGAGGACCGACAAAGTCCTGAATATACTCGCCCTCGCTCTTGTGACTGAGCTTTTCGGTCGTGGCGCCGATGGTCTGCACGATGATCGTGACCGTGCCCTTTTCGCGGTCGTAGTCGTGGATCGTGATGGGAATGCGTTCCCCGTTCTCGTCGACGCGCAGAATGATGAACTGGCCGGGCTCGGCCTTCTTTGCCACCATCGGCGCTTCGATCTCGTAGAGGATAACGGTCGGCTTGAGCGCTTCTTTTTTGACGATGCGATACATGGCATAACCCCTTTTCTATCAATAGCATGAACTTTGATGCTATGTATTATAACATGACGGTTTTCCTGCGTCAATCATGTACTTTGATAAATTTCATGCAGCTTTTCCTGCAATTTACTGTAACATGGTGATTTTTCGATTCTCGGTCTGTATGATGCCCTCCTCGCGCAGCTTTTTGAGCTCGCGCATCATGGCGCTGCGGTCGGCGCTGATGTAGTCCGCGAGGGCGGAGAGCGAAAACGGCAGTGTGACGGTATTCGACCCCTCCCGACGCGCGAGCTGGTCGAAGCAGCACAGGAGCTTTTCACGGATCGTGCGGCGCGAGAGCACCTCGACCCGCTCGCTCAGGTGCAGCGTTTTGGTCGAGAGCAGGCGGAAGAGATTCTGCACCAGAAGCGAGTGGTGCAAACAGGCGTTCTCGCAGCGGCGCGTGATCTGGTCGTAGTCCAGATAGACCACGCGGCAGCTCTTGCGGCACTCGAGGAAAACGGAGTCCCCGCCCGTGCCGGAGAAGGCGAACACCTCGCCGAACACGCCGCCCTCCTCCATGGATTCGAGAATGGTGCGGTTGCCGTCCTCGTCCAGCCGGACAAGGTCGGCGCGGCCGGAGAGCAGAACGCCCACCGCGCGCTGGTGACCGTCGAACTCGCAGATCAGCGCGCCGGACTCATAGCTTGCCTCGCGCGCGCCGAAGCAGTGGAACATACGCTCGCATTCTTCATTTGTGATGCCGTCAAAGAGATGTGAGCGGATCGCCTGCATTTTCTTCGCCTCCCGTGTCGATGCTTTTGCCTTCTTTTTATTATAGCGTGCTGCCCGAAAAAAGTAAATGCTATTTTTACGCGAACGGCACATGAAAAAAGGGGAGACACCCTCACTCGGGCGTCTCCTCCGCGATTTTTTCCGAATCCCGGTAGTGCCGGCGCGCATAGTCGTAAAAAGTCTGCGCGATGGGCGAGAGAATGCTGTTTTTGTGCTTGACGATATAGAGCCTGCGGCGCAGCTCCTCCTGCTCGAAGGGGAAGGCGAGGACCTTGCCGAACTGCACATAGTCGCGCACGGCGGAAAGGGAGATCAGCCCGACGCCCATGCCCTCGCCGACCATCTGCTTGACGCTCTCGCTCGAGCGGACCTCGATGGCGGTGTGCAGGCGGGTGATGTCCACGCCGACGCGTTCGAGGATCTCGCGCCCTGCCTGATAGGTGCCGCTGGACTTCTCACGGCTGATGAAGGTCTCGCCGAGCAGCAGCTCGCGCGGCGGCATCGTGCCGGCGAAGGCGCGGAATTTCTCGCTGTTGGGCGTGATGAGCGCCATGCAGTCGCTCGCAAACTCCTGCGAGACGCACTTGTGGCTCTCGACCTTCGTGCCGCAAAAGCCGATCTCAACGGCGCGCGAAGCGACCATTTCGATGACCCTTGGGCTGTCCTCCATCTGGATATTGAAGGAGATATCGGGATATTTTTCCCGAAAATGCTGCAAAAGCTGCGGAAGATAGTATTGGCTCGGCACCGTGGAGGCGGCGATGGTGATGGTGCCGCGCATCTCCTTGGAGAAGCTCTTGAGCGCGGCGGCGGCGTTCTCGCGCACGCGCAAAATCTCCTTCGCGTAGCGGTAGAGGAGCTTGCCCGCGTCGGAAGGATAGGTCTCCTTCGTCGTGCGCACGACGAGCTTGATGCCGAGCTTGCGCTCGAGCGCGGAGATGTGCGAGGAGATGGTCGGCTGCGTGAGATGGAGCAGCTCCGCCGCGCGGGAGAAGCTGCAGTTTTCCACCACATAGACGAATGCCTCCAGCTCCTTGATGTCCATATCGATGTCCACGGCGCGCCCCCTCTATCCCGCTTTTTCTATACAGTATACCCACTCGCCGGAGGTTTGTCCAGCGATTTTTCCGGCCGTGCGATAAAGATTTTTGAAGATTCACAAAAAGTTTCTTGTTCCCGCCGCGCAAGGTGCTATAATAACGGTGAGACAGTAAAAACGATACGGAGGACGCCATGGACAATACCTTTGCTCCCATTCGCACGGACATCGTGCTGCAAAACGAGACGGCGCTGCTCTACCGCAGCTATCAGGACTTCCTGCGCTTTCAGCATCTCTACAGCGCCGCCGTGCGTGAGATCCAGACGCGGCTGGAGGTGCTCGACGAGGAGTTCAGCGTGCAGTACGCCCACAATCCCATTCACCATGTCGAAAGCCGCCTGAAGTCCACCAAGAGCATTCTGGAAAAGCTGCGGCGCAAGGGGCTGGAGATCTCGATGGAATCGGCAAAGCAGAACATCAACGACATCGCGGGCATTCGCGTGGTGTGCTGCTACATAGACGATGTCTATCGCGTGGAGGAGATGCTGCTGCGCCAGAACGACATTGAGCTCGTCAAGCGCCAGGACTACATCAAAGAGCCGAACTACAACGGCTATCGCTCGCTCCACCTCGACCTGCGCGTGCCGATCTACCTCTCCGAGCGGACGGAGAGCGTGCTCGTGGAGGTGCAGCTGCGCACGGTGGCGATGGACTTCTGGGCAAGCCTCGAGCACGATATCCGCTACAAGGCGGACAAGGCGACGCTGCCCGAGGGCATCAACGAGCAGATGTTCGCCTGCGCCGATGAGATCGCGGACATCGACCGCAAGATGCAGGATATGTACCACCGCATTCAAAGCGCAAAATGACGCGAAAAAGCACGGCGTGAGCCGTGCTTTTTGCTTCTTTATGCTTCCTTCGCCGCGTTTTCCAGCGCCTGCCGGAGCGCGATGGAGAGCTGGTCGGGGCAGGAGGTCGGCTTGAAGCCGCAGCGAATGCCCGCGAGCCGCTCGATGGCCTCCTCCGCCTTCATGCCGCGCACGAGGCTGGAGATGCCCTGCAAATTGCCGTTGCAGCCGCCGAGCACGCGCACCTCTTTGATGATGCCGTCCTCAAGCTCGAGGTCCATCTGCTTCGAGCAGGTCCCCTTGGGGTAATAGGTATAGGTCATGCTGTCTCCTCACTTGGTCTTGATGATGGCGGCGTAGAGCGCCGCGGGCGTGTCGGTGCGGTTGGCGATGCCGTGGCACTCGCCGTCGTAGCAGACGGCGAAGTCGCCGGGGTGCATCTTCCGCTCCGTGCCGTTGTCGTTGAGGGTGATCTCACCCTCCTTGAAGAAAAAGATCTCATACTCGCCGGTGTGCGTGTGCGTGCCGAGCGAGCAGCCCGGGTCGAGCCGGATCTCGGCGAACATTTTGGCGCCCTCCGGCATGGTCTCGAGCACATAGTCGAGCTTTTCCATCGTGCCGTCGCCCCCGCGGGCGTTCGGCGTGAAGGTCTGCTTTCTCTCTTCCGCGCGAATGATCATCGTCGTTCCTCCCTTTTGCCTGAGCCTTTGCCATCAGCATACCACAAAGCGCGGCGCGGCGCAAGTCCCTCTTCCCGCGGCGCATTCCGCGCTTGACGGATCGCGCGCGGCGGTGCTATCATGGATATATCTAATGTTCAGGAGGTCATTTCGATGAGAACTGTCATCGCTACCACTGCGGCACCCGGTGCCATCGGCCCTTATTCGCAGGCGATCGAAGCGGGCGGCTTCGTGTTCGTCTCCGGTCAGATCCCCCTCGATCCCGCGACGGGCGCGTTCGTCCCCGGCGGTGTGGAGGAGCAGGCCGAGCAGTGCCTTAAAAATCTCACGGCGGTGCTCGCCGCGGCGGGCTGCACCGCCGGTGATGTGGTCAAGACCACAGTGTTCCTCACCGACATGGGCGATTTCGCCGCCGTCAACGGCGTGTACGCGAAATACTTCACCGCCGACTGCCCCGCGCGCAGCGCGGTACAGGTCGGGGCGCTGCCCAAGGGCGCGCTCGTGGAGATCGAGGCCATCGCAGCGAAGCCGTAAGCAAAAGAGGGAGCGCGAGCGCGCTCCCTCCGCTTTTTCACTTCTTGTGGAAATACGCGACGCCCACGACGCCGGGGCCCGTGTGCGTGCCGATGACCGAGCACAAAAGCTCGGCGCGCGGCTCGCTCATATACTGCTCCCACAGGGGACGGTTTTCCTCCACAAAGCGCTTGAGCAGCTCGTCGTCCACGCCGCTGTAGCCGAGCAGGACGGGCATCGTGAAATCGATGCCGCCGCTCTCGCGGACCTTTGCGTTGAGCAGCTCGCTGCCGCGCCCCGTTCCGCGCGCCTTGCCGATCAGCGACACCTCGCCGTCGCGAATGCCGATCACGGGCTTGACATTGAGGATTCCGCCGGCGAAGGCGACCGCCGAAGAGATGCGCCCGCCGCGCTTGAGGAATTCCAGCGTGTCGAGCAGCGCGATCACGCGGATATCCGCGCTGCGCTCCGTCAGATGCTGCGCGAGCTCCCGCGCCGCCATGCCGCGCGCGGCGCATTCGAGCGCATATTCCGCCAGAACGCCCGAGCCGACGGCAGCGCTCTGACTGTCCACCACATAAACATTCTCGTAGCCCTCGGCGGCGATGCAGGCGCTCTGATAGGTTCCCGAGAGCTTCGCGGCGATGGTGATGACGACCGCACTGTCTCCCGCGCGCGTCACCTCGTCAAATACCTTCGCGAAGGCGGCGGGCAACGCCTGACTGGTCGTGGGCAGCTCCGTGCTTTCGGCAAGGCGGCGGTAAAACTCCTGCTTGTCGAGCGTCACGCCGTCGATAAACTCCTCCGACCCGAAGCGAACGGTGAGCGGAACGACGCGGCACTGCGCGCGGATCTGTTCCGGAACATCTACCGTAGAATCAAGAATGATCTGAACCTTCATCGTTTGCGTTCCTCCGTGTGCTCTGATGCTGGGCGTTTAGAAAATATAGCATGAACGCGCTGATTTGTCAATCTTCCCCGCGCGATGCGCGCGGCCCCGCCGTACATAGCGCCTGCCGTGCGGCGGGATACTAATTCCATTTCTATCTTTACTCTTCAGGAGGTCCCCTTATGTGTACCGCAGCGACCTACCGGACCCATGACTTTTACATGGGTCGGACGCTTGATTACGAATTTTCCTACGGCGAGGAGATCGTCATTGCCCCGCGCCGCTTCCGCTTTCCGCTCCGCCATGGTGGTGCGTTGGAGACGCACTACGCCATCATCGGCACGGCGCACATCGCCGACGGCTATCCGCTCTACTACGACGCGGTGAACGAAAAAGGGCTCGGCATCGCGGGGCTCAACTTCGTCGAGAGCGCGCAGTACGCCGAGGTGCGCGAGGGCGCGGAGAACATCGCGCAGTATGAGCTGATCCCCTGGTTGCTCGGCCGCTGCGCGACGCTCGCGCAGGCGTGCGAGGCGCTGCGCGCTGTCCGACTCGTCGGGACACCGTTCTCCCCGCAGCTCCCGACCGCGAAGCTCCACTGGCTGCTCGCGGACAAAAGCGGCGCGGTCGCGGTCGAGGCGACCGCGGAGGGACTGCAGATCTACGACGATCCTGCGGGCGTCCTCACGAACGAGCCGCCCTTCCCGCAGCAGATGTTCGCGCTCAACAACTACCGCCATCTCTCGCCGAAGCAGCCAGAGAACCGCTTTTCCGAGGCGCTTCCCCTGCGGCTCTACAGCCGCGGCATGGGCGCGCTGGGGCTTCCCGGCGACCTCTCCTCCGCGTCGCGCTTCGTGCGCGCCGCCTTCGTGCGGGCGAACTCGCTCAGCGGCGAGGGCGAGGCGGAGAGCGTCGGGCAGTTCTTCCACATTCTCTCCTCCGTCGAGCAGCAGCGCGGCTGCTGCGAGGTGCGCGAGGGCGAATATGAGTTCACGGTCTACACCTCCTGCTGGAACGCGCAGCGCGGCATCTACTATTATACGACCTACACCGACCGGCGTATCCACGCCGTCGAGCTGCATCGGGAAGACCTCGACGCCGACGCGCTCGTGCGCTATCCGATGCTGCAGGAAGAGGATATCCTCGTGCAGAACGCCGGATAAGAAGAAAAACGCGGGGGCGCAGGCCTCCGCGTTTCCTCATGTGTTCTCCGGAGAGATCGGCCGGCGCAGCAGCAGTGCGCGCAGCGCCCGCGCGTCGAAGGGCCAGAGGGGATAGAGATAGCGCCCGCCGTCGATGGGCTTTGTGGTCAGCAGCAGCGCGAGGAACACCGCCGTTCCGAGCGCCAGTCCCGCCCAGCCGAGCGCGGCGGCAAAGAGCAGCAGCATCACGCGCGAGAGCTTGAAGGCGTAGCCCAGCTCGTAGCTCGGCTGCGCGAAATTCGCGATGGCGACGAACGCCATGTACGCCAGCACCTCCGGCACGAGCCAGTGCGCCTGCACCGCGAAGTCTCCGAGGACGAGTGCGCCGATCATCGAAAAGGAGTTGGAAAAAACGCTCGGCGTGTTGAGCGAGGCGATCTTCAAAAGATCGACGATGAACTCCGTTAAGAGAAGCTGCGCGAGCAGCGGCACCGCGCACTCGCTCGTGACGGCGAGAAAGCCGAGCGCCCCCGCTTCGAGCGCGGGGTCCTGCACGAGAAGATACCACACGGGCGTGATGAAGAGCGTCAGGAGAAAGACGATCACGCGCACGAGGCGCAGATAGGAGCCGACGAGCGGCGGGAAGTAGAAGTCGTTCGTCTCCTGCACGAAATCCAGAAAGCGCGTGGGCAGGAGCATCGCGGCGGGGGAGTTGTCCACTAAAATGACGAGCGCACCCTCCATGATGCAGGCGGTCGCGGCGTCGGGGCGCTCGGTGTAGCGCACGCGCGGGAAGGGATTGTACCACTGCTTTTTCGCCATCATCGATTCGGCGATCGTCTCCTGCGAGAGCGAGACGGAGCGCGCGGAGAGCTGCGCGAGCTTTTCCCGCACGCGCGCAAGGAGCGCGCGGTCGACCCTGTCCTCCAGATAGCAGAGGACGACATCGGCGCGCGAATACGCGCTGACCTTGTGTCCCTCGAGCGTGAGCTGCGGCGTGCGGATACGGCGGCGCAGCAGCGCCGCGTTCTGCACGACCGATTCGATGAACCCGTCGTGCGAGCCGCGCAGCACCCTGCCGGTGGACGGCTCCTCCACGCCGCGCGAGGGGTAGCTCTTCGCGTCGATCATGATGCACTCCGCGAAGCCCTCGACCAGAAGGAGCGTCTTGCCGAGGAAGACGCCCGTTGCCGCTTTTTCGACCTCCCGCTCGGTGTTCACCTCGCCGAAGGTCACATAGCGCTCGAGGAAGGTCTGGGCGTCCTTCGCGTCGGCGGTCGAGGGCAGCGCGAGCCAGAAGCCGATCATACGCTCGAGGATCTCGTCCTCGCCGTAGCCGTCGACCACCCAGAGCCGGCAGCGGCGGCCGCCCGCCGTCAGGTCGCGCGCGATCAGATCGAAGCAGCGCCCCGCGCCGAGCAGCTCGTCGAGCCGCCGCGCGTCGCGCGCGAACTCTCCCGTCAGGCGCTCCATCTCACCGCCCCTGCCCATTGAGATACTCCCAGACATAGCTCTCGGCCTCCTCGCGGCTGCGGGCGCTCTGCGCGCCGGAGATCAGGCGCTGCTGCTCGTCGGCGGAGAGGGAGACAAAGCAGCGCCTTGCGTTCTCGTCGCCTGCAAGGAAGGACTTCACCACATGATAGCCCACGCTTTCCTCAGACATAAATTCAGGACCGGACAAAAAAATCACCTCTGCACTCATTTTGTGCAGAGGTGATGATTTCATGCGTCAAACCTCGCGGGAGAAGTAGAAATAGGTCTCGTCCTCGCCCGTGCGGCGCATACAGGAGGAGAGCATCTTGTACGACGGCGCATTCTCCCGACAGCACTTGGCGACCACGCGGGAGAGATGGAGGCGGTAGAGCGCCCATTCCGAGACGGCGGTGAACGCCTCCGTGCCGTAGCCGTGACCGGCGAAGTCGGGCGTGATGCGGCAGCCGAGCTCCGCACCGCCGCGGCTGTCGAAGCGGTAGAGCACGGCTTCACCGATGAACTTCCCCTCCAGCCGCACGGCGAAGTTGACCGCGCGCCTGCGCGCGAAGTCATTTTGCGCGACGGTGAAGAAATAGTCCTCGTAAGGCGTGCCGTCGTAATCGGGACGGAAATCGTAGCCCCACCATTTGTTGCGCTCGTCGTCGAGGCAGAGCGCGGCGTAGGCGGCTTTGTCCGCCTGCGTGAGCGGCGTGAGCGTCAGGCGGGCGGTCGTGAGCGTGGGGATCGCGTCGAGACGGGAGAACTCGTTTTCCACATCGAAGCGCAGCTTCGCGCCGAGATGGTCGGGCAGGTATTGCAGCTTCGAGGTGCGCAGACCGCGGTCGCCCGCGTCGTCCTCGCGGTTGAGCCAGCGCACACCGTCCACCGCGAATTCCCGCGCGAAGGCCTGCACGGTCGTGGGGTAGACGCCCTCGTAGCCGTAGAGCGCCTTTTCGATGTGGATCTGCAGCGTCGCGCCGCAGCGCTCCGCCATTGCGAGCGAGATGAGCTTCCCGTCGAGCGCCATGCCGCCGACCATGAAGTGCGGGCTGCCGGTCAGGCGGAGCATCTTCTCCGCCCAGCGCAGCTCGTTTTTCGCCGATTGCTTTTCCTTGGTGAACACCGCCTCGTAGTCGCGCCAGAATTGCTCGATCAGCGGCAGATCCTCCTTCCCGAGCGCGCGGAACGCCGCGTCGGGATAGAGCTTGCGGAATTTGTTGATGTGGTTGCGCTGACCGGAGTAGCGCCGCCCCGCGAACTCGCGCATATCCTCGGCAGCGTAGAGATAGTCCCGCCAGACGCGCGGCGAGGAGAGGCGGAAGTAGGGGTAGCGCGCGCACAGTTCCGCCGCCTTCTCCTGCGGGATAACGGAGAGGACGAGCGGGATATCCTTCTGCACGCAGTATTCCTCGATCAGCGTGAGCGCCGCGTCCGTGTCACCCTCCGGTCCGGGGACGGGATAGTCGAAGCAATACTGCCCGTCGATCAAGTTGCGCACGATCAGGCAGCCCGCGCCCTCGGCGCGGCTCGGGTGCAGATGCTCGCGCCACATGAGCTTGACGAGCGCGGAGTATTCGCAGAGCTGGTAGTCACAATCTTTATAATAGCGCCGCAAAAGGGCGAGGTCACGCTGCGTGACCGGCTGAAAGCTGAGCATAGGATTCTCTTTTCTGTTGCGTATTTTTCTCTTATTGTATCCGCTTCGGCGGATTTTACAAGCTGTTTTTTTGCTTTTGTTCGCTTTGCATCTCCGCGACGATGCGCTTCGTGCATTCGATGAAGCGTTTGAGCCCGTTGCTCGCCGTGTCCATCGAGCGTACGGCAAGCCCCAGCTCGCGCGAGGAGGCGGGCTCGACCGGCAGGAGCGTGACGCCCTCCGTGCGTCCGCGCACGGTCAGCTCGGTCATCATGCTCACGCCGAGCCCGTGCCCGACCATGCTGATGACTGTGGGATCGTCCACCCAGGTCGGCAGGATATGCGGCTTGACGCCGATGCGGTTGAAGATGCGCATGATGTCTTTATCAAAGCCCTGCGAGGGCATGATGAAATCGCGCGCTTCAAAGGCGGCGAGGGGAAAGGCGGTCATGCCCCGCGTGTCGAAATCCGGCGGCAGCACGGCGTACATCGGATCGTCGGCAAGATGGATCCACTCATACGCGCCCTCGTTCTGCGGCGAGACGAGGATCGCGTCCATCTTTCCCTGTGCGAGCAGCTCGTAGGGCACATCGACATGGTCCGCCATGCGGATATCGACATTCACCTCGGGGCATTCCTCGCGAAAGCGCTGAATGATCCCCGGCAGCCAGTGCATCGCGATGCTCGCATAGGCGCTCACGCGGATCACCTCGCTCTGCGAGGACGCGACCTGCTCGATGAGACTGTCGAGCCGCGCGTTCGCCTGCAAAAATTCGCGCACGGCGGGCGCGATGCGCTCGCCCTCCTCCGTCAGCCGCACGCCGCTGCGCCCGCGCTCAAGGAGCGTGAAGCCGACCTCCTTTTCCAGCGAATTCATCATGTGCGTCAGCCCCGACTGCGTGTAGCCGAGCACCTCCGCCGCCCTGGTGAAGCTGCCGAGATCGACCGCCATCAACAGTGCCTCCAGCTTTTTACTTTCCATGCGGTCATTCCCTTTCTATTAGGATCACTCATATATTCATTATAATGCATCGCTTGACTTTTGGCAATATTTATCGTATGATTTCAATAATTTCTAAATTTTTCATCTATTCTATCGAAAAAAGAGATACAGGAAGGAAGCGATTACATGGAAGAGAAAAAGCGCGCGCAATGGGGCAGTAAGCTCGGATTTATCCTTGCCGCGGCGGGCAGCGCCGTCGGCCTCGGCAACATCTGGAAGTTCCCCGGCAAGGCCTTTGAGGGGGGCGGCGGTGCCTATATCCTCATCTATCTTGCGATCGTCGTACTGATCGGTATGCCCGTCATGCTCTCGGAGTTCTGCATCGGCCGCGCCGCGCAGGCGAACGCCATCGACAGCTTCGGCAAGCTCGGGCACAAGGGTTTCAAGTGGGTCGGCGTGATCGGCGTCTCCGTCGCTTTCATCGTCACCTCGTACTATTGCCATGTCGGCGGCTGGGTGCTGCGCTATGTCGTCTCCTACATCACGGAGCCGACTGCGGTCTACGCCGATCCGCTCGGCTATTTCTACGCGCTGCTCGGCTATAACGCCGCCACGGGCGAGACCTGGTTCCCAACGACGGCGATCCTCTTCGCCGCGGTATTTGTCATCGCCAATGTCGTCATTCTCGTCAACGGCGTGGAGGGCGGCATCGAGAAGTTCAACAAGGTCGGTATGCCGGCGCTGCTGTGCATTCTCTTTATCCTGCTCGTGCGCGTCATCACGCTCGACGGCACCGGCGAGGGCTTCGCCTATATGCTCTCGTGCGACTGGAGCAAGGTCGGCTTCAACACCGTCCTCTCCGCGCTCGGTCAGGCGTTCTTCTCCCTCTCGCTCGGCATGGCCATCATGATCACCTACGGCTCGTATCTTCCCAAGAAAGAGAACCTTGGCAAGAATACCGCCCTCGTCTGCACGACCGATACCATCGTCGCGCTCACCGCGGGCTTCATCATTGTCCCCGCCGTGTTCGCTACCCTCGGCTCGGAGAACATCGGCAAGGGCGGCGGCTTTGCCTTCGCCTCGCTCGCCGGCGTTTTCCAGCAGATGCCCGCCGGTCAGATCTTCGGCATTCTCTTCTATCTGCTCCTCCTCTTCGCGGCACTCACGAGCAGCATCTCCCTCATCGAGGGCGTTGTCGCCTTCCTGACCGAGCGCTACGGCTGGAAGCGCACCCCCACCGTCCTCGGCACCGCAGGACTGATGTTCCTCATCGGCTGCATCTACACCATCTCGCAGGCCGCGTTCGACATCAAGGGGATCTGGTTTGACTTCGCCAACGGCGTCTCCTACCCCATCTTCGGCGACTTCATGGAGTTCCTGACCGACCGTCTGCTCATTCCTCTGTGCGCGTTCGGCGCGTGCGTGTTCGTCGGCTGGGTCTGGAAGCCCGAGAACGCCATTCGCGAGATCGAGCAGGACGGCAAGCCCTTCAAGCTCGCCAAGGCGTACAGCATTCTCGTGAAGTTCGTCGCGCCCATCTCCATTCTCAGCATCATCATCGCGAGCTTTGTCACCGGCACCACGCTGAGCTGATCGCCCGCGTCCGACACGCTATCCAAAATCGAAAAGGAGTCCCCGCCGGCGGCGGGGACTCCTTTTTCTTCACTTTGCGGGGAAAACCTTTCCGCCGCGCCGACACACGACGCGCACCTCGTCCGTGTTGGTGAGGTAGACGATCGAGCCGTAGCCGACGCCGAATTGCAGCACATCGCCGACCTTGACCGGCACTGCCGCGTCCGCCACATCGAGGATCGTGTGGTCGGAGGACGCGCCGAGCACTTCCACGCCCGCCATGCGGGGCACGAGGTCGGCGGGGTCACCGTAATCGACGCGCCCTGCGGCGCACAGCGCGCGGCGGCGCACGCCGCGGTCCGTGTACTCGCGCACCTTGCCGAAGGCGTCCACCGTCCGCTCGCCGACCGGATAGCTGGGCTTGTCCTTGCACTCGATGACCTCCAAATTCAGCGTGAACACATCGCGGTGCATGAAGTCCGGATAGCAGCCGTAGATGCCGCCGAGGAGCGCGAACTCCCCGATGCGCAGGTGATTGATCCGCGCGGGCATCGTGCCGTCGAGCACCATGTGGACCGAGGTGGACGCGCCGCCCGAAATGTATTGCAGCCGCCGCCCGATCGCGCGCTCGACCGCCTCTGCTGCGAAGACCAGCTCGCGCAGCTTCTCCGGTGTTGCGGCCACGGAGCCGTAGCAGCCGAGGTTCGTCCCTACGCCCGCAAGCTCCAGCGCGCCGAGCTTGTACTCGACCTCCAGCGCCGCATCGACAAGCTCCTCGCGGCTCCAGAAGCCCTCGCGCAGATCGCCGAGATCGACCATCAGCAGCACCTTGTGCCGCTTTCCGCGCTTCGCACATTCGGCGTTGAGCGCGCGCAGCACGCCGAGCTCGCTCTGGAGGCTCATGTCCGCGACCTCCGCGACCGCGCCGAGCTCGGAGAGCATGGGCACGCGGATCAGAAAATATTCGCCCGCCGCTCCCGCGTCCCGCAGCGCGCGAAGCTGCATGATGCGCGAGGAGGCGATGCTGCGAATGCCGCATTCCGCATAAATTTTCACGACCTCGTCCAGCGCGGTGAAGCCCTTGACCACGCCCGCGACCTCGATAGAAAGCGTCCGGCAGCGCTCAGTGAGCGCTGCCAGATCGTCTTTGAGCTTATCAAGGTCGATCTCGAGGAGCGGATATTGTGCCTGAAGCACGCTCATCGTATCTTCCTTCCTTTTTAGTTCTTCGCAGCCGCCTTGGACTTCTTGTAGGGCTTGTTGTCAAGATCCTTGAGCGTCCAGCCGATCAGCGCGCAGAGGTAGTTGATGATCGGCATGAGCCAGTTGAAGAATGCCCACGGGCCATAGCCGCCGGCGCCCCATGCGGTGAGATTCAGAGTGTCCTGAATGAACACGCCGCAGGTGTTCCACGGAACGAGCGCGGAGGTGACGGTACCGGCGCCTTCGAGCGCACCGGAGAGGACCGCCGGGTGCAGGCCGAGCTCCTTATACTCCTCGGCATACATACGGCCGGGGACCACGATGGAGATGTACTGCTCGGGCATGGTCGCGTTGGAGACAACGCAGGTCGCCTCGGTGAGAAGGACGAGACCCGCAGGACCCTTGGCGAGCTTCTTGAGGTTGTTGACGATGACCTCGAGCTGCTTGGTATCCTCCATGATGCCGCCGAACATCATGGCGATGATCGTCATGGAGACGGAGAACATCATGCCCATCACGCCGCCGCTCTCGAGCAGGCGCGTCATGGTGTAGCTGGTGTCGGCGGAGAGGTTGGCCTCGAACCAGGCAAGCGCCTCATCGCCGAAGTAGTAGCCGATCATACCGAAGTCGAAGAGGGAACCCATCGTGCACGCGGGCTGAATGATGATGCCGAGGATCGCGCCGGAGATGATGCCGAGCGTGATGCCGGGGATCGCCGGTACCTTGAGTGCGACCGCCGCGATAACGATGACGGGCGGGAGCAGCAGGACCGGATTGATCGTGAACATCGTTTCAAGCGCGAAGGAGAACTCGGTCACGCGGCTCAGGTCGGCGTCGCCGCCGTGATACTGCATCACGCCGAGGATACCGAAGAGAACCAGGCAGAGACCGTAGGTGATGGCGGTGGGGAGGATCATGCCCTTGACATGGGTCATGACATCGGTACCGGCCATGGCGGGGGCGAGGTTCGTGGTGTCAGACAGGGGGGACATCTTATCACCGAAGTAGGCGCCGGAGAGGATCGCGCCGGCAGTCATGCCGGGGCTCATGCCAAGACCGAAGCCAATGCCCATCAGGGCAACGCCCATCGTGCCCATCGTGCCCCAGGAGGTACCGGTGGCAAGAGAGGTGATGGAGCAGATCAACAGCGCCGCAATGAAGAAGATCGCGGGCTTGAGAACTTGCAGACCATAGTAGATCATCGTGGGAACGACACCGGCGTCGATCCAGACACCGATCAGGATACCGACGATGATGAGAATGCAGACGGACTGGAGTGCCTTATAGATACCGTCCATCATGGATTTTTCGATGGATTCCCAGCTATAGCCGAGATACATGGCCATCGCGGCGGCGCCAAGCACGCCGATGAACATGGGAACATGGGGGGCAACACCGTACTTGACGATACCGAGGGCGAGCATCGCCACAAGGAACGCCATCGTGATGAGGGCCTCCCACAGCTTAGGGGTGCGCGGAGTCTTGACTTTCTTTTCTTCGCTCATTTGATTACCAACCTTTCTCTGATTTCATTTCGCACGCAGACGGACACACAGCCGTCCGCACGGCTATTCTGATAGATGGTGAACGATGTTTTACGGTATTTGCGGTCGCATGGATACAGTTTCCTGCTGCCGCGCCGGCAAATGAGACCGGCAACGGGGTTTCGTGATCTTGACTCTACTCCTCCTTCTTCAGCGTGATCTTCTCTCCTTAAGTCATGGCGAGAGTGCTTTGATCTCCCCGCCCCCGTCCGTCCCCCAACGGTGCGGGGGACGGGGAGATTCTTTAGAGCTGATACGGAAAAGAGACAGCATACCGTATTTTTATGCGACGATTATAGCATAAAATATGCACGGTGGCAAGAGCTATCTCTTTGCCGGATATCACAAATTTTACCAGCCGAGCTTGGTCATCGCTTCATCAACGGCCTTAATGACGATGTCGATCTCCTCCTTGCCGACGATCAGCGGCGGGACGAAGCGCAGGACATTGCCGTTGGTGTTGTTGATGAGAACATTGGAATCCTTGAAGCACAGGTCAACGACCGGCTGACCGGTGGGGTGATTGAGCTCAATGCCGTCGATCAGGCCGAGGCCGCGGATCTCCTTGACGGCGTTGGGGTGGTTCTTCTCGATGACAGCGTGCATCTGCTCACGGAAGTATTCGCCCATGACGCGGCTGTTCTCGATGACACCGTCGTTGATCATCACATCGAGGGTGGTGGCAGCGAGCGCGCAGGCGAGCGGGCCGCCGGCGAAGGTGGAGCCGTGGGTGCCGGGGGTGAGGGTCTTGGCAGCCTCGCCGCGGGCGCAGACAGCACCGATGGGAACGCCGGAGCCGAGCGCCTTCGCCATGGAGCAGGTGTCGGGCTCGACGCCGTAGTTCTGGTGCGCGAAGAGCTTGCCGGTACGACCGGAGCCGACCTGGACCTCGTCGAACATCAGGAGAATGCCCTTCTCGTCGCACAGCTCACGCAGACCCTGAAGGAACTCGGGCTTGGCGGGACGCACGCCGCCCTCGCCCTGCACGGGCTCGGTGAGGATCGCGCAGACATACTCGTCCATCACGGCCTTGACGGAGTCGAGGTCGTTGAAGGTCGCATAGCGGAAGCCGGAGGGCAGGGGCTCGAAGTAGCGATGGACCGCATACTGACCGGTGGCGGTGCAGGTCGCGAGGGTGCGGCCGTGGAAGGAGTTCTTCATCGTGATGACGACAAAGCGCTCGGGGTGGCCGTGATCCTTGGCATACTTGCGCGCGAGCTTGATCTGGCCTTCGTTGGCCTCGGCGCCGGAGTTGGCATAGAGGACCTTGTCGAAGCAGCTGTTCTCAACGATCAGCTTCGCAGCCTGCACGGCAGGCTCATTGTAGAAGTAGTTGGAGCAGTGGAGAATGGTCTCCGCGCGCTCCTGCAGGCACTTGACGATGGCGGGGTGGCAGTGACCGAGACCGTTGACGGCGATGCCGCCGACGAAGTCGAGGTACTTGTTGCCGTCCTTGTCAAAGACATACGCGCCCTCGCCGCGCTCCATGGAGATAGGCATACGGACATGGTTGCCATAGAGGTACTTGTCGCCGTTTTCGATGACTTCTGCATTGCTCTTGAACTTTTCGATCATGGTAGATTCCTCCTGATAGAATATTGTTTATCTTGTTCGCTTACCACTTGATGCCCACGCTCGGCTGCTCGGTGCCGACGGTGGTGCCGATGCCCTCGCTCGTGAAGGCCTCATAGAGAATGGAGTGCGGCTTGCGCCCGTCGATGATGTGGACGCTCGTGACGCCCTCTTCGATCGCCTCGACGCAGCAGTCGACCTTGGGGATCATGCCGCCGGCGATGGTGCCCTTGTCCTTGAGTCCCTGCACATCGGCGATGTTCAGGTAGCTGATGACATCGCGCAGCTTGATGTCGTTGCACAGACCCTCGATGTCGGTGAGGAGCATCAGCTTCTCCGCGCCGAGGGCGCTCGCGAGCTTGCCCGCGGCGGTGTCGCCGTTGATGTTGTAGGTGTTGCCCGCGCCGTCGGTGCCGACGGGCGCGATGACGGGGATAAAGCCCGCGTCGAGCATGGCGTTGATCGCGTCGGCGTTCACATAATCAATGTCGCCGACGAAGCCGAGCTCCTCGCTGCGCTTATGGCAGTGATAGATGTCGCCGCTCACGCCGGAGAGTCCGACCGCCTTGCCGCCGATGGCGTTGATCCTGCCGACCAGCTCGGTGTTGACCTGACCGACGAGCACCATCTCGACCACGCGCATGATGTCCTCGGAGGTGTAGCGCAGACCGTTGATGAACTGCACGGGGATATCGAGCTTTTCGAGCATCTTGTTGATGCCGGGGCCGCCGCCGTGACTGAGCACCGGCTTCATGCCGAGGAGCTTGAGCATCACGACATCGTGCAGCACCGCGTCCTTGAGCTCTTCGCTCACCATGGCGTTGCCGCCGTACTTGATGACGATGACCTTGCCCCGATACTTATTAAGGTAGGGCATGGCCTCCATCAGCGTTTCGACCTTCTTTGCAATATCGCTCATGAGCCGTTCTCCTCTTAGGTACGATAGTCGCCGTTGATCTTGACATACTCATAGGTGAGGTCGCAGCCATAGGCGACCGCCTGACCGTCACCGGAATGGAAGTCGACAACGACGGTGATATCATGCTCGGTGAGCACGGCCTTGGCAAGCTCTTCGCTGAAGTCGGTGCCGAAGCCGTCCTTCATCACCTGCACCTCGCCGGCAGCGCTCTTGAGGAAGCAGTCCGCCTTGGTCGGGTCGACATCGGCACCGGAGTAGCCCGCCGCCGCCATGATGCGGCCCCAGTTCGCATCGCGGCCGAAGACCGCCGCCTTGAAGAGCGTGGAGCCCGCGATCGCCTTGGCGACCAGACGCGCGTCATGCTCGGTGGGAAGGCCATAGGACTCGACCACGATCAGGTGCGTCGCGCCCTCGCCATCGGAGGCGATGCGGCGCGCCATATCGACGCAGATGTGCTCGATGAGGCCGGCGAGTGCCGCCTTATCCTCTTCGGTCTTGACCTCGACGCCGGAGGCTCCGTTGGCAAGAAGGATCATCGTGTCGTTGGTGGAGGTGTCGCCGTCGACGGTGCACATATTGAAGCTCTTGTCGATGGCGTCGTGCAGCATCTTCTGAAGGTCGGCGCTCTCGCACTTCGCGTCGGTGGTGACATAGGCGAGTGTGGTCGCCATGTTGGGGTGGATCATGCCGCTGCCCTTCGCCATCGCGCCGATGCGGATCGTGCCGGAGGAAAGCTCCAGCTCGTAGGCGGATTCCTTGCGGACGGTATCGGTGGTCATGATCGCGTAGGCGGCCTCGGAGCCGTTCGCGGCGTCGAGCTTCGCGGGAATGATCTGGCGGACGCCCTCGATGACCTTATCGACCGGCAGCTTCTGGCCGATGACGCCGGTGGAGCAGACGAAGACCTGATTCTCGCCCACGCCGAGGAGCTTCTCCGCCTCGCGCGCGGTGGCGCGGGCGTCCTCGAGACCCTGCGTACCGGTGGCGGCGTTGGCGTTGCCGGAGTTGATGACGATGGCGCGCGCCTTGCCGTTCTTGAGGATCTCGCGGTCCACGATCACGGGCGCCGCGCAGAACTTGTTGGTGGTGAAGACCGCCGCGCAGCTCGCCTCGGTCTCGGAGTAGATGACAGCCACATCGGGTTTATGGCTCTTGCGGCTCTTGACGCCCACATACACAGCGCCCGCCGTAAAGCCCTTGGGGGAGGTGATGCCGCCGCCTTCGATCACTTTATATTCCATATACTTTTTCTCCTTTATATTAAGTTTTAGTTGAGAGAGTCGCGAAAAAGAACGCTTTTACGGATACATCGGGGGCATCATCAGGCCGGTCGTTTCGGGCAGACCCATGATGAGGTTCATGTTCTGGATCGCCTGACCCGCGGCGCCCTTGCCGATGTTGTCGATCACGGAGGAGACGATCAGGCGGTGCGTGCGGGCGTCGAAGGTCGGGGTCATCTCAACGAAGTTGGTGCCGTAGACCCACTTGGTCTGCACGGGGAGGTTGGCGGGGAAGACCTTGACGAAGGGCTCGTCCTTATAGAACTCCTGATACATCTCGTAGACTTCCTCGTTGGTGTAGTCACGGTCGCAGGTCGCGTAGATGGTGACCTCGATGCCGCGCACCTGCGGGAGAAGATGAGGCTGGAAGTTGATGTACTGCCAGGTCTCGGGCTTCATGAGATCCTTGCCCGTGATGTAGGCGATGTTCTGCTCGATCTCGGGCGTGTGGCGGTGACCGCCGCCGAGGGCGTAAGCGCAGAAGTTGTTCTCCGCCTCGGTCAAGAGCTTGTTGAGCGCCGGACGGCGGCCCGCGCCGGTGTAGCCGCTCTTGGCATCGACAACGATGGTGTTCTCGACCACATGACCGGTCTTGAGCATGGGCTGGAGGCCGAGCGTGGAGGCCGTGGGATAGCAGCCGGGGTTCGCGATGAGCTTCTTGCCCTTGGCAAGCTCGCGGTTCATCTCGGGCATACTGTAAACGGCATCATGCGTCATCTGAGCGTTGGGGTGCTTATCGCCGTACCACTTTTCCCACACGCTCGCGTCGCGGAAGCGGATATCCGCGCCGATGTCGATGATGCGGGAGCCTTCCGCCAGAACGATCTCCGCCCACTTGGCGACATCGCCGGAGGGGACCTGGATCATCACGACATCGCTCGCCTTGGCGGTCGCACGGACATTCTCCTCGGTGAGATCCATGATGGTCTGGTCATAGAAGCCGCGCAGGGCGGGGTGGTGGGTCGAGATCGCGTCGCCCACGCCGTAGGTATCGAGCACATTGACGAGCTCGCCTTCGGGATGCGCGACCATCATGCGCAGGACCTCGCCGCAGACATAGCCGGTCGCACCGATGCAGGAATAATGGA
The DNA here is from genome assembly GCA_964455915.1 of uncultured Oscillibacter sp. Classification (GTDB taxonomy): domain Bacteria; phylum Bacillota; class Clostridia; order Oscillospirales; family Oscillospiraceae; genus Hominicoprocola. Next base: position 1,820 of record CAYWAS010000018.1, on the reverse strand, counting down.
TCATGGTAACTTTCCTCCTCTAAGAAATTTGCGATTTGCAAAAAGAGGGAGCTCCTCTTGCAAGCCGCTTCATGATAGTGCTGAATAATTTACCTCTATAGTATATAATTTCAATGCGGAATGCACAAGAAAATCATTCTTCTGTTGAGCATTCCAAAACGGAATACTTGACAAATACTGCATTGCCCGCTATAGTTTTACCTATACGCACGAGGAGATGAGAGCCATGATCCACAAGTACCTCGCCTATCTCAAAACCATAGAAACGGGCAGCATTACCCGCGCCGCGAGCGAGCTGGGCTACACGCAGTCCGCCGTCAGCCGCATGATCGCCGATTTGGAGGAGGCGTGGAATGTCCCCCTTCTCACGCGCAACCGCTCGGGCATCGAGATCAGCGCCGAGGGCTCGCAGCTCCTCCCCATTCTGCAATCGATCGTGCAGGGGCAGGAGGAGCTGAGCTTCGCCGTCGGCGAGCTACACGGGCTGCAAAGCGGCCTGATTCGCGTGGGCGCCTTCACCAGTATGGCGACGGGCTGGATGCCGCTGATGATCAAGTCCTTCCACGAAAAATACCCCAATATCCGCTTTCAGATCCTCAACGGCGAGTACAATCAGATTGCGACCTGGCTGCGCCGCGGGCAGATCGACTGCGGCTTCCTCGCCCTTCCGTGCTCGAACGAGTTCAACACGACCTTCCTCCTGCGCGATTCGCTCACGGTCATTCTCCCGCCCGGGCACCCGCTGCGCGACGCGCCGTGTTTCCCCGTCAGCCGCCTTTCGGACGAGGATTTCATCAATCTCAAGGAGGATCAGGATTACGAGATCAACCTCTTCCTCGACCATCTCAAGCAGTCGCCGCGCATCAAGTTCGAGGTCAGCAGTGACTTCGCCCTCCTCGCGATGGTCGAGTGCGGGCTGGGCATCAGCGTGGTGCACGACCTGATCCTGCACCCCAATCGCCACGGCATCGTCAAAAAGCCGCTCGACCAGCCCTACTACCGCGACATCGCCATCGCCACGAGCGCCTCGGCGCGCCCGTCCACGATCACGCAGATGTTCTGCGAGCACGCCATCGAATGGGCGCGGGACACCAGCCCCGCCCTCTCGCCGGACGCGCCGCCGGAGCCGGCGGGCTGAGCGGGAAAAGAAAAAACCAAAGGAGCAGACCCGACCGGCACAGAGCCGGAGGGGGCTGCTCCTTTTTCGATCCGTTCGGACATACAAAAAGGCAGAGCGTCCTGCGGGACGCTCTGCCTTCGGCATGATACGGTGTGTGATGCGGCGATCAGAGCCGGAACTGATTGACCAGATCGTCCATCAGCTTCGCCTGCGCGGACAGCTCCTCGCTGGCGGCGGCGGATTCCTCGCTCGTGGCGGAGTTCGTCTGGACGACGGAGGAGATCTGATCGATGCCCTCGGTGACCTGCGCGATGGCCTCGGACTCCTGCTCCACGGCAGCCGTGATGTTGTTGATGGACTTCTTCAGCTCGTCCGTGGCGTCCACGGTCTTCTGCAGGACCTCGGACACCTGCTCCACGATGTGGTCGCCCGCGCGGACGGACTCGAGCGAGTGGTCGATGAGCTCCTTGGTCGCCTTGGCGGCCTCGTCGGACTTGGTGGCAAGGTTACGGACCTCGTCCGCGACCACGGCGAAGCCCTTGCCGGCGCTGCCGGCGCGCGCGGCCTCCACCGCAGCGTTCAGGGCGAGGATATTGGTCTGGAAGGCGATGTTCTCGATGGTGTCAATGATCTTGCCGATCTCCTCCGAGGAGTCCTGCAAACAAAAGTCAATAGCTGAAACGAAAAAAGTTCCGCCAAA
>CAYWAS010000017.1:0-34766 GCA_964455915.1 uncultured Oscillibacter sp. | reverse complement strand
CGGCATCGTGCAGTGACATGACCTTATTCAAGATAAAACCCTCCCTGTTTTTTTGGTTATGTTATCTTATGCCAATAAGCGTCTGTTTGCATGAATCCTTTCAAAATCAGGCAACAGGTGCTCATACAGGCTTCATTTTAGATTATAGAGGAAACCTCTTTTGAAATCAATGAGAAATGCGAAGAAAATCAAAAAAATTTGACCAAAATTTCGTGCTCTTTTTTGTTCTATTTGCAAACGCGCATTTTTCGGATCTTCTTCGTTCCCCTTTGATTTTGCAGGAAAAATTGCATTCGTTAACTTTTTAACGAAAAATTCACGCTCCTCTTTTTCCTCTTCCGTCTTGCATACGCCGCCAAAACCTGTTATCATGACGCGCAGTGCAAATCGTCTGTGGAGGTTTTTATGGAACTGTTCAACTTCGGCATTCCCGCGCTCGACAAAGCGCTCAATGTGCTCTCGACCGCGCTCATTCTGCTCCTGCTCGGTCTGCTCGTGATCCGCGTGCTTCTGCGTATGTGCGACCGTCTCTTCGACCGCTCGGAGCGCATCGCGCCCTTCCGCGCCTATCTTCGCTCGATTTTGCGCGTGGTGCTCTATGTCCTCCTCGCGCTCACCGTGCTCCACTCGCTCGGCGTGGAGGTCACGAGCTTTGTCGCCCTTTTGAGCGTCGCCGGTCTCGCCGTCTCCCTCTCGCTCCAGAATACGCTCTCCAATGTCGCCGGCGGCGTGATGCTGCTCCTCTCCCGCCCCTTCACGGTCGGCGACTATGTCTCCTGCGAGGGCATCGAGGGCACGGTGCGCGCCATCGACCTCGCCTACACGACCTTCACCACCCCCGACAATAAGGAGATCTTCGTGCCCAACAGCCAGATCGTCGCCGCCCGACTCACCAACTACAACGCCCTCGGCCGCCGCCGCATCGACTTTGACTTCCGCGTGTCCTGCGACGCGCCGACCGAAACGGTCCGCGCCGCGCTGCTCGAGACCGCCGCCGCCTTCCCGCAGATCCTCCCCGATCCCGCACCGCTCGCCGTCCTGAGCGAATACGACCGGAGCTGCGTCATCTACAAGCTGCGCGTCTGGGTGACCTCCGACGACTACTGGGATCTCTACTACGGCGTGCAGGCGAAGGTGCGCGAGATCTTCGCCGCCCACGGTGTCAAGATGACTTACGACCATCTCAATGTCCATCTGGTGCAGGAGTAAAGCGCCCAGCCTTTCGCGCAAGACCCTGCCGTCCCTCCGAAAAAAGGGGAGGGGCAAGCCCTTCGGCTTGCCCCTCCCCTTCTGTATTTTCACGCCCTTTGCTCCGTAAGGCGCTTCAAAAAGACCATGAGCTGCTCGCGCGTCACAAATGCCTTATACTGCATTTTTCCCGTTCCGTCGCCCGCGATCAGCCCCGTTCGCTCCGCCCACTCGCGCGCCTCGCCGCTCCAATCGGACGGCGGCTGCGATGCAAGTGCGCGCAGATATTCCGTCATCATGGCGTTGAACTGCTCCTGCGTCACCGTATCCACCTCCTCATAGCGCGGCATCGGCGGCGGATACCTCCCCGCGCGCACCATCGACGAGGTGTATCGTCCCCCGCCGTCCCACTGAAAGTGCGGCCGGTCGGGGAAGCTCCGCCATTCGCCGCCCCAGGTGAAGCCCATCTCCTTACCGAGCCGCCCCACCTCCTTGAAAAATGCCGCGTCGTCGTATTCGTGCCCCTTCACATTCTTGCACACATCGAACGCCAGCCCCGCGTGGACGGCGTGAAAGCTCGGCACGGTCGCGTTCCGGCTCGCGTAGCCCTGCGCGGCGAGCAGGCGCTGATATTCCTCGTCGCGCACCGTCTCCGTCACCAGGACCTTCAGCCCCCGCGCCGCGGCGCGCGCGATCAGAATGCGGCAGTTTTCCGCCACATCTGCGCGCAGATCTCCGATCTCACGACTGTGATACATTGCCGCTCCTTTCGCTCTGCGTGCCGAAATAGAAGCCGATCACCGCCGTGTAGATCGTCATATAGTCCTGCGAGAGCGTTCCGCTGCACTCGAGCACGCAAAAGGCGATCGTCAGCGCGAGCGTCACAAGGCTCTTGACCGTCAGCAGATTTGCCGCCCGTTTCCCGATCAGCTCTGTCATCTCTTATCCCTCCTGCCCGTCGCAGTCCTGCCCGCCGCGCGACGCCTCATAGACGATGCCGCCGGCGGTATTCTCCGCCTTCGCTTTGTTGTAGTAAAACGCCGCCGAGGTCCCGTAAGCACCCCACGCGGCGGATACCGCCGCCGTCACCCACGGCAGCATACCGGCATAGCCCTGCGCCACCGCGACCTCCGCCAGCGCGAAGCCCTCGCGCGTCGTATAGATGACCGCCGCGCTCTCCAATACCAGCAGGAGCTTTGAAAAGCTCCACTTTTTTCTCTTCATAATCCTACCTCCTGCGCCAGCAGCGAGAATACCGCGCCGAGGAGCAGATAGATCGTGCGGTCAACGACCGCCTCCCAGCGTCTGACCGGCTTTTCCACGATGCTCTGCACCGCCGAGCGGATCTCGCGCACATTGTCCTCCACGCCCTCCTGCCGCACCGCCAGCACCTCCACCGCCGTTACCAGTTTATCCAGTGCGTCCTGTCTGCGCTCCACCGCCTCCAGACGGCTCGCGCAGGCGTGCAGGCGCTCGTCGTTCTCCGTCAGGCGGACGGAGACCTCCTGCTCTGTCATGTCGTCGGCACCGCCTTTTCAAAGCTCTCCCAGGTGTGCTCTGCCGCCTCGATGCCGCTCCAGGTCCATTCCGCCGCCTCGCACTCCTCCCAGGTGAGAAAGCGGAAATAGAAATCCACCGCCAAATGGCACGGCATGATCTCCAGAATGATATCGCGGATACGCTCGAAGTCCTCCGGTTCTCCCGCCACCTGCGGGAAGGTCACGCGCACCGTCCCCTGCTCGCTCGTCTCCGCTGCCACGGCGCGCACGCCGCAGCCGCTGATCGTCTCGTTGATCGCGCGCAGCGTGAAGCCGTCTCCGCCCACGCGCATGAGCGAAGCGATGGCAAGGCGGCGCAGCTCGGGCGTCGTGCGCGCGCCAATGCGCGCAAAAAGCCGCTCGCGCCGCTCAAGCCCCTCGTCCTCCGCCGTCATCAGGCAGCCCTCGCGCTTCGCCTCCCCCAGCGCCGACTCCGCCGCGTCCAGCCCGCTGCCCGCAGCGAACAGCTCCGCGCCGCTGATGCTCTCCCCGTCCAGCCGATAGACCCGCAGCGGACGCAGCAGCTCGCAAAGATAGCTGTAATATCCCATCGCCTTACGCCTCCTCCAGCTCCGTGAGCGTCAGCGTTCCGAGCGTCGGCAGCTCCGTCACAGTCACGCCCACATCTGCCTCCGGCGCGCTCAGATGCACATTTTCCACGCCCTCGATGCCGTACAAAAGCGACAGCAGCCGCACCCGCGGGACGCTCTTCCCCAAAAGCTCGCCCGTGAACAGCGCACCGAGCGCCGACTGCGCCTTTGCCTTGATCTCGGCAAAGGTATAGCCCGACGCCGCCTTGAGCGCCGCGCTCACCGCCACCGTTTTCACCGTCGGCGCCTTGACCTGCACATCGACCGCGATCTCGCGCTTTTCCTCCAGCGCCGCCTCGATCTCCTGCAAAAGCGTCTCCGACGGCACGCCCGCGTGCGTCGCCACCGTCACATCGACCGTCCCGATGCCGCGGGCGCGTCCCACTGCCTGCGCCGCCGCCACGCCCGCGTGACGCAGCGCCTCCTGCTCATAGTAGGCCGCGTTCGCGCCGTTCGGCAGCCTTCGATAACTCGCGAGCACGCGCTCGCGCAGCGCATCGTCGCTCTCCGCGTCGCACCCGCCGGAAAACGCCGCCGGATTCGTACACTTCACCACGCCCGCCGGCATGGCAGACATCACCGTCACCGTGCCCGCCGCGACATTGCCGAGCGCGCCCGCCTCCACTGCGGCCGTCGGCACATCGACCCACTGCTCGCCCACCGCGATCTGCGCGTCCTCCGTCGTCTCAAAGCGCACGCCGGTCTCCGTCATGCACACCGTCCCCGCCGCGACCGTGCGCGCCTGCGTCACCTTCTCCGCCGCTGCGAAGCGCAGCGCGCCCGCCGCTTTTTCCGCCGCCGCGCGCGTGATGCCGCGCGTTTCGGCATGATAGTCCAAATAGATCCCCTGTGCCGTCTGCGGGAAGCTCTGGTCCAGCACCCAGTCCGCCTGCAGCAGCAGCGACTGCAATTCCGCCGCCAGCGCATACAGCCTCACCGCGCTGTCGCAGCCCTCGCTCGGCGAAAAGCCCGCCTTGCGCGCAAACAGCTCCCGCATCTCCTCATAGATCTGCGTCAATTCCTTCATCGTCTCACGCTCCTCTCACCGCCAGCTCCACCGCCGCGCTCTCGCCGTCCGCCGTGAGCAGCACGCGCAGCCGCAGCACGCCGTCGCCGCCCTCCGCAAGCTCCACGCGCTCCACCGTCAGCGCGCTCTCCTCCTCCAGCGCAGCCGCGGCATACTGCCTTGCCGCCGCCTCGCGCGCACTCGGCTTCTCGCCCGCGAGCCGATACAGCTCGCTTCCCAGCGTCGGCAGAAAGGGGAAGCTCCCCCGCCGCACGCTCAGCCGGAAAAGCGCCCGCTCCAGCAGCGCCTCCGTCCCGACCGCGCGCTGCTCTCCGCCGATGCCGTCGGCGCAGTAGTCTCCGTTCCTGATCTTAATCTCCACCGATCTCCTCCACCTCTATGTAAGGCTTTCCGTTGATGTATACCTCTCCCTCGATCTCCACGCGCCCGTCGTTGCGCAGCACGATCCTCGCCTCGCCTCCGCGCGAGAACAGGCAGATCTCCCCGTCCGCGAGCGTCGGCACCTGCGTCTCCTCGCTCAGCGCCGCGGCGACATAGCGCTCCTCTCCCTGCGTCCCGCCGCGCAGCACGAGCACCTGCTCGCCGCTCACCGGACGCCACGCATAGCCTCCCGGTGCCGCGACGGGCAGGCTCCGCTCCTCACCGCGGCTCAAAACGCCCGCCTCGCACCCGCCGACCGTCACCGTTCCGCTCTCGACCGCTGCCGTCTCCTGCGCGCGCTCCGTTCTCCCGAGCCGCCCCGCGATCCACATGGCTCTACACCTCCCACAATGTCAGCTCCGTTGTCTCTCCGCGCGCAGAGATCGTGTGCAGCAGCTCGCTCACGCGAAACCGCCCCGCCACGCCCAGCCGCGCGAGCGAAAGCTCCACGCGCTCACCCGGCTCGAGCTCCGCGCGTCCCGCCAGCGTCAAAATGAGCTCGCACGCGTCCTCCGCGCTCTTTTTGATCTGATACTCGCCCGTATAGCGCATCTCATTCAAGCTCCGCGAGGGGACATACAGCACCCTCCGGCAGCTCCCGCCGCGCGCGATGAACGCCTCGTTCCTCACGCTCTGCCGCAGCCTCCGCGAGCGGTTCACCACCGTCATCTCCGAGATCACGCCGCAGCGCCTGTCCCGATACACCGCGCTCACCACGCCCGTCGGCGCGAGCACGCGGCAGCCGCTCCGCCCTTCCGCACGCAGACGCAGCACGCCCACGCGCGTAAAATACGCGCTCAGTCCACAGCGCCGCGCGAAGCCCTCGATCGCCTTCCATCGGCTCGAGCCGCTCTCCACGCTGTACTCCGCCACGCTGTGCCCCCTGTCCTCTATCTCCCACCGGACACCGCACGCCGACGCGTGATCGCGCAGGATCTCCTCCGGTGTCGCGCGCTGATAGCGCACCGCCTCCGCCTCGTTGTCCAGCAGCAGCGCCGCCATGCCGCGCCCCTCAAGCGTCAGCACCGTCCCCGCGCCGCTCATCTCCGCTCTCCACTCGTCCACCACACCGCGCAGAACGGTCTCGCCGCCCTCCGCCGCCGTGAAGCGATGGGCGCTTTTGAGCACCTCCGCCATCTCCGCGCGGAACGCGCACTTCAGGCGAAAGCTGTCGCAGGGGACGCCTCCGGTCCTCTGCATTCTCCACTCCATCGGCGTCGGCAGCTCGTACACCGCGCCGCCGACCGTCTCCAGCTTTCCCGTCATCGCACCCTCACCCGCTCTCCCGGATAGATCAGGTTCGGATTCGCGATCTGCGGATTGAGCGCGCACAGCGCCGCCACGCTCGTCCCGTTCCTCGCCGCGATCGCCCAGAGCGTGTCGCCCTGCACCACCGTGTGATAGCGCTTCTCCGTCTGCGCCGTCACGCCGGCCGCGCTCTGCGCGCGCTTGAGCATCGCCTCCGTCTCGCCCGCCTCCATAAAGGCAAAGCGATAGCGCACATAATCGGGCAGCGGCTCCTGCACCACCTCCAGGTTCGTAAAATACGCACGCGTCGTCATCCAAACCGGGTGTACCAGCACGCCCGGACTTCCGTCGTAGAACACCGTCGCCAGCCGCTTGAACTCCTCGTAAGCGCCCGCGCCGACGAATTCTCCCTCTCCCTCGAATACGCGGCACACCATGCCGAGCTCCTGCGTCACGCTCCGTCCGAAGGGCAGCTTGTGCTCCGCCACCGTCCGGCGGAACACGATCCGATAGCTCTCCGGATTGCTCGGCCAGGTGTAATCCTTGAACCGCATGGGCTTGAGCTTCATCTTCCCCGTCTCCTCTCAGTAAAGATAAAATCCGCCGTCATAGCGCCGCGCGTCCCGCTCGATCTCATCGCTCACCGCGCGGGCGGAGGGGAGGAGGTCTCCCTCCTCCCGGATCGTCCAAGCCGCCGCGTCATGCCGTCCCGCGGCGCTGTGCGCCGCGGCAGCGGCCGCGTCCGTTCCCTCCCGCTCCCGTGTACGCAGGACCGCCGTGCGCGCTCCTGCCGAACTCGCCTTCTCTCGCGCGGCTCCCGCCGACGCACGCCCGTCTCCGCGCGGCGCACTCTCCCGCGCCGCCTCAGCCGCCGCTCCGCCGAGCTGCCGGTAGCGCACCGGGTCAAAGCTCTCGTTCACCACCGCGCGCTCGCCCTCGATCACCGCACCGTCGTCCCATGCCACCGCAGCGGAGTCCTGCCCCCCGTCTTCCTCCGTGGGCGCTCCCATATACTGCCGCACCATCAGTCCGACCGCCGCGAACACCGCCTCACCGAGCTGCTCGGTCACGCGCTTTTTCTGCGCGGCGAAACCCGCGTTCTCCATCGTCAGCCCTCCGTCTCCATGCGCTTGCAGGAGATCACGCTCACCTTCTCCATGACCGCCTCGCCGAGCTTGCCGATCTCCTCAATGCCGCTCCAGCGGCACTTGCTGTAGATCACGCGCTTTCCCGGTCGGCAGATCACGATGGAAAAGTCCTCCAGCTCATAGAAATTCACGCCGTCGCTGATCGCCTCATCGGTCGCGTACAGCCGGCTCAGCTCGATGGTGTAGCGCGTCTGACCGCCCACCGTCGCCACCGGCTCGCTCTCGCCGAAGGCTTCGATCTCGCGTCCCGTGCGCGTCGCCTTGGCGGTATAGCTCTGCACCACCGCCAGCTTTTTCCCGTCCAGCTCCAAATAGATATCCCTGCTCGTCGGGATCGTTCGATTCGCCATCTCTCCGCCTCCTTATACCGTGATGTGCGCGCTGAGATAAATGCGGTTGAGCCCGTGTGCCACCGCGAAGCCGAACTCCACCACGCACACCGTCGGGTCGTCCTCCAGCGCCCGCACGCTTACCTCGCCGAAGCTGTCGATGATCTCCTGCGCGCGCTTGTTCTCCAGCTCCACGAGCACCTGCGAGCGGATCGCCGCGCGCACCTGCGCCGTATTTTTGCTGCGCACGAAGCGGGCGCGCAGCGAGTCACGCAGCGCGGGGATCACATCGTCCACGATCATCACCGTCGTCAGCTCGCGCCAGGTCTTGTCCGCCGCGCCGCCGGTGGTCGTGCGCGTCGTGATGCCGCGCACGATGCTCACCTCGCCCGCAAGCGCCTCCAGCGGCGTCACGCCGCCCCGCACCAGCGTATCGACCTGCGTATCGTCATAGCGCGCATTCAAGCCCGAAAAGCCCGCGAGCACCGCACCGTTCACCGGCACGGAGGGATCTCCGCTCCCCGCGATCACCGCCGCGCACGCTGCGGCAAGCTCCACGCCGTCCGGCGCGATGAGCACCATGCGCTCGCTGTTGAGCTTTCCCGCGCGCACGACGAGCTGCGCCGCCGTCTCGTCCTTCGCGCCGCTCACCACGCCGATGCGCTCGCCCTGCGCGGCCGAGGCGCGCTCCACGCTCGCTCGCAGCTTCTGCTGCACCTCGACCTCCGTGCTGTCGCATATCACCACGCCGACCGTCTCCTGCTCCAGCGCCGCGAACGCCGCCTCATAGCCCTCCGCCGTCGCCGCGGATACCTTCACCGCGCGCACCGTGCCCGCGCCGTTCCGATAGAGCGCGGCAAGCACCGCCGCCATACCGACTGTCTCCGCCGCGTCCTCGCCGAAGGCGTTCACGCCCTCCGCGTAGGAGCTGAGCGTCACGACCTCGTTCGCCGTCCCGCTGCTCGCCACCGCCGCCACGCCGATCGCCTTCACCGCTCTCGTCCCGCCGATTACGCTCGAAGCGTCGTAGGCGGAATATACGCCCGGGTGCTCATGTATCACTGTCCCGCTCACTTACTGCATCACACCTTTCAAAATAAAATCCGTCAGCACCGCGCTCTCCTCGTCCGCCGTCGCCACGAAGCAGGCGGTGCATCGCGCGGTCCCCCGCCGCACGAACATTCCGTACTCCTTGTCCCACTCGGTCCTCTCCCAGGTGAGCGCCTCGAGCGTCACGCCGTTGAGCTCTGTCTCCACCAGCGCCTCGCTCGCCGTCTCCGCCGCCCGCTCGCAGCCCCGCGCACCCTTTCTGCGCGGCGCGTAAGCGTCCAGCGTCACCGTCATTTTGAGCTTCCTGCCGTAGACCTCCACGGTCCGTCCGCTCTCCGCGTCGTACTGCTCGCCCAGATAGTGGAAGAGTCCCGCCTCCGTCAGCTCCGTCTGTTTCGCGCCCACCGCGATCACCGGCTCGCTCCGCTCACGGAAGCGCTCCTCTTCATACGCCTCTGCCGCCTCGAGCCCCGCGGTCCTCAGTCGGCTCACGATCTCTCCGCGTACCTGTCCCGCCGCCGTCATACCGCGTCCTCCTCCCGGTCGAGCACCGCCCAGTAATGCGTCACCATGTCGCCGAGCTTCACGCCCTCCGCGCGGCGCACACGATAGCGCTTTCCGCCGCAGCGGATATGGTCGCCCTGCGCCACGCTCACCTCGGCGCTCCCCAGATAGCGCCAGCAGCGCTCGTCGCTCGCGCCCAGCGGCCCGACGGAAAACGGCTCCCCGCCGCCCTCCGCCGTGATGGGCTGCACGAAGCCGCGCACCGTGCGCGTCTCCGCTCCGTGCTCCACCGCCGCCTCGCAGCCGTAGCGGAGGAAGGCGTGGTCGATCATGCTTTTTATCCCCTCACTGCGCAAAAGCAGAAGCCTCCTCCCTCGGTATAGGGCGCCATGAGCTGCCGCGCCGAGCGCCGCAGCGCCGCGGCGCGCTCACTGCCCGCTCCGCCCTTCACATTCACCGTCACATCGCCCGCGCGCAGGGAGGAAAGCTCCTCCGCCCCGCCTAGCCTTGCCTCGGTCAGCGCCGCGGCGGCGAGCCAGCCGGCGGCGCACACGAACGCGCCCTCGCACATTTCGGCGCTCACGCCCGCGCGCAGCTCGCTCTCGAGCGCGCGTGCGCTCGCCTCGCAAAGTCTTCTCAGCAGCGCCTCGTCCTCCGCGTCACACGCGCACACGCTCTTCGCCGTCTTGAAGATCTCCTCGTCCATGCTCTTCCTCCCTCCGGACCGTTCTTAAATGCTCAGCACCTTCGATGCTTCCTGATAGGGCCTGGCAAAGCCCGAGATGCTCGTGATCGCCGCGCGCTCGAGCTGACGGTCGATGAGCTTGTCGTACTCCACCGTGACCTCGCCCGCGCAGATGCGCTCGAGCGCGTAGTTCTTATCAAGACCGATCATCTTGCCCGCGGGCATCACGCTCGTGCGCAGCAGCTTCGCGCCCAGCGGCGTCGAGAGCGTGCCGGTCCCCTGGAAGTTGAGACCCGTGAGCGGATTCTGGAACTCCGGCAGCTTGAGCATCTTGAGCATCACATCGTTCGCCACCAGCATCGTATTCATGCAGTAGGGATCGAACTTCGCCCAGAACTCCACCAGCGCCTCATAGCTCAGCGTGCCCGCGCTGCCGGGGATCTTCCCGCTGCCGCTGCCGATCTCAAAGGCTTCGGCGGCATTGTCGTTGCCGTCGCCGTTCATGAGGACATCTACCGCGTCCTCCAGATGCATTCTCGCGATGTACGCGCCGATCTGGCGCAGCGTCACGGAAAAGAGGTCGAGTCGCTGGAAGCGGATCGCCTCATAGCTCGCCACGAGCATACGGCCGCGCTTGTGCAGGCGCACCAAATTCTCCTGCGTGCGGATGGTGGTCGTCGGGATCGCCGCGCCCTCCTCCACTCGCTTGAGCTCCCTGTCGTCCTCGGTCGGCACCGACGCGATCGTGCGGTAATCCATGCCCTCGATGTTCGTGGTCGTCGCGGTGATCTCCGGCAGGATATCGCTCTCCATGCCCTGACGCACCACGCGCGAGACGAACTCGGGGAAGAGCACCGCGCTGTCGCTCGTGTGGAAGAACTTCTCCACCATGTCGCTGCCCGCGCCCTTGACATGGATATCAAAGCGCTTGAGCTGGCGCTGGAAGGCGTCCAGACCCTCGAGCGGCGTGCCGCGGTAATTTTCGCTCGGGTCCAGACCCTCGAGCACCTTGGAAAAGCTCCTGCCGCTCTGCGCGTACATTCCCTTCTCTAACTTCAGATGTTCAAAATTGTATGCCATCGTCTTCTCCTCCTCTTAAAGCATGATCGTCACAGTGCTCTCCGCAGCGTTCTTCTCCACGACCAGATGACTGCGCCCGCTCTCGTTGACGCACACGCCGCCCTGACCGTCCGCGGCGAGCGTGCAGTAGCCGACCTCCGGCGCGGTCGAGCCGCTGTACTTCACCTCGGCAAACCCCGCGAGCTGCACGCTGCACGCCGATTTGTCGCGGCTCACCGCCGCCACCACGCCGCAGAACTGCTCGCCCGCCGAGCACGCGCTCACCGTGCCGTTTGCCGACGCCTTCACCGCCGCGCCCTCGCTCAGCTCCGCTCCGGCAAAGGTCGCGCACCACGCGCCGATGCCCTCATAAGAAATGCTCATTCCGTTTCCTCCTTGTTTTTATTCCAAAGAGCGCTCCCGCGCTCTCTGTTTCCTCTCACACGCGAAACTCGCGCTCGTTCTCCTCGCGCCCCGCGCGCACATTGGTGACCTGCACATTCGTCCCGAGCTTTTTCGCCGCCCGCGCACCGAAGACCTTCTTCAGCTCCTCCAGCTCGCGCTCGCCCAGCTTCTCCGTCATGCTCTCGGCCACCTCGCCCGAGATCGACTCGTCTCCCACGAGCATCAGCCGCCTCACCTCGCGCCGCAGCGCGCCGAGATAGCGCCGCCCGACCGCTGAAAGCTCCTCCAGTCTCTCCAGCTCACGCTGCTGCGCACCGCTGCCGCACGCGCGCACCATCGCCTTGAGCGAACCGTCGTCCCCGCCGAAGCGCTTGACCACGCCCGCGTTCCTCTGCGCCGGCACCGCCACGAAGCTCCACTCGTAGGCGTCCGTGATGTCCGTGAGCGTCGCGTAGCAGAGCTTCCCGTCGTAGCTCCTTCCGCGCTCATGACCGCACTCGCCCATGCGCTTGCCGCAGATCGAGCACAGGCTCTTCCCCGCGCTGCACCCCACGCTCACCTCTTTTTTGATGCCGCCCTCGATCTCCGCGATCAGCTCTCCGTTTCGCTCCGTGCGCAGCATATACGCCCACGCCTTGCACCAGCAGTAGCGGTCGCCCGCCTCGGTCAGCGTCTCCTCCTCCACGACCTCCGCGCGGTAGATGCGCGCCGCCTGTCCGTGCGCCGACCAGCTATGGTCGAAGATCCCCGTCTTTCCCACGAACAGCTCGCTGAGCTTCTCCAGCGCCGCGCGGTCAAAGCGCTCAAAGTCGCGGTCCACCTCGTTGTCGCACAGCTTCACCGCGAAGGTGTAGACCTCCTCCGCGCTCAGCTCGCGCTTGGCGAAGCGGTTGATCTCCCGCAGCTCCTCCGCCGTCACCGCCGCGCCCTGCTCCTTCTTTTCCTCCGTCATGCCTGCGCCTCCTTCTCGTCATTTTCAATGCGCAGCTTTCTCGCCTGCTCGCGGTAAAGCTCCGCCTTCGCTTCCTCCACCATATCCTGCAAATTGATGTCGTCCCACTCCACGCGGAAGCGGCAGCCGTAGCCGTGCATTCGCAGCCACAGCCTGCACACGCGCTCCACCATCGGCGTGAGCGAGCGGCGCAGCGCCGTGATCTCGCTCGTGAGCATATCCGCCTGCTGACTGCTCATGCGCTCCGTGCTCGACCAGCTCAGCCCCAGCAGAAACGGCGGCAGCCCCGTCTTGGCGACAAGCTGCTCAAGGAGCTGTCTTACCGTCACCTCGCTCTCGGGGATCGCGCAGTCCGACCCGATCGCGCGGATCGTCACATCACCCACGCTCACAAAGTCCCGCACGCTCCCGTTCCTCGTCGACTGCATCGCGCTCGACCATTCCTGCGCCAGCAGCTCCGCGCGCTCCTTGGCAAGCCCGCTGTCCAGCTCCTCGCCCTGCGGCTTATAGACCACCGCGAAGCGCACATTCCCGCTCCGCTCCCAGTTCTGCCCGATCGCGTGATACACCTTCGTCAGCAGCTCCGCCATAAACGGCATCGAGCGCAGCAGCGACACGCCGTAGGGATTGTCCGCCTCCGGCGCGAGCGGCGTGAAGAGCACCAGCTCCTGCCGCGGCAGCTCGCGCAGACGCCCTGCCTCGTCATAGCCGCAAAAGCGCGTGTCCAGCGCCGTCTCGCCCTCACGCAGCAGCACCTGCTCCACGCGATGGCATAGCACCGCCTCGATCTCGCGCCCCTCCTCGTCCGGCACGATCTCGCCCACCGCGCGCCCGCAGGTCAGCAGCGAGTCCAGATAGCTCTCCAGAAACGCGTCAAAGCCGCTCTGCGCCCTGCCCACATTCACCGTGCGCAGAAATTCGCCCAGCTTCTCCTCCGCCTCTTCGCTCCCGCACTCCACGCGCAGTCCGCCGCACAGGCGCACCAGCTTTCCGATCGCCGCGTCCACGATCGGCACCGCCTCGCGGATGCTCCGGTAGAGCATGGCGTCCGCTCCGCCGAGCGGCACATAGCCCCGCAGCGCCGAGAAGGGATGTCCTCCCGCCTCGCGCATCTGCACCGCCGCGCCCGCGCCGCCTCCGCTCCGTTCCTTTCTTCGTTTCACCTCTTCGCCGCTCCTTTCATCGCGTCGTTCTCATCACCGCACAGGCCGCGGGCATCGCGCCCCGCCTTGCCCGCACGGACATGGCAAAATATCGCAGCTCGTCCATCGCGTGGTCGTTCTCCTTGCGCGGCGCGTCGTGCCCGCTCCCGTCGCCCGACCACGAATAGCCCGCCATCTCGCGCAGACAGTCCCCGCAGCTCCGGCAGATCACGATTTTCCTCCTCTTCAACAGATCCGCCGTCACCCGCAGCCCGTCCGCCACGGCATTGTCCGCCTTCACCACGCGGAAGCCCGCGCGCCGCAGCGTCTCGATAAAGCTCGCCGCCGACGGGTCCACGATCACCCGCTCGATCTCGCGTCCGCCCGTCAGCGCGCACAGCGCCTCGACATACTCCGCGTCCGTTTTCTGTCTCCCCTCCGCACGCGAATCGTAGTAGTATTCGCTCACGCGATACCACACGCCCTCCCGAAGTGCCCACAGTCCCATGCTCGTCGGATTCACCGTCCCGTAGTCCACCGACACGCGCAGCTTTTCCCACGGCTCCGGCGGAATGTCCTGCACATACTCCTCCGGCTCGTAGAAATCGTAGATGCGGCCCTCCGCCGCCGTCCACTCGCCCAGCACGAACCTGCGGTAGAAAAGCCCGCTGTAGGCGTTTCGATACCGCTCGCGCATCTGCGCGCTGAGCGCGGGGTTGTCCTCCATCGTAAAGTGCAGGTAGAGCGCCCGCCGCTCCGCCGCGCGCAATACCCACTCGCGGTAGAACCAGTGCTCCGGCCCCTCGGGATTGCAGTTGAACCACAGCCTGCTCCCCTCCACCGAGCACCGCGCGCACGCCTGCTCCACGAACGAGCGCGGCATCAGCGCCGCCTCGTCGAAGGCAGCCCCCGCGAGCGTCATGCCCTGGATCAGCGCCGCGCTCGCCTCGTTCGCCCCGCCGAACAGATAAAACCGATTCTCGTTCCCGCGGTAGCGCACGGTCAGCAGCTTCTCCCCTCTCTTCTCCTCACAGGAAAAGCCCAGCGCACGCAGCCGCGGCACAACGGTCGAGAGCATATTGCGCCGCAGCGCGCCCACGCTCCTGCCGCACAGGGCGAACTGCTCGTGCCGGAAGCAGCACATCGCCCAGTAGAAAAACCCCAGCCCCATCGCCAGCGTCTTGCCCGAGCGGATCGCCCCGTCGCATATAATTGCCTCGCTCCCGCGATGCTCCTCCCGCGCCCACCACAAAAACGCCTGTCTCTGCCGCGGCGAAAGCGGCACCATCTCCCTCACGCCTTTTCCTCCGTGTTCGCCATCGCGCGGAAAAATTCCTCCGCCTCGCCGCCCTCGCCCTCGAGCATACCGGCCAGCGCCTGCATCGCCTTCACGCGGTCGATGAATTTGATCTCAACGCTCCCGAGATTGCTGCGCCGGAACTCCGCCACCGCGCCGAGGTCGAGCTTTTTCACTTCCTCCTCCGTCGGCTCCTGAAAATAGGCGAGCCGCACCGCGTCGTTCGCGCGCCCCAGCGCCATCTCATAAAGCCGCTGCACCACGCGCTCGCGCGTCGCTTTTTTTCGCATTCCTTCACTCCGCTCCCTTCTCCGGTCTGTTTTCAACCGTAGCCGCCCGACCCCCATTTGTTGCACGCCGCCGTGCCTCTGCGCGAAAAATTTTTTTGTTTTTCCCCTCCGCGCGCCCCTTCCGCCCCGCGTTTTCATCAAATCTGTCAATTCCGCCCGTCACTTTTTGTCGCATTTATAAAAATTCCGCCGTTTCACTCATCTAAAGCATTAAAATGATTGAAATTTTTCAACACCTACTTTATAATATTTTCTATTCTCCCGCCTGTTTCGGCCGGCGGGCATTATTTTAAGATGGCGAGGCTTCATGAACGCCCGCCGAGAAGGAGTGACTGCAAATGGAAAACAAGCTCGAAAAGAAGTACGGTCTATTCACCGCGATCTGCATGGTGGTCGGCATCGTAGTAGGTTCGGGCGTATTTTTTAAGGCGCAGGTCATTCTGCAAAAGACCGGCGGCGATATGCCCCTCGGTATCCTCGCGTGGCTCATCGGCGGCGCTATCATGATCGTCAGCATTCTCGCCTTTTCCTCGATGGCGCAGAAATACGAAAAGGTCAACGGCGTCGTCGACTATGCCGAGGCAATCGTCGGCCCGCGCTACGGCTACTACATCGGCTGGTTCCTCTCCACCACCTACTACCCCACGCTCACGAGCGTTCTGAGCTGGCTGAGCGCGCGCTACACGCTCGTGTTCATCACCTCCGTCAACCCCGACTTCCCCCTCCTGATCCCCGCCTCCGAGGGCGGTTGCATCGTCGGTCCCGAGTGCCTTGCGCTCATGCTCTTCTATATGGTCTGCGCCTACGCGGTCAACGCGCTCTCCCCCAGGCTCGCCGGTAAGCTCCAGGTCGCCACCACCGTCATCAAGTTCATTCCCCTCGCGCTCATGGCGGTCGTCGGCATCATCTACGGCCTCATGAACGGTATGCTCTCCACGAACTTCACCACCCCCGCCGTCGGCTACGAGGTCTCCGGCAGCCCGCTCTTCTCTGCGGTCTGCGCCACTGCCTTCGCCTATGAGGGCTGGATCATCGCCACCTCCATCAATGCCGAGCTCAAAGACTCCAAGCGCAACCTCCCCCGTGCGCTGCTCATCGGCGGCCTCATCATCGTCGCCACCTATATCCTCTACTATGTCGGCGTGGCAGGCGGCGCCACCAATCAGGAGCTGTGCGACACCGGTGCCACCACCGCTTTCATCAATGTCTTCGGCAATGTCCTCGGCAATGTCCTCAACCTCTTCATCGCCATCTCCTGCATGGGCACGATGAACGGCCTGATGCTCGGCTGCTGCCGCGGCCCCTACTCTCTCGCCGCCCGCGGCGAGGGTCCCCACCCCGAGCTCTTCAGCCAGGTGGACAAGATCTCCAACCTCCCCGCCAACTCCGCGATCCTCGGTCTTTTCTACTGCGCCGCGTGGGGACTCTACTTCTATCTCTCCAATCTCTCCGGCACCTGGAGCCATATCACCGTCTTTGCCGGCACACCGTTTGAGAGCGTGCCCTTCCTCTTCGATTCGTCCGAGCTTCCCATCATCACCATCTACGCGCTCTACATTCCGATCTTCATCAACTGGATGAAGAAGGCGACCGACGAATCCACGCTCCGCCGCTATGTGATCCCCGTCCTCGCGATCTGCGGCGCGGTGTTCATGGTCATCGCGTGCCTCCTTGGTCACAAGATGGCGAACTTCTGGTATCTCATCGTTTTCGCCGTCATCATGTTCATCGGCTCCCGCTTCTCGAAGAAGGCGGCGTGAGCGCCAAGCAAAAAAAGAGCCCGCAGGCTCTTCCGACAAAAACCGAAAAAGGCTCGGGAGGTCACCCTCCCGAGCCTTTCTTTTCGCTCAATTTTCCGCTTCCAGCAGTGCGCGCAGCTCCGCGGCATTCGCCGCGATCTCCCGCGCGCCCGCCTCTACGAGCTGCTCACGGTCGCGGAAGCCCCAGCTCACCGCGATGCACGCAAGCCCCGCGTTCCGCGCCGTTTCGATATCCACCTCGCTGTCGCCGATGTAGACCGCGCGGCTCTTCTCCGCGCCCAGCGCGGCGAGCGCGTCGAACACCATGTCCGGCGCGGGCTTTCTCCGCCGCGCCGCCGTCTCGCCCATCGCGACCTCGGCAAGCGCGCCGAAGTGCTCCGCCACCAGCGGCCGCACCGCCTCGTCCGGCTTGTTCGACACCACCGCAACGCGGAAGCCCTCCTCCCGCAGCGCGCGCATCAACTCGAGCACGCCCGCGTAGGGCTTCGTCTTTTCCTGACAGTGCGCCGCGTAGTACGGCTTATAGAGCGCCAGCGCCCTCTGTACTTCCTCCTCGCTCGCCCGCGCGCCCATCGCGCGGCGGAGCTGCATCTCCGCGCCGCTGCCGACAAAGCCCCGCATCTGCGCGAGCGTCACCTCCGGATAGCCCATCTCCCGCAGCACATGGTTCGCCGCGCTCCAAATATCCTCGAGCGTGTCGAGCAGCGTCCCGTCCAGATCGAACAGCACCGTATCAAACCGTCTCATTTCTTCTCCTCCGTTTCCAGCCGCTGCGCGACCTCCTGCGTGAATCGCGCGGTCGCCGCGCTCGGCGGCACATCGCGCAGCGTACACATATCCACCGAGCGCGCGGGGATTTCAAAGTCCGTCCGCAGCGCGCGGATCACGCCGCCCTCCAGCTCCGATGCCACGAACTCCCGCGTCACGCCCGCCACGCCGAAGCCGATGCGCGCCAGATCGACCAGCAAACTCCGCGCGCCCAGCTCGATCTCCGGCGCGAGCGAAATGCCGTGCGAGAGGAAATACTTCTCCAGATACACCCGCGAGCTCGCCTTGCGCTCGAGCAGAATGAGCGGCAGCGCCGCCAGCTCCTCCATCGAATACGCCCGCTCGAAGTCGCACGGATAGTCCGCCGCCGCCACGAACGCCGTGTGCGTCGCGAAGCACGGCACGCACTTGAGCCCTTCGCCCTCGCTCGGCGACGAGGCGAAGGCTACATCTACCTTGCCCGAACGCAGCAGCCCGAGCACCTTGTGACTGCGCCCGCTGACGATCTGGATATGGATATTCGGATACTTCTTGTGGAAGGAATCGAGGTGCGGCAGCAAAAACTGGCTCGTCACCGTGTCGCTCGCGCCGATGACGAGCTTGCCCATCTGCAATGCCTTCGACTGCGCCAGCTTTTCCTCGCCCGTTTCCAGCAGTCCCATCGCGCTGCGCACATGCTCGAAGAGCATCTGCCCATCGTCCGTGAGCGTCACGCCGCGCGGCGAGCGCACGAACAGCCGCGTCTGCAAGGCAAGCTCGAGCTGCTTGATGCTCTGGCTCACCGCCGACTGGGAAATATAAAGGTTCTGCGCCGCCGCGGAAATGTTCCCCGTCTCCGCCACCTCGCGGAACACACGGTACAGCTCCAGCTTCGCTGTCATCGTTTCGCCCTCCCCATTTTATCAATTCCGCTTATAATAGCCATTCAAAATTCATTCTTTACTTATGGCGTCGCTGTCATTATAATAAGTCTGTTGTGAAAATGCAAGACCGGATTTGATCCGTTTTTCGGAAAGGAGTTCACTACTATGAGGACTATCGGTACCGTTGTGCGCGGCGTGCGCGCTCCCATCATTCGCCAGGGCGACAACATCGCCGCCATCGCCGCTGCCGCCGTGCAGGAGGCTTGGGCGGAAGCCGGCATCACCCCGCACGACCGTGATGTCGTCGCCGTCACCGAATCTGTCGTCGCCCGCGCGCAGGGCAACTACGCGAGCATCGAGGACATTGCCGCCGATGTGCGCGCGAAGACCGGCGGCGGCACCGTCGGCGTCGCCTTCCCGATCCTCAGCCGCAACCGCTTCTCCCTGCTGCTGCGCGGCATGGCGATGGGCTGCCGTAAGATCGTTCTCCTCCTCTCCTATCCCGCCGACGAGGTCGGCAACCACCTCGTCGATTGGGACAAGCTCGATGCCGCCGGTGTCGATCCCTACCGCGATCTGCTCACCCTCGCCGACTTCCGCGAGAAGTTCGGCCACATTCTCCACCCCTTCACCGGCATCGACTACATCGATTTCTATTCCGACATTATCCGAGCCGCCGGCGCGGAGGTCGAGGTCCTCTTCGCCAACCGCGTCACGGCGCTCCTCGACTACACCGATGCGGTCATCACCTGCGATATCCACACCCGCGAGCGCAGCAAGCGGCAGCTCAAGGCCGCCGGCGCGCGCGTCGTCCTCGGGCTCGACGATCTGCTCACCTCTCCCGTGAACGGCAGCGGCTACAACGCCGAGTTCGGTCTCCTCGGCTCGAACAAGGCGACCGAGAGCACGGTCAAGCTCTTCCCGCGCGACTGCATGGCGGTCGCCGAGGAGCTCGGCGCACTGCTCTCCAAGGCGAGCGGCAAGACGATCGAGGCCATGGTCTACGGCGACGGCGCGTTCAAAGACCCCGTCGGCAAGATCTGGGAGCTCGCCGACCCCGTTGTCTCCCCCGGCTACACCAGGGGTCTTGTCGGCACGCCGAACGAGCTCAAGCTCAAATACCTCGCCGACAACGATTTCTCCGACCTCTCCGGCGACGCGCTCAAATCCGCCATCGAGGAGCGGATCCGCGAAAAGGGCGAGGCCAGCCTCGTCGGCAATATGCTCAGCGAAGGCACCACCCCCCGCCGCCTGACCGATCTCATCGGCTCGCTCTGCGATCTCACCAGCGGCAGCGGCGACAAGGGCACCCCCATCGTTTACATTCAGGGCTATTTTGACAATTACACCAACGAGTGACAAAAAGGGCGCTCTCCTGCGGGAGAGCGCCCTTTTTTCGCCCGTTCCGTGCGGAAAACGGCGGAAATTTTTTCTCCCGCACCGCCGAATTTCGCTCTGAATTGCATTTTAAGCGCGAATTCAGCTCTGAAATGCATAAAAAGTCGGGCTGAAATACATATTGCGCTCCCGTAAAAATTTCGTTATAATAAATCCTTGAAAGCTCCGTCGGCGCGTGCCGCGCAGAGCGACCGGAAAGCGAGGAACACCATGAAAAAAGCATTTCTATCCACCCTCTTTGCCCTCTCGCTCTGCCTGTGCCTGCTGAGCACAGCCGCGCTTGCGACAGGCGGAGCCGGTACCATAGCCGACCTCTCTACGCTCGAGCAAGGCTTAACAGTTGGTTCTTCGTCCGGCGGCGATGAACTCCAACTGGCAAATGATATCACAGCCAACGGCACTGCGATCTCCTGCACAAGGGATGGCATCACTCTTGACCTGAACAACCATTCTCTGACCGGCAGCAGCACGCTGACCGTTTCCGGCGGGAGCAATCTGACCATCATCGGCTCCGGCACGGTGGCGTGGAACATCACAATCGAAAGCGGCGGCACGCTGACGGTGGACAGCGCCGTCACGCTGGGCAATGTTTCGGTCAACGCCGACGGCAGGGTCGAGGTCAACGCCGACGCGAAATTTAGTTCCCTGTCCATCACCGGCGGCATCGCCGCCCTCAACAGCGGCACCTTCACCACGCTGTCGGTTGGCTCGGGAGAGCAGCTCAAGGATAGAGACTTCCTCGGCACCGGTCGCGCCTATTGCCAAACGGCCGAATCTCGTTGGCTCACCGATGCGGATTTGAATACGCACACCCTTTCCGATGTTTCCGTGAAGGAAATTCCGCTCACGATGTTGAATACCTTGATCGACTACTCTCCTGCCATACCATTTTTTGGTGATCCGATCACGCTGAGAGTCACATATACCGGAACAGCGACAGGAACCATTTCGTACAAGTGGTACGCCGTAAGCGGCGAAACGGCAACGCTGATTCCAAACGAAACGGGCAGCACCCTCACGGTAACGCCCGATGCCGGTGAGCACATCTATCGCTGCGCGGTCACCCTGCAGGGCTACACCCTGGATCTCGATCGCTCCGTGTATATCCATCAGAAGGCTCTCGACTGGGACATGATCGATGCTCCGTTAGAGGTCCCCTTCCAGCCGAATTTCTCCACCGGAGAAGGGATCGAACAGACCCTGGAGGTCGCCGTCAAGCACAACGGCGTCACGCTGGTGAAGGACAAGGATTACACCATCTCCGGCGATCTGACCGGCACAGACGCGGGCTGCTATTACTATACAGTGACCGGCATGGGCAACTACACCGGTTCTGTCGAGCACCGCGTGTGGCAGATCATGCCTGCGCAGATCAACGCCTATACGATTAAAGTAAGTGACAAGGTGTATGACGGCACAGTCGCTGTAACCATCAGCGAGATCACCGCGACCATCGGCACAGGAAGCGATGCGAAGACCCTGACCCTGACCGAGGATCTCTATACATCGGCTCTTGGTTTTGATAACGCGAGTGTCGGCGAGAATAAAGAGGTCCTCGGATATGTGAAGCTGAAGGAAAACCCTGACGGCGGATGCAACTATCATGTCCTGTCAGATCCGAACTCATTTTACGCATCCAAGGTCGCCCTGAGGGCCAGCATCACCAAGGCAACCGTGACCCCATCGGACAGCGGAATGCTCTATGTGAAAAACGGCCTCTTCCAGAGCTATCAATACGACCTCTCGACCCTCCTGCCCTCGCTGCCGGTGGAGTGTCAGTACGGCGGCTTCTCGTTCAGCAACCCCGTCTATACTCCGGTGAGCGGGAAAGAGGCTTATTACAGCAGCACCGATCCCGTGTCGGTGGCGGGCAACCAGCTCTCTCTTTACATTCAAGAGACCGCTTCCACCGACGAGGGGAAGATCGGCACGGTTCAGGTGACTGTCAGCAGCTCGAATTACGCGGATTTCACGGTGACGGTTGATGTCCTTGCCACCAACAAATCCCCCCTCAGGGAGGGTCCCGCTCTGAGCAAAACCACGCTCACCTACGGCGAGACGCTTTCGGCCATCACGCTCTCCGGCGCGATGTACGATGCCTCGCGGATCGACCCTGTCCGTGTGGAGGGCAGCTTCCGCTGGGCAGACCCCACCCAAAAGTACGACGCGGGCAGCCATCAAGCCGCCTGGATCTTTACGCCCACAGACAGCGAGCACTATCAGGAGACCCGCGGTGCCGCGACGGTGACAGTCCTCAAAGCGCAGCCTCCCGCGCCCGAATTCGATCTCATCACCGAAGATGGCAAAACGCTGGACGATGTCTCCTTCCACATAGCGGGTCTCACCGCCTCTCTCACCTGGGAGGACGACACGAACACCTCCGTGAGGCAGGGACGCTCCTATCGCTGGACGCTGACCCCTACCCTTGAGAGCGCCAAGAATTATCTTGTTCTGACCGACTCCACGATCCTCTGGCCCCTGCCTCCCGCTCCCTCCGTGCCTCCCTCCACCGGCGGCTCGTCCTCCGGCTCGACTTCCTCCTCCACCACCGTGACGGTGCCCGTCACCTCCGAGAGCAGCAGCGTGAGCGTCAAGGCGGAGGTCACCAAGACCGGCACTGCCACGGTCGAGATCAGCGACAAGCAGATCGAGGAGGTCGCGCAGCACGGCTCCGGCACGGTGACGGTCGATGTCTCCAAGCTTGAAAATGTCGAGAGCGTGCAGGTCCCCGCCCATGTCGTCGAGACAACCAACAAAGCCGAGGGCACGGGACTGACGGTCGCGCTCCCCGCAGGCTCCGTCACGCTGGACGAGACCGCGCTCGAGAGCGTCAGCAGCAGCGCCGATGTGACGGTTGCTGTCCAGCAGGTCTCCGCGACCGACCTCACGGAAACGCAACAGAAGGCGATCGGCGACACGGCGAGCATCGGACTCGTGGTCGATGTGGACCTCTTCGTCGGTGCGGAAAAGCAGTCCACCTTCAACGGCGGCACGCTGACGATCAGCGTCCCCTACACGCCGAAATCCGGCGAGGACACGAGCAAACTGACTGTCTGGTTTATCCGTGACGACGGCACCATTGAGAACAAGGGCGGGTATTACGACGCTGCCAAGGGCTGCTTCGTCTTCGAGACCGGGCATCTCTCCCGCTATGTGCTCGTCTACAATGACAAGGCGCTGAGCTTTACAGATGTCGCCTCCGACGCGTACTACGCTGCGGCGGTCAACTGGGCGGTTTCTCAGAACATCACCGATGGCATCGGCGGCGGGAAATTCGGCCCCGACCTGAGCTGCACCCGCGCCCAGATCGTGACCTTCCTCTATCGCTGCGCCATGGCGAACGGCGTCGATGTGACCGTCGGCGAGGACACGAATATCCTCAGTTATACCGACGCGCTTGAAATTCCCGAGTATGCGGTTTCCGCCTTCCAGTGGGCGGTCGGCGCAGGCATCATTCAGGGCGTGGACGGCAGGCTCATGCCGAACGACGATTGCACGAGAGCTCAAATCGTGACCATGCTCTATCGTTACGAGGTTTCAGTCGGCAATGATGTCAGCGTCGGCGAGGATACCAATATCCTCAGCTACACCGACTTCGCGTCTGTCCCCGAGTACGCCGTCGCGCCCTTCCAATGGGCTTGCGGCGCGAACATCATTCAGGGCGCAGACGGCAAACTCATGCCGAACGACACCTGCACGAGAGCGCAGATCGTCACGATGCTCTACCGACTTCTCGGTGAATAACTTCACAGCACAACAAAGGCGGAACGGCATTGCCGTTCCGCCTTTGCTCTATTCGCCCGCTCAGCTCAGCTTAACGATCAGCACATCATCAACGATACAGATGCTGCCCTCCTGCGGATAGGCAGGCATGGAGAGCACCGTCTCGTTCCGCTGCATCGCCTCCCATGTCTCCTCCTCTGCCGTTACGGCGGAGTCCAGCATGACATAGTCCAGATACGCCTGATAGTAGGTCCTGCCCGCCGCGCCCAGCGCATGGGGGAAGGACGAAAACGCCTCAAAGCCCGGGAGCTTCTCCAGCGCCGGCGCTCCGGCAAAAACGACCGGCGTCTCGCCGGAGACATAGCCCTCCACGCGCTCCATATCGTCAATGACCCGTGTGAAAAGCTGCTGGTTCGCGCGGGAGATGATATCCTTTTGCAGATACATGGCGTTGGATAGCTGCACATTGCCCCACAGGATCACAAGCACCAGCGCGGCGGGCAGGATCTTTACGCACCGCCGGACGGCGGCATTTGTCCGCCGCAGGCGCTCCTTTGCATACCGCGCCAGCAGCAGCACCAGCAGATAGAACAGCCAGAAGGCGAAGTGCATCACCGCATGGCCGTAGCCGCCGAGCAGAATGTCGGAGATGTTCATGCCCAAAGGAAGCACGGCGAACAGCGCCAGCAGCAGCGCCTTTTCCGGATAGCGCCGCTTCACGCTCACGAGCCGAAGCAGGAGCACCGCACAGACAAAGCAAAGCAGCAGGATATGCACGGCAAAAACAATCCCCGCCGGATAGACGGATCTTGCCCTCAAAATATCCTGTATTGCTTTCAGATATCCGTATTCGATCGCCGCCCCCCACTCGGGCAGAGACATGGACAGACACCTGTCCAGCGAATTATAGTTCCCCGAATGCAGCGCAACGCCGGTGAGCGCGCACACGCCTTTGATGGCGGCGATGTAAAGCAGCCCGCCGCCGAGCAGCATACCGACCGATCTGAGTCCCCTTGTAAAGACAGGCTTAAATTCTTCGCCGTGCAGGAGCGCGAGCATCAGGGAAAAGATCACCAGCACGACCGTCACGGAAATATAGCTCTGATACAGTCCGAGCGACAGAGCGACCGGAACGGTCCCGCACAGCGCGTGCCCCCTCTCCCACAGATAGACCGCGAAAACAGAAAGCAGGAGCGCGAGCATATTGCAGTCCAGGTCATGGATATAGGACGCCGCCGTTGTCGCCACCGTCAAATTGGCGCAGAAGATCCCCGCCGTGAGCGCTGTCATGCACCCCGGGCGCATATCGAAAATCTTCGCGGTCAGGAAAACGGCGGTCCCGATATAAAACAGAGACAGCACGCCGATGAGCCAGGGCAGCGTCAGCTCGCTTCGCATCACGGCGCGGTACGCCGGAACAAAGATCCGCCCCGCCTGTATTTTCAATTCATTCCCAAATAGGGCGGCATTGAATTCATTCAGCGCGTCGTGCGTGAAGGCGCTGTGCATGAACATATATGCGTGCGCGATGAGCCCCCAGAGAAAGGCTGCGCGCTGACAGGCGAAAAATGCCGTCCTGTTCTCATTCCATTTTTGAAGCATCGTGCTTTTCCTCCGAATAAAAAGGGATCGCCTCCGCGGCGGTGGTGCTCATTCCTCCGCCGACCGTCCGGCGCGGAACACAAAAAATCGCTGCCCGATGTAATTCAGCCCGACAAAGAGGCACATTCCGACGAGCATTGCGGCATTTTCCTGTATCTGCCGCGGATAGCCGGAGAGGACATACCGCACCGCGGGCTTGGCGAGCCCGTATGCCAGCAGATAGCACAGGCTGATGTTCACGACAAAATACGGCAGCGTCTTGGCAGTCGCCGCCGTGCTGCGGAAAGTGAACAGCCGATTCAGTATGTAGCTGAGAATGCTGCCGAAGAAGTAGTTCGAGGCAGACGACACCCAGTAGCTGAAGTGAAACACATTATAAAAAACGAACATGATGGTCGTTCCGACCAGCGTGTTGACCACGCCGACCAGAATGAATTTCCAGAAGGTGCGGTCAAAGAGCTTGCTCAGGAGCTTTTTCATACGGTCCCTCTCCACAGGTGTCGGCGATGATGTAGCGCGGACGCCCCTTGATCTCTTCGTAGATCCTTGCGATGTAATAGCCGATGATGCCGAGGCTGATCATGATAAGGCTGCTGGAAAAGAGCTGGATCAGGATCACGGTGGTGAAGCCCTCCAGCGCCTCGCCGCCGAGCTTCTGGCAGAGTGCGACCGTGCCGAGGACGAGCGACACGATCAGCATGAGGACGCCCAGCACCGTGACGAACTGCATCGGCGCGGCGGAAAAAGAGGAGATGTTGCTGATCGCGTAGCGGACTAAGGCGGTGGTGGACCACTTGGACTCCCCCATCTCGCGCTCGCGCACATCGAATTCGATGCAGGTGGTTCGGAAGCCGATCCAGGAGGAGAGCGCGCGGAAAAAGACATTTTTCTCCCGCATATTGATCAGCGCGCAGACCGCCTTGCGGTCCAGCAGCTTGAAGTCGGAGGCGTTCGCCATGTCGAAGCCGGTGGCAGCGCCGATGAGAGAGTAGAACACACCGGCGGCGAGGCCGTGCAGCTTTCCCTCCGCGCCGCGGCTGGCTTTTCTCCCCTCGAC
Organism: uncultured Oscillibacter sp.; assembly: GCA_964455915.1. Taxonomy (GTDB): domain Bacteria; phylum Bacillota; class Clostridia; order Oscillospirales; family Oscillospiraceae; genus Hominicoprocola. Next base: position 8,723 of record CAYWAS010000017.1, on the reverse strand, counting down.
GATCTCATACCCCTGCTCCCACAGGCGGTACATCTCAACGAGCTTTTCCGGCGGGTGCTGCAAATCGCAGTCAATCACCGCGCAGCAAGCGCCGCGCGACTCCGTCAGCCCCGCCATGATCGCGGCTTCCTTGCCGAAGTTGCGCGAAAAATGAATGCCCCGTATCCCGCCGAGCGCCGCAGCCTGCGCGGAAATGCGACACCATGTCCCGTCCGCGGAGCCGTCGTCCACAAAGATCAGCTCATAAGGGATCTGCTCGGCGCGCAGGATCGCGGCGATCCTCTCCGCCGTTCGGTCGATCATCGGCTCTTCGTTATACGCCGGAATAATGACAGATAAAAGGTCGTTTTTCATGGCTGCTTCTCCCTGTAGTAAACGAACGATGCGCGCTCACCGCGCGTCATGGCTGCGCGACGGAGATCGAGCGCAGTCCGTAATAATTCGCAACCGCCGTATTCGGCCAGATCGCGGGGTCTGCCGAAAGCTCCGCAAAAAGGCTGTAGCTGCTGAAGGTGCAGGTCGTGGCGATCGGCTCGACGGTCAGGCTCGCCTGCCCCGCGGCGGCGATCTGCCGCTCCCGCTCCCGATAGGCCGCGTCGATCCGGTGCAGCTCGGGCGCGATGCCCGCATAGCTCACGGCGAGCGCCAAAACCACCGCAGCGAGCGCCGCGGGCGCGATGCCGCGCACACTCCGCCTGTCGGCGGGGAGCGCCGCATCGACCATGTTCATCACCGCGATCAGCGCCAGTGCGAGGATACTGCTCCAGATCCACACGGGGAATTCGGGACTGCCGACCATCGAATAGATCGCCACGCCCGTCCCCAGCGTGAAGACGATCGTCGGCGCCAGACGCGCAAGCAGCTCCGGCAGCGATGCCCGCCGCGTTCCGCCGGCATTTCGGCAAAAGAGGACGAGCGCGAGCGCGAACACCAGCAGCAGCGGCCAGAGATAGCGCACCGTGTTTTTCGTAATGGAGACAAACCGCGCGACCCATTGCGCAAGGTCCCCGAAGCCGCCCGCCGCGTCCAGACGCTTTGCCTGCGCGGGCGAGAGGAAGAGCAGCGCACACCCGACGATGTTCCCCGCGAGCCCCGTCCACATCCACAGCCGGACGCGCTCCCGCCGCGCGATGTGCAGGGCGATCACCGCCGCGACCATGACGATCAGCGCAAGGCTCGTGTTCTCATTCGTCCAGCCCGCGCAAACGCCGAAGAGCAGCGCGCAGACCGGCGGCAGAACGCCCCGACCGCCCCCGACGCTCCCGCGCGCGGCGAGCGCCCGCCGGTACGGAATGAGAAAGGCGAGGATCAGCAGCGGCGAATAGAGATAATTCGCCGCGCCCATGACCCACAGATAGCTCCCGCCGAAGTGCGGCGTCAAAAACCACAGCGCCGCGAAGACCACGGCGAGGTGGTGCGGGCGGACCCGCCTGAGCGAGCCGAGCCCGTGATAGCAGATGACCAGACAGAACGCCGCGAAGGCAGCGCCGTTTATCCCGTTGAGCACCGGCTTTCCGACGCGGAGCAGCACCTGCGCGAAGGCGTGGATAACGATGCGCCCGTTCGTCGTAAAATAATGAAGATACTGCGAGCGGCAAAGATCGCCCACGGAGCTGAGCGGCTTTTTCGTCGCGAAGGAAACGCTGTAGGAAAAATCGTCCGCAAAAAGCGGCGTGAGCGCATTCATATACGCGGCAAAAACCGCGATGGCAAGCAAAACGACCGCGCTTTTGATGTAAGACCCTTTTTCGTTCATCGGCTCCGCTCTCCCCCCGCTTTCCGATCTGAAACGATGTATCTCCTGTAACCGTCCCGTTGCATTGTGCGTTTACAGCATAGCACAACAGCACGCTCTTTTCCATACTCTGCGCAAAAAAGTTTTTGCCCGCCGCGCCGCAGCGCTAAAAAAACGGTAAATTTTTTCGCAAAGCACTTGACTCGTCCCCTTTGGTACGGCTTATAATAGCAGTACGGCAAGCCCCGACCGCGCACAGCTTGCCATCAAGGGGAATGTCCATTCCCCTTGCCCGTGGTACCACGGGCGCGCCGGAGCACGCTGCTGCCCCGGCGGAACATGACAAGGAGGAATGAGACGATGAAACGGAAATTTGGGAGCGTCCTGCTCTGCCTGTGCATGGTGCTGACGCTGCTGCCGGTCTCGGCGCAGGCGGAGGAGCCGACGGCAACGCACGCTAACCACTGCATCTGCGGCAAGGCGACCCACGCCAATGTGGGCGACCATACGAGCGAAGTGAAACCCACAGACGGCTGGCAGGCGTGGAACACCACCAACGCCCTGCCCACCACAGCGGGCAGCTACTACCTGACGGATAATGTGACGATCTCCGCGACTTGGGAACCTGCGAGCGGCACTTTCCTCTGCCTGAACGGCAAGACCATCACCTGCACTGCCAGTGATAATAACAGCAGCAATGAAAGTGGTGTTGATGTGATCAAAGTGCCCAGTGGCGTCACGCTTACCATTACCGACTGCCAGAACACGGCAGGCAAGATCACGCACGCCAGCGGCAAGTACGGTCGTGGCGTGATGGTGAACGGCGGCACATTCAATCTGTACGGCGGCAGCATCACCGGCAACACGCCCAGTGACACCGCTTCTGGCGGCGGCGTGTACATTGACGGCAACGGCACCTTCAATATGTCCGGCGGCAACATCAGCGGAAACACCACAGGCTATCGTGGTGGCGGCGTGTATGTTGATAGCGGTTCGACTTTTAATATGTCCGGCGGCAAAATCACCGGCAACACTAAGAAGGCCGATTATGCCATTTATGGCGGCGGCGTGTATGTGAGCGGCGCCTTCAACATGAGCGGCGGTGAGATCACCGGAAACAACGCCAGGAACAACCTCGACAGTGGCGGCGGCGTGTATGTTCCCAGCACAGGCACCTTCACCGTTTCCGGCACGGCAAAGGTCACAGGCAATGTGTATGGCGGCACAAAGCAGTCGAACGGCAGCATCACCGGCGGCACGACGAACAATGTGTACTTGTACACCGGCAAGACCATCACCGTCGGCGGCGCACTGGATAACACAGCCAGCATCGGCGTGACCACGACAACTGCCCCCACCAGCCCCAACTATGTCGTGATCGCCAAGCCCGGCACCGGCTATACCCTGACGAACGATGACAAAGCTGCCTTTACCCCTGATGCCGGCACGACGAACTATCACATTGTGCTGGATACCACGAACAAGCAGCTCAAGCTGGGTGCCGGTTCTGCACCGGTGCACAACCATAGCTGGAGCTACGCGCTGGACGGTCAAAGCACCATCAAAGCGACCTGCAATGCGGAGGGCTGCACCAGCCCCGTCGCCAGCGGCAGCGTCACCATCGCTGCGCCCACTGAGCTGACCTACAGCGGAAGTGAAAAGGCGGCAACGCTGACAAACAACCTGCCTACCGGCGTGTCCGCGCCCACCATCAGCTACACCAAGGGCGGCAACGCATTCACCGGCACGCCCACCGACGCAGGCACCTATACCGCCAGCATCACTCTGGGCAGTGCCACCGCCAGCGTGAGCTATACCATCACAGCCAAGAGCATTACAGCGGGTGAGGGCGACATCACTCTCAGCGGCGACACCACCTACACCGGCAGTCAGATCAAGCCGACCGTGACCGTCAAGGACGGCGACACGCCCATTCCGGCAAGCGAGTACACCGTGGAATATTCCAACAATATCAATGCCGGTACTGCAACCGTGACCATCACGGATAAGACCGGCGGCAACTACACGCTCACCACGGTGACACAGAACTTTACCATCAACAAGGCTACCTACACGCCCGCTGACGCCTCCGGCTCCGCCAAATTCGGCGAGAGCGGCACGGTAGATCTGACGAGCCTGATCGTGTCCGGCGGCACGGCGAGCTATCAGTCTGTGACCAGTGGCAGCGATCTTTTGAACGGAGATCCCAGCATTGCCGAAGACGGCAAGACGCTGAACTTCGCTTTCAAGAGCGATGCAACATCGGGTCAAACTGCGACCATCACAGTTAGTGTGACCGGCTGCGACAACTACGACAATTACACCATCACCGTGACCGTCACGGTGAGCGATGCCGCGCCCACGCCCCCGTCCACGCCCTCTGTGCCGAGCGGCGGCTCTTCGAGCTCGTCCGTCCCCACGGTGACGGTGCCCGTCTCCTCCGACGCGGGCAGCGTGAATGTTCGGGCAGAGGTCTCCCGCGGCACTGCGACGGTCGCCATCAGCGACAGGCAGATCGAGAGCATCGCCGCGAGCGGCTCCGGCACTGTGACGGTCGATGTCTCCGATGTGAAGAATGTGAACAGCGTGAAGCTCCCCGCGCAGGTGGTCGAAACGACCAACAAAGCCGAGGGCACGGGGCTCACCGTCGCGCTCCCGGCGGGCAGCGTGACGCTGGACGAGACGGCGCTCGAGAGCGTCAGCGAGGGCTCGGACGGCAAGGCCGTGACCGTCTCCGTGGTGTCTGTCCCCACCTCCGCGCTGCCGACGACGGTGAAGGAGGTCATCGGCATGGAGCCGAGCGTGGTCGCCGTGGTCGATGTGAACATCACCGCCGGCAGCACGCGGCACTCCGGCTTCGACGGCGGCAGGCTGACGATCTCCATTCCCTACACGCCCAAGGCGGGCGAGGACACGAGCAAGCTGACGGTCTGGTTCATTCGCGATGACGGCACGATCGAGAATAAGGGCGGGCATTACGACGCGGAGAAGAAGTGCTTCACTTTTGTGACCGACCATCTCTCGCAGTACCTTCTGGTGAACACCAACGATCTCATCGACTTCAGCGATGTCGCCGCCGACGCGTACTATGCCGCAGCGGTCAACTGGGCGGTTTCTCAGAATATCACCGACGGCATCGGCGGCGGCAAGTTCGGTCCCGACCTCGCCTGCACCCGCGCCCAGATCGTGACCTTCCTCTATCGCTGCGCCGTTGTGAACGGCGTCGATGTCAGCGTCGGCGAGGACACCAATATTCTCAGCTACAGCGACGCGCTGGAAATTCCCGAGTACGCCATCGAAGCCTTCCAGTGGGCTTGCGGCGCGGGCATTATTCAGGGCAGCGATGGTAAGCTGATGCCAAATGACGATTGCACGAGAGCGCAGATCGTCACGATGCTCTACCGCTACGCGGTTTCTGTCGGCAATGATGTGAGCGTCGGCGAGGATACCAATATCCTCAGCTACACTGACTTCGCGTCTGTTCCCGAGTACGCCGTCGCGCCCTTCCAGTGGGCTTGCGGCGCGAACATCATTCAGGGCGCAGACGGCAAGCTCATGCCAAACGACACCTGCACGAGAGCGCAGATCGTCACGATGCTGTATCGCGCGAACGGATAAGAAATCGGAAAACGAAGAGGAGCGGGCGGCTTAGAGCCGCCCGCTCCTTTGGCACGACTCCTGCTGTGTGAAAAAAATGACATTTATTCTTGACAAAGAATATCCAGATTGGTAGAATATGGACAAAGGGGGCGATGGCGCTGCTTCTGACTCGTGAAACCGATTATGCCCTGCGGGTGCTCCGTGATCTGCTGGACGGGGAAAAAAGATCCGTGGGCGAGCTCTCGGAGCGCGCGATGGTCCCGCAGCAGTTCGCCTACAAGATCATCAAAAAGCTCGCGCGCGCGGGTCTGGTGCAGATCACGCGGGGCGTGGAGGGCGGCTGCCGGCTGTCTGCAGATCTGACGAAGGTCTCCCTGTACGATCTGATGGCCGCGATGGAGGAGCGCTGTGATATCAACGCCTGCTTCGCCTCCGGCTTCCGCTGCCCCTGGGCGGAACGGAACGGAGGCTGCGGGATCCATTGCCGGCTCGCGCTGATCCAGGACAGGCTGAACGACGAGCTCCGCGCCCACAGCCTGATGTCCCTGCTGTCGTAAGGCTGTTTTTTACTTTGAAACTGGACAATTATTGTCAAGTATAGATGCGAAATCGACAAAACCATCTAAGGAGGTACAAGGTATGCTGTTTCAAACCACCCCCGCGCATGAGGAGCTGCGCAGCAAATTCCGGGCGTTTGCCGAGGAGGAGATCAAGCCCATCGCTTTCCTGCTGGACAAGGAGAACGAGTTTCCCACCGATGCGATAAAAAAGCTGGGCAAGTTAGGCTGGATGGGTCTGCCCTATCCCCGCGAATACGGCGGCGCCGGACTTGATATCCTCAGCTACGCTATGGCTGTGGAGGAGCTGGCCCGTGTAGACGGCGGCGCCGGTGTCATTCTCTCCGCCCATGTATCCCTGGGAAGCTGGCCCATCTTCGCCTTCGGCACCGAGGAGCAGAAGCAGAAGTATCTGGTCCCTCTGGCCAAGGGCGAGAAGATCGGCGCTTTCGGTCTGACCGAACCCAACGCCGGCTCCGATGCGGGCGGCACCGAGACCACCGCCGTGGACAAGGGCGACCACTGGCTGCTCAACGGCGGCAAAATATTTATCACCAACGCTCCCAAGGCGGACACCTATGTGGTCTTCGCCGTCACCACCCCCGATATCGGCACCCGCGGCATCTCCGCCTTCATCGTGGAGAAGGGCTGGAAGGGCTTCGAGTTCGGCGACCACTACGACAAGATGGGCATTCGCTCCTCCTCCACGGCCGAGCTGATCTTCAACGATGTGAAGGTTCCCAAGGAGAATCTGCTGGGCAAAGAGGGTCAGGGCTTTAAGATCGCCATGGCCACGCTGGACGGCGGACGCATCGGCATTGCGGCGCAGGCGCTGGGCATTGCGCAGGGAGCCTTTGAGCAGGCGCTGGCCTACGCCAAGGAGCGCGTCCAGTTCGGCAATCCCATCGGCGTCAATCAGGGCGTCTCCTTCAAGCTGGCGGACATGGCGACCAAGCTGCGCTGCGCCCGCTTCCTGGTCTACTCCGCCGCCGAGATGAAGGAGGCTCATGTCCCCTACGGCATGGAGTCCGCCATGGCAAAGATGTATGCCTCCGACATCGCGCTGGAGGTGTGCAACGACGCTTTGCAGATCTTCGGCGGCTCCGGCTTCCTCAAGGGCATGGAGGTGGAGCGTGCCTACCGCGACGCCAAGATCACCACGATCTACGAGGGCACCAACGAGGTGCAGCGGGTCGTCATCGCCTCCCATCTGCTGGGCAAGCTGGGCAGGAGCAGCGAGGGCGGCAGCCGCTCCGCGGCCAAGAAGCCCGCGCCGATCACCGGTATCCGCAAGCGCCACATCTTCCGCGACGGAGATGCCGCGCAGAAGGTGGCCGAGCTGGTCGCGGCTTTGAAGAAGGACGGCCATGACTTCACCGTGGGGATCCCCATGGATACGCCCATCACGCAGGCCGAGCGGGTCGTGTCCGCCGGCAAGGGCATCGGGGACAAGAAGAACATGAAGCTGATCGAGGATCTGGCAAAGGCGGCCGGTGCCGCCGTCGGCTCCTCCCGTCCCGTGGCCGAAACGCTGAAATATGTCCCGCTGAACCGCTATGTGGGTATGTCCGGTCAGAAGTTCATGGGGAATCTGTATATCGCCTGCGGCATCTCCGGTGCTTCTCAGCACCTCAAGGGCATCAAGGACGCCTCGACCATCGTGGCGATCAACAAGAACGGCAATGCCCCCATTTTCAAGAATTGTGACTACGGCATCGTGGGCGATGTGACGGAGATCCTGCCCCTGCTCACCGAGGCTCTGGGCGGCACCGCCGAGAAGGCTCCCGCTCCCGCCATGGTGAAGATGAAGCGACCCGCTCCGCCCAAGCCCACCCCTGTCGGCAAGAGCTATGTCTGCGGCGGCTGCGGCTATGTGTACGACCCCGCTCTGGGGGACGAGGGCTCCGAGATCGCCCCCGGCACGCTGTTTGAGAAGCTGCCCGAGGACTGGGTCTGCCCCGAGTGCTCCGAGACCAAGGAACATTTCATTGAAGCCTGATTGACGAGGAGGAACGAATTATGTATTGTGTTCGTAAAGTGACCGACGATCTGTACTGGGTTGGTGCCAACGACCACCGCACCCATCTGTTTGAAAACATTCACCCCATTCCCAAAGGCGTCAGCTACAACGCCTATCTGCTGCTGGACAAGGAGACCGTCCTCTTTGATACCGTGGACTGGTCCGCCTGCCGCCAGATGCTGGAAAATCTGGACCATCTTCTTCAGGGCCGCGAGCTGGACTGGCTGGTCGTCAACCATCTGGAGCCCGACCACGCCGCCAGCATAGAGCAGGTGCTCGCCCGCTGGCCCAAGGTGAAGATCATCTCCACCGAGAAGGGCTTCATGTTCATGCGGCAGTTCGGATTCCACCCCGACGCCCACGAGACGCGCACCGTGACCGAGGGCGACACCCACTGCTTCGGCGGCCACACCGTCACCTTCGTGATGGCGCCCATGGTCCATTGGCCGGAGGCCATGGTGACCTTCGATATCACAAACGGCGTTCTGTTTTCCGCCGATGCCTTCGGCTCGTTCATCGCGCTGGACGGCAAGCTCTTCGCCGACGAGGTGAACTTCGACCGCGACTGGCTTGATGAGGCTCGCCGCTATCTGACGAACATCGTCGGCAAGTACGGCCCGCATATCCAGCTTCTGCTGAAGAAGGCCGGCGGCATTCTGGATAAGATCCAATATGTCTGCCCGCTCCACGGTCCGGTGTGGCGCAAGGATCTGGGCTATTTCATCGACAAGTATGACAAGTGGAGCCGCTACGAGCCCGAGGAGAAGGGCGTCATGATCGCCTACGCCTCCATGTACGGCAACACCGAGGC
>CAYWAS010000016.1:0-35103 GCA_964455915.1 uncultured Oscillibacter sp. | reverse complement strand
TGCGCACGGCCTTGATGTCGCCGTAGTTCTGCGTGGTCTTGATGCGGAAGGATTCCGTGCAGCCGCGGCGGAACGAGTCGGAGGCGAGCTGCTGGTTGGCGAGCACGACGCCGCTCGCGCCGTTTTCAAAGACGAGCTGGAAGTAGAAGTAGTTCGTGCTGCCCGCGTCCTCGAGGTCGGAGACCTCGACATCGATGCGGTAGTTGCACTTGACCATCGCAAGGCCCAGATCCTTGAGCGTATCCTCGTAGGTCATCTGGGTGGGGATCGTGGTGATATACGATTCCTCCTTGGTCGGAAGGTCGGGCTTGATCTCCTCGCCGGTCTCGCTGTAGCCGGTGAAGCTGACGGTCTTTGTGGGATTATTTCTGTAGAACAGCACGCTCTGGCGGGCGCTCGCGACCTTATCCGCCTCGGCGGAGTTGTGGCTGCGCGCCCAGGTGATGTAGGAATAGACGCCGTTTTCGCTCGTGCGCGTACCCGTGCGCTGAGCGAGCGAGCTGAGCCGGTAGACGGTCACGGACTCAAGCTGCCAGTTGTCGAACTGCACCGCGCTGCTGCCGTTGATCTTGAAGGTGATGGAGTCGATGGTATCGACATTGGCAAGCTCGATCACGAACTCGGCGGTGGCGCCGCGGCGCATGTGGCGGAAATACTGCTCGCTGTTGGCGATCGGCATTGTGTCGGTCACGCCCGCGCCGTAGAAGGCGTTGACGAGCGAGCGCATCGCGTAGGCGGGCGTGCTCTTCTGCGCGCCGCTGGTGTCGGTGTAGGAGATGCTGACATCAATATCGTCTTTGGTGTCGGCGTTTTCGATGTCGGGCGTTTTGATGCTGACCAGATATTTGTTCGTGAAGCTGCGCGCCCTGGGCGTGCCGGCTTTGAGCGTCTCGTCGGCAAGGGTCGCCGTGATCGCGCCGCCGCCGGAGAGCTTCCTGCCCTGCTCGCTCTCGGCGCTCCATGAATAGGCCGGTGTCAGCGAGGTCGTGAGCGCGACGGCGAGCTTGGTCTTATCGTAGGCGCTCTTGAAATTGGCGGTGTTGGCATTCTCGTACACGCAGATATTCTCAACGGCGATGCTGTCGTTGGCGGTATCGATGGCGGCGGTGTTCAAAGAGGTGAAGCCGCTCGGCGCGCTGCCGTAGGTGAGCTTGACGCCCACCATGCTCTTATACTCGTTCAGGCGCAGCAAAAGCGCTGCGCTCTCGTTCTGCTGGAGGATCCCGGCGATCCAGGTCTCCCAGCTCCCGCCGGTGAGCTTGCCGCCGCTGTGCGTCAGCGCGTTGAGCAGATACGTCGTCATGAAGGGGACGGAGACCTTGCGCGTGCAGTCGAAGGTGTCCTTATAAGTGACCTCGAGGGTCATGGGCTCTTTATAAAAAGCGCCGAGGTTGTGCAGCGCCTTGACCGCATCGTCTCCGTACTTGGTCTTCATCGCGTCCTTGAGACCGAAGGTGATGTCCTTATCCGCGTAGCTCGTGAGGTTGCCTGCCAGCAGCGTCTCGATGCCCGCGCCGGCAATGTCGGCGAACTGAACGCTCACGCCGACGCCGGTGACGGTGGTGCTGTTGAAGATCATGCTGCGCGCGCCGTAGGCGTGGCTGTCAAGTCCGGTCGCGGAGCTCTTGCCCTTCGTCCATGTCCACGAGCCCTTGGGGTTGACGGTGCGCGTGCCGCTGCTCGTCTCGGCGACCAGATAGCCGTTCCAGTCGCAGCTCCGCTCGGTGCTCAGACCGCCGTTGAAGTATTTTTCCGAAAGGGTGAACACATCGATCAGCCGTATGCTCTGCACGCTCATGCTGTCGTTATTGTCGAGCGTGAGCGTGATGGAGGTGATCTCGTTGATGTTCTTGGGCAGCGTCAGCTGGAGGGTGGTGGCGGTGTAGGGCGCAAAGGCGGTCTGCTTGCAGCTCGTCGCCGTGAAGTAATTGCCGAGGTAGCCCGAGGCAAGCCCCGTCATCTCCTTGTCGGACAGGCGCAGCCAGTCCTTATTGGAGATGCTCGACCAGTTGCTCTTGCCCGCCGCGTCCTTGAGGGTCGTGTCGGGATAGAGCGCCGTCATCGCCTTGACGAAATCGGTCGTTTCCGTCGCGCTCTTGCCCGCGGTGTCCTTATAGGTGACGGAGACGGTGCCGCCGTTGCCGGAGCCGAAGGAATAGCCCTTCTCCCCCGTCACGATCTCGAGGAGATACGCCCCCTTCGCGCTGCTGCCGGCGGTGATGCCCTTGGTGTCGCTGACGACGGAGCCGCTGCCGGTGTTGAGCGCCCAGAAATGGCTGCCCCACTCGTTGTTGTCCAGCTCCGTGAGGTTGGAGACGCCCGCTTTGTAGCTGCCGCTGAAGGCGCGGGTCTTCTGTCCGTTCTCCGTTTTGAGCGCGCCGATATCGTCGCTGCCGTCAACGGCGGTGATCTGCGCCACGCGCACCCACTCCGCCGACCACGCGGCCTTGGCGGAGCCGGAGCCCGCCTTGTGGAAGTAGATGCCGACGATCTGCGTGCAGAAATACGGCAGAGAGATGGAGAGAAGATCCGTCCCGCCGGAGGCGACCGCGTTCCTGCCCATGAACTGCGCGGCGTTTTTGGTGAAGTCGAAATCGTCCGTCCAGTAGACCTTGCCGTCGCTTCCGGTGAAGAATACGGAGCAGTCCAGCCGGTCGGCGCTGCGCGCGGAAAGACCGTCGGCGTTGACATAGCCCTTCGTCGTCTTGACCTCGATGACATAGAGCTTGCGGCTCGCGCTCGGCTCCGTTTCCTGCAGCGCGAAGTCCGCCATGCTCTTGCCGGAGTTGATCACGCTGCCCGTGCCCTTATAAGCGCCGCTGCCCGCGAGGGTCAGCGCATGGCTTTTGAGCTCGTCGTTCACGCCGGCGGCGGAGGCCGGCACCGTCACGGTACCGAGCAGGAGCACTGCGCTGAGCAGCGCACTCAGGAGCCTGCGCGCGCGGTTCGTCGTTCCTTTCATCATAAAGAGTCTCCTTTCCGGGATCGGGCGCAGAGGCCCGCTGTTCTTTCTGATCGTCTTGTATGCTATCAAGTTTTTTCCCCGCGCGCAATCCGCTTTTCAAAATCTGCACCATTCCCGCAAAATCAACCTCCCCAAACGGGCGCTTTTGTTGTATGATAGTGTCAGAAGCTCACTCAGACCGGCTGCTGCCGGAAAGGAGGCACAAGATATATGATCAAAACGCTTCTCAAGCTGCTCACGCTCAAGCTGCTGCTCAAGCTGGCGGGGCTGGCGCTGATGCTCGTGGGCATCGCCGCGATCGCGGGCATGGTGCTCTATACGCCGCTGTTCAGCGTGCAGCGCTTTTATGAAGAGGGCTTCTCCCTCTCGCTCTTCTTCGACCCCGGCGCTCTGCTGCACTCGCAGACCTGGGTGCTCGGCGGCTGCGTCGTGCTGCTGCTCTTTCTCTTCTACCTTGTGTTCGGCAAGAAGAAGAGCGGCATGAAAAAGCTCCTCGGCGGCAAGGCCGACAGTGTGGACAGTCCTCTGGAGAACAGCCGCTTCCTCACCGACAAGGAGCGCGAGCGCTACTTCCCCGGCTTCGACTATGAAAATGCCGCCGCGTCGAGCAAGGACGGCGTGCCCGTGCGCGCGGTGCTCGATAAAAAGGGGCACTTGCAGGTCAATCTCCTCGGCGGGGCGCACTCGCTCATCATCGGCGCGACCGGCTCCGGTAAGACCACGACCTTCATCAACCCCATGATCCAGATCCTCGCCGCGACCTCGGCGGGCTCGTCGATGATCATGACCGACCCGAAGGGCGAGCTGTTCTCGCTCCACAGCAAGTATCTCCAGAGCCGAGGCTACGATGTGAAGGTGCTCGACCTGCGCGACACCTATTCCTCCTACCGCTGGAATCCGCTCGAGTCCATCTGGGATATGTATCAGGAGTATGTGGAGGCGGGGCGCGGCATCTTCGTACATAACGACAGCGCCGAGAGCTATCCCGACCTCACCTGGGTGGGGACGATCCTGCCGGACAATCAGTGGTATGAGTACCGCGGCAAGGCCTGGGCCGACCGACAGCAGCTCATTGACGAGATCAGCGTCGCGCGGCAGAAAATTTACGACGAAATGTATGAGGACCTCAACGACCTCATCTCCGTCATCTGCCCCATCGAGAGCAAGGACGATCCCGTGTGGGAAAAGGGCGCGCGCTCGATCATCATGGCCACCTGCCTTGCCATGCTCGAGGACAGCGAGGTGCCGGAGCTGGGCATGACGAAGGAGAAGTTCAACTTCTTCAACATCAACAAGATCATCGCCAACAGCGAGGACAATTTCCGCGAGCTCAAGGCGTATTTCGACGGGCGCAGCCCGCTCTCGCAGGCGGTGACGCTCTCGCGTCAGGTGGTCTCGGCGGCGGAAGCGACGCTCTCGAGCTATATGTCGATCGCGTTCGATAAGCTCAGTATGTTCAACGACCGAGGCCTCTGCGCGCTGACCTCCGCGACCGATATCGACCCCGCAGCCTTCGCCGAGCGTCCCACGGCGCTCTTTATGAAGATCCCCGACGAGAAGGATACGCGCCACGGGCTCGCCGCGGTGTTTATCCTGTGCATCTACAAGGCGCTCATCAAGATCGCCTCCGCGCGCGAGGACCTTTCTCTGCCGCGCAATGTCTACTTCATTCTCGATGAGTTCGGCAATATGCCCAAGATCGAGAAGTTCGACAAGATGATCACCGTCGGCCGCTCGCGCAAGATCTGGTTCAACATGGTCGTGCAGAGCTACTCGCAGCTCAACAATGTCTACGGCGAGCAGGTGGCGGACATCGTCAAGTCCAACTGCGGCATGAAAATGTTCATCGGCTCGAACGACATCGGCACCTGCAAGGAATTCTCCGAGCTGTGCGGCAATGTGACGGTCTCGACGCGCAGCGTCTCGTCCTCCTCGACCGGCAAGGACGGCGAGGTGAATGTCTCGACGCAGCTCCAGACGCGCCCGCTCATCTATCCCTCGGAGCTGCAAAAGCTCAACAACAAGGATTCCACGGGCAACGCCATCATCGTCACCTTCGGCAACTTCCCGCTCAAAACGCAGTATACGCCCAGCTACAAGTGCCCGCTCTATCAGATGGGACAGATGGACCTGACGGAGGTCCGCTCCAATGTGTTCCATGCCGACCGCGTCTTTTACGACATCGTCCGCCGCAACAAGCTCATGGTCCCGAAGGAGGACGAGGAATGAGCGCGCAAAGGAGGTCTACTATGCGCAGAAAACTTGCTTCGCTCCTGCTCGCGGCAGCGCTGCTGCCGGCGCTCTCCCTGCCCGCGCTCGCCGCGCCGGAGGACGGCGCGGAGCTGCCGGAGCCGGAGACGCCGGTCGTCTCCGACGCGGCAGATGTCACCTATTCCGGCCCGCTCGATCCCCTGACGGGGCTTCCCGCGGGAAGCCGCCTGACCGGAGACGACCCCGACTATGTCACGCTGCGGGAGGGTGCCTACGGCTATGACCTCGCGCAGAAGCATTATGTAAACGAGGTCGGCGCGCGCTCGTTCACGAGCTCCATTCCGAACGGCGCGATCCTCAACGCCGGCGCGCAGAAGGTCTCCTTCACGATCCCGGGCGGGCTCTCCGCGGTGCTCTACCGCAACGGCGACGCGCTCAGCGGCGCCGACCTGACGGACATCACCGAAGCGGGCAGCTATCTTCTTGATGTGCGCGAGAGCAACTCCTCCGAGAGCGTCTCGTTCTCGTTCCGTCTGCTCGGCGAGCTGGCGGGCGGCATGAGCGAATTCGCGCTCCCCTCGGGCTTTGCCTTCACCTATGTGCGCCTCAACGGAGAGGAGCTGACGCCCGAATACAACAACTACACTCAGCTTCTTGAGGACGGGGATTACGAGATCTGCTGGTCCTGTCCCGCGATCGACCGGCGCTACACCGTGGAGTTCACGCTCGACACTGTCGCGCCCACGCTCCTGCTCCCCGAGGTGGTGAACGGCGAGGCGCACTCCGCCGTGACGCTCACCGATCTGGAGCAGGACGCCTATATCCTGCTCACCGACCAAAAGAGCGGAAAAACGACCACGATCCTCTATGCCGACACGGAGATCGACGAGGCCGGCACCTATCACCTTGCGGTCTATGACCGCGCGGGCAACCACACCGATTATGACTTTACCATTCATGTTTACCTGAACATCAGCGCGCTGACCGCGATCGCCCTTGTCGCAGCGGGCATCATGAGCCTGTGCGCCTACTCCCGCTATATCCGAAAGCATCCCCGTGTGGGATAAGTAACGCGCGGGCAAACGCAAAGGAGGTCTCCGATTTATGAAAGAATGGCTTCGGGAAATGCTCTTTGACTGGGTCTTTGTCCTGCTCTATAAGCTCTTACAGGCATTTTTGAATCTGGTGGACTTCATCGAGTCCTTCTTCGATGTGTTCGCCGGCACCGCGAAGATCTTCTATAAGGGAAACTCCGAGTTCCTGTTCAATGTCTTTTTCGGGCACAGCGCGGTGACCAACGCCTTCTGGGCGATGGCGCTGATCGCCGTTGTGCTGGCCTTCGGCTTCTGCATCGTGCAGCTTGCGCGCAAGAGCACCGATGTCACCGGCTCGGTGAAGCAGTCCGTGGGGCAGATCATCAGCAATTTCCTGCGCTGTATGCTCATCATCGTGATGCTCAACGCCGGCACCGTGGCGGCGATCAACATTACCAATGTCCTGCTCGACCGCATCAACTACGCGATGGAGAACGCCGAGATCCTCCACCAGAGGGAGGAGGACCGGAGCTTCACCGAAGAGGAATACGCGACCATGACCAAGATCCTCGCGACGGTCGCAAACTATTCCGCCAACCCCTCCTCCGAGAGCCGCTATAACATCAATAGCTGCTTCAACGCCATTCGCGTCGATCTTTTGAGCCTGCACGAGAGCGGTCTGTTCAACTACGATTATCCGCTCGACGACAACGGGCACTACACCTGGCAGGGCGCGCTGACGCTGCTGGCGACCTCGGCGGATCTGACAAAGGACCTGAATCTGGACACCTATTATTCCGATGTGGCGAACGCCTTCCGCATCGTCAACCTCGAGCTGCTCACCTACGGCGATTTCGCGCCGCTCAAAACGGCACACTTCTCAACGCCGGCGAGCATCGAGACCGATACGCTCATCTTCCTCATCACGGGAATGCAGGCCTCGAACAACTCCATCTACGATAACGGCGACTTCAACGACACGATCCGCAAGGGCTATATCTCCGGCGAGAAGAGCTACAACGACCTCGATCAAGTCCGCAAGGACTTCAATCTCTGGAAGATGGACTATCTCATCGGCTACATCGCCTGTATCGTCTTTCTCATCGTCATGGCGATCTGCATTTTCACCTTCATCGTGCGTCTGTTCAATCTGCTGCTGCTCTACATCACCGCGCCGCTGTTCGTGGCAAGTATGCCGATGGACGACGGCAGCAAGTGGCAGAGCTGGACGCAGGCGTTCATTATCCAGCTCTTCTCGGGCTTTGGCATCATCATCGCCATGCGCCTCTATCTCATCATCATTCCGGTCATCGTCAGCAGCGATCTGGTGTTCTTCGCCGGTTCGGGCGCGGACAGCGCGCTGCTCAACCACATGGCGCAGCTTCTGATGATCCTCGGCGGCGCGTGGGCGGTATTGCAGTCCGGCGGCGTCATCATCGGCATACTCGCCGGCAATCCCGGCATGGCCGCCATTCAGCAGGAAGGCCAGATCGGCAGCAAGGTCATGGGCTGGGCGACGCGTGCGCCGCGCGCCGCGGTCGGCACCGCCGCCGGTCTTACCAAGGGCGCGAAGTATCTTGCGAACACGGATAAGCGGCGCATGGATAAGGCCGAGACCAAGGCCAAGATCGCCACGCGTCAGGCGCAGCGCCAGCAGAGTCAGGCGGACGCGCAGTTCGCCAGAGCGGACCGCATGGCCGCCAACGGATACAGCAAGGACCGCGTGGACGCCATGCGCGCATCGGCGCGGAAAATGCAGGACGCCGCCGACAAGTCGACGGCGCGCGCCGGCGAGCTCAATACACTTGCCGGTACGAAGCCCTCCGAGGCCGCCATCGAGCGCGACCCGCGCTATGCCCCCGGCGGCGATGGCGGTGACGGAGCGCTCCCGCAGCGCGCACGCGACGCGGGCGGTCCGGACTACACGGGCGGGCGCGCGACGACCGCCAGCGGGCGGACGCTGCCCCCGAATCCTCCCCCGCCGCCTCCTGCCGCACAGGCAAGAGCGCGCGCCGTTGAAGGCGGAGAGCGCGGAAGCGTCCGGCAGAGTATGGCAGCCTCCGGTCAGACCTCCCCTCCCAATAAGCCGCTGCCCACTCCGCCGCAGACGCGAAGCAGCGCGGGCAGTGCCCGCGGAGCTGTCCGGCAGAACATGGCAGCCTCCGGTCAGACCGTCCTTCCCAATAAGCCGCTGCCCACTCCGCCGAAGCCGACTCCGCCGAGCAAGCCGCTGCCCAAGCGGCCCGACGGAAAGTCATAACGACCGCAGTGAATTGAGGTGAAGCTATGCGTATTATCCCCAAAAAGACAAAGGTCTCCACAGAGTTTTTCCGTGGTGTATCTCTTGCGGACATTCTGGTTGGATTTTTCGGGATCCTTATCATGTTCTTCGTCTTCATCTCTTCCCTGCCGTGGAAGGGCTGGATCGAGTTAGGGCTCTTCTTCCTCTTTGCGCTGCTGCTCGCGCGCATCGACGAGGAGCCGAACTATATGTTCCTCTTGCAGCTCCTGCGTCACTTCTCGCATGAGCGCCGCTATCAGAAGCTCGACGGCGCGCAGGCGGTCGGCGGGAAGCGGAAAAAGGCGAAAAAGAAGGGCAAAAAGCATTTGAAATCCGACGCGGCGCAGGAGCCGGAGGCTCCTGCCGCCGATGCGCCGCCCGACGGTGTCGATACGCCTGATGCCGACGCGAAGCCGGACGAGGCTGAAGAGTCCACGGACGAAGCCGAGGAGGGCTCGGCGGACGAGGAGCAGCCGATGTCCGCGCAGGAGCGCCGCGCGGCGGCAAAGGCGCGCAAGCGTCTTGCCAAGGTGGAGAAGAAGGCTCGCAAGGCAGAGGATAAGCTGCTCAAGAGCAAGAAGGTCTCCGAGGCGGAGAAGGCTCCCATTCGCGCGCGCCGCAAGCGCGAGGCGGAGGAGCGCTACTACGCCTCCAAGCTCGCCGAGCAGGCGCTCCACCGCAAGGATATCCAGAAGATGACCATGATCACGGAGATCCGCGGCGGGCTCATCAACTACTCCAACGAGTATTTCGGTGCCGCCATCGAGATCCCCGCGGTGGAGTTTCGCTTCTTCAGTCCCCACCGCCGCAGCAATTCCATCGACCGCGCGCTCGGCAGCGTGATCCGCAGCGTGGGCGCGAGATACGCGGCGAACCTTGTCAAGATCGAGCGGCCGATGGTGCTCGACGAGTACATCGCGGGCGAATATCGGAAGATCGAATCGCTCAAGGAGAGCTACGAGCGCGGCATCTTCTCCGAGGAGGAGCTCAAAGCGCGCATCGAGGTCGTGTACGACCGCATCAATTCGCTCAACGACATCAACTATGAGGACAAGGTGCTTGTGCCGCACTTCTATCTGGTCCTCTTCGACAGCGACCGGCGGCAGCTTGAAAATCAGGTCGCCACGGCGCTCACCTCCTTGCAGATGGGCGAGCTCTCCCCCCACCGGCTGGACGATAAGGAGCTGGCGGTCTTTCTGCGCTACACGAACAGCGTGGACTTCGACGAGCGCGAGATCGACTCGTGCTCTCCCGCCGACTATCCCTACTTTATCCTGCCGGAGTCGCTGGAGATCAAGATGCGCACGGCAGAGGTCAGCAGCATCATCACGCACAACTTCCGCGTGCTGAACTATCCGCTGTTAGTGGACGACGCCTGGGGCGCGGCGCTCTTCGATATGCCGGGGACGAAGGTCGTGATGAAGTTCAGCCAGATGGATCGCGATAAGTCCATTCGCGCCATCGACCGCTCCATCAGCGAGCTGAACAGTCAGCTTGCCAAGACCGCCGTTTCCAGCCGCGTGTTAGAGCTGGAAACGCACATCGATACGCTCTCGGAGCTGCTCGTGATGCTGCAAAACAACAACGAGAGCCTGATGGCGATGAACCTTTATATCACCGGCTACGACATCGCCGCCACGCGCGACAACAAGCTCCTCGTTCCGCAGCCGCCCTCCTCGATCCTGCCGCGCATCAGCGGCATGAAAAAGGACATCAAGCGCACCTTCTCCGAGCAGGGCTTCCGCCTGACCGACCTCACGGGGCAGCAGTTCGAGGCTTATGTCGCCACGCAGGTCAACGGCTACGACCCGTTCGCGAAAAAGGCGCGCGGCGTTCCGGGCAGCACCGTGGCGGGCGTGTTTCCGTGGATCTACGCGAACATCAACGACGCGGGAGGACTGCACCTCGGCTCGAGCGATGGCGTGCCTGCCTTCCTCGATTTCTTCCGCCGCGACAGCGAGCGCGTCAACTCCAACATGGTCATCGTCGGTAAGTCCGGCGGCGGTAAGTCCTACGCGACCAAGAGCATTCTCACGAATCTCGCCGCGGACGATGCCAAGATCTTTGTGCTCGACCCCGAAAATGAGTATACGGAGCTGGCCGCGAATCTGCACGGCAAGTTCATCAACACCGCCAACGCCTCGCATGGGCGCATCAACCCCTTCCACATCATCACCTCGCTTGAGGACGATGAGGCCGCCGACGGCGAGGAGACGAGCTCGTTCGCCGCGCACCTTCAGTTTTTGGAGGAGTTCTTCCGTCAGATCCTGCCGGACATCGACGGCGACGCGATGGAGTATCTCAATAACCTCATCATTCGCGTCTACAGTCAAAAGGGCATCGATCAGTACACCAATCTTTCGGAGCTGCGGGCGGAGGATTACCCCATCTTCGACGATCTCTACGACTGCATTTTGGAGGAATTCCAGCGCACGAAGAGCGACTATCTCAAGAGCAATCTGCGCGTGCTGATGAACTATGTTGCCAAATTCTCCACCGGCGGGCGCAACGCCGGTATCTGGAACGGGCCCTCGACGCTCTCGACCGTGGAAAACTTCATCGTCTTCAACTTCCAGACGCTGCTTGCCAACCGCAACAACACGGTCGCAAACGCGCAGATGCTGCTGGTGCTGAAGTATCTGGACAACGAGATCATCAAAAACCGCGAGTATAACCTCAAGTACGGCGCGAACCGCAAGATCATCGTCGTGATCGACGAGGCGCATGTGTTCATCGACACCAAGTATCCCCTGGCGCTGGACTTCATGTTCCAGCTCGCCAAGCGTATCCGTAAGTATAACGGTATGCAGATCGTCATTACGCAGAACATCAAGGACTTTGTCGGCAGCGAGGAGCTGGCGCGCAAGTCCACCGCCATCATCAACGCCTGCCAGTACAGCCTCATCTTCTCGCTCGCGCCGAACGATATGCACGATCTCTGCACGCTCTATGAAAAGGCGGGCGGCATCAACGAGAGCGAGCAGGAGCAGATCATCTCCGCCCCGCGCGGACAGGCGTTCGTGGTGACAGGTCCCACGAGCCGCGCCGGTATCCGCATCGAAACACCGAAGAGCGTGGAGGATATGTTCTCCGTGCCGCTCTATGAGAGCCACTACTTTGGCGGCGAGGAGGGCGCGAAGGCGTGGGAGGACGCCATCGGCGACGCGCGCGAGTTGCGCGCGGACTGGGAGGCTGCCGCCGCGAGCGGCACGCAGGACGCGCCGCAGCAAACGGAAGACGAGGAGCTGCCCGATTTCCGCGCAAACAGCGTCAACTTCGTGGAGCTGGACGAGGAAGAGGCGCTTTCTGCCGCACCCGAGGCGGTCGGGGCAGGCGCGGAAAAGCCGCGCGGTGCCCTCGTACCGGAGGAGAGCGCGTCCGACGGCGCGTTTTCGCCGGAGTCGCTGCAGCGCTACGGCTTCGAGGCGCTGGTGGGTGAGATCCGCCGCGCGGTGCGTCAGGAGGTCGAGTCCGAGCTGGGCGGGAAGCCCGCTTCCGCCGCAGCCGACGCGATCCTCGCCGGCGCCGCGAGCAAGGCGGCTTTGAACGACGATTGGTTCGCGCCGCCCGCGAGCAAGGCAGCGGACGACGATTGGTTCGCTCCGCCCGCGAGCAAGGCGGCCTTGGACGACGATTGGTTCACGCCTCCCGCGAGCAAGGCAGCGGACGACGATTGGTTCACACCGCCCGCGAGCAAGGCGGCCTTGGACGATGACTGGTTCACGCCTCCCGCGAGCATGGCTGCTTTGAACGATGACTGGTTCACACCTCCCGCGAGCAAGGCGGCGGACGACGATTGGTTCGCTCCGCCCGCGAGCAAGGCGGCCTTGGACGATGACTGGTTTGCTCCTCCCGCGAGCAAGGCGGCCTTGGACGACGATTGGTTCTCCGCCGCGGTGGATACGACAGCGGCGGAGAATGTACCCGCCTCCGACGAGGACGGTGCGTCGGGCAGTCTGCTCGATCGGCTCCGCGCCAACGCATCCTCCACCGAGGAGTTCTCCTTCCTCGAGTTCAGCCGGAGCGAGCCGACCGAAGCGGCTCCTGCAGAGCTCGAGAGCGAGCCGGAGCAGAGCGAGAGCGAGGGCGACGCGATACCGCTCGTCTACGAGGTCACGCTCGCCGAGCTCATCGCCATGGGCGCGTGAGCTCCCCCGCAAATGATATCAGGGCACTCTCCCGATGGGAGAGTGCCCTTTGCTTGTGTCGGTATTTTCTTATGGGGGTAGCATATCAAAGGAGGCACGGGCGGTTTTTTCAGATACTCAGCAGCCGCCGCAGCTCGCGCACGCGGTCGCGGCTGATGGGCAGCACGGTGCTCGCGCCGCGCATTCGCAGGGCGAAGCCGTTGCTCGCCCAGGGGAAGATGCTGTCCACATAGCGGAGCTGGACGAGGCAGGTCTTGTGAATGCGGTAGAAGCCCTGCGCGCCGAGCCGGCTCTCGTATTCGGAGAGGGAGACACTGTCGTTATAGGTCTTGCCGGAGAGCGTGTGCAGCACGCAGCCTCGCCCGACACCGTCCGTTTCGATGCAGGTGATGTCGCTCAGGTCGAGGAGCGTCGTGCTGCGGTTGCTGCTCACGGCGATGCGCGTGAGTGCGGGCGCGGCGGGCGGCTCGGCACAGCGCTCGAGCGCGGCGCGAATGCGGTCGGGGTCGAAGGGCTTGAGAATGTAGTCGTCCGCGCGCAGCTCGAAGGCGCGCACGGCGTATTCGGAAAAGGCGGTGGCGAAGATGATCTTCGCCTGCGGCATCAGGCGGCGGGCGAGCGCGGCAACGGTCGTCCCCTCCATATCGCCGAGGTGGACATCGATGAAGAGCACATCAAAGCTCTGCTTTTCCAGCAGCTCCATCGCCTGCGCACCGCTGACCGCCTCGACCACCTCGGATTGCGGCAGAAGGCGGTCGATCTGGTGGTGAAGCTCCACGCGGGAGTATTTTTCATCGTCGATCACTGCAATGCGCACGAGGAGACCTCCTTTTCCGGTGATTTGGGCATAGAAGGCGGGACGAGCGGAATGGACACGGCGACGGTGGAGCCGTGGGGCGTACTTTCGATGGTGAAGCCGCAGTGCGCGCCGTAGATGCTGCGCAGGCGCTTGCGGACATTGAAGAGGCCGGTGTAGGTCGGGTCGGCGGGATCGTCGAGCTTGCGCAGCACCTCGTCCGGAAAGCCGTGGCCGTGGTCGCTGACGCGAATGTAGGCGCGCTCCCCGTCCTGTCGAATGACGATCTCCACGCGGCGGTCATCGACCGCGACGAAGCCGTGGCGCACGGCGTTTTCGACGATCGGCTGCAAAATGAGCGGCGGCAGGCGCAGCGCGTGCAGATCGTCCGGCAGCTCGCAGCTCACATGGAGCGCGCCCTCAAAGCGCGCCTCGGTCAGCATGAGGTAGTTGTCCACATTGGAGATCTCCTGCTCGAGCGTGACGAAGGGCTCGTTGATCGTGAGCGTCTGGCGGAAGTAGTCGGCAAGGACGAGAATGGTCTTGCGGGCGCGCTCGGGCTCGGTGAGGCAGAGCGCGGAGATGGTGCTGAGGGCGTTGAAGAGGAAGTGCGGATTGATCTGCGATTGCAGCGCGCGCAGCTCCGCCTGCTTGCGCAGCGAGATCTGGTGCTCCGTTTCGCCCAGCTCGAGCATGGCGGAGAAGAGCTGAGCAAGCCCCTCCGCCGTGCGGACATCTGCGTCGAGCACAAGGCTCGGACCGGTCGGGACGCGCAGCATCAGCGCGCCGATCACGCGCTCGTCCTGGCGCAGCGGCACGGCGAGCGCCGCGAGTCCGGGCATCGAGGGGAGGTATTCGCGCACGACGGAGCGCTCCTCCTCGATCGCCATGCGCACGGAGGGCGGCAGCTCCGGCGAGAGCGCCGCGCCGCCGCTGGCGGCAAGGACCTCTTTGCGGTCGGTCAGCGCAACCTGAAAGTTCGGCAGCTTTTCGTGGACGATATCGGCCGCGCGCTGCAAGCCCTCGCGGTCACCGATGCCGTGGCGCAGATAGGGCAGGCATTCCTGCGCGATGAGCAGCGCGACGGCACGCTGCTCGACGAGCTCGTTCGTCAGGTCGCGGTTGAGGCGATCCAGTATCTGCATGAATGCGACCAGTCCGACCGAGTTGATGAGCATTTTCGGCAGGAGGAGCGCCTTTTCCAGCGCGAGCGCGGCAGAAAAGGGCTTGGCGAGCAGCAGGATCAGCGCGCACTGGAGTCCCTCGGAGAGTGCGGTGATGAGCACGAGATCCCTTGCCCTGCGCCCGCGGCGGTTGAACCACGGTCCGCCTGCCGCGCCGATGATGCCGAAGCAGAAGGTGCCGACGGCGCAGGCGAGGGAGGTAAAGCCCTCGGGGTTATAAAAATAGCGGTGGGCGCCGCTGATCAGTCCCGCGCACACGCCGCTCACCGGTCCGCCGACGAGCCCTGCGGCGGCGGTGCTGACAACGCGCGTATTGGCGACCGCGCCCTGAAAGGAGAGTCCCGTATAGGTGGAGCTGATCGACAGCAGCCCGAAGAGCAGACCGAGAATAAGCTGGTTCTGCGCCGAGCGATCCTGCTGCTTGAGCATCGTGCGCAGCGGGCGCAGCTCGGTGAGCACCGTCGCCATCAGCACGAGCAGGCTGATGTTGATGATGAGGGAAAAGATCAGATTGTCCTGCACGGCGCATCGCCCTCCTCCCGCAGTGTTTTGATTTTATATAGGGAAGTATAACAGGTGTTTTTCCGCATTTCAAGAGGAAAAAACGGCGCGAAAAGCCTTTGGAAACGCGCAAAAAACGAACTAATACCGTTAACACACCGTTTTTGACGGTTCGCGCGTCAAATCCTACCGTTCACGCAAAAAGTATTGATTTGGCAAAATTTTAACATATTATTCATAAATAGAAAAAGGCGGAAAGATCTCCGCTTTTTGGCTCACCGAGCCGAACAAATCAAAAGAAAAGGAGAAAACAACATGAAAAAGCTTCTGTCCCTTGTCCTTGCGCTGATCATGGTGCTCTCGCTCGTCGCCTGCGGCGAGAAGGAGCCCGCCCCGTCCACCGATCCCGACAGCTCCCAGCAGAGCGAAGAGATCAAAGGTCTGACCGACGCCGAGCGTGCGAAGGAGTTCATCACCGTCGGCACCGGCCCGACCAGCGGCATCTACTTCCCCATCGGCGGCGCGTTCGCCACCGCTCTGAAGGAGTACGGCTACCAGACCTCTGCCGAGGCGACCAACGCCTCCGGCCAGAACATTCAGAATATCCTCAACGGCGACTGCGAGATCTCTGTTGCGATGCAGGACGTCTGTATGCAGGCGTACACCGGCACCGGCGCCTACGAGGGCAAGGGTGAGGCCAGCGACCTGCGCGCGCTCATGCGCCTGTGGCCGAACTATGTGCAGCTCGTCACCATCGAGGGCACGGGCATCAAGTCCGTTGAGGACCTGCGCGGCAAGCGCGTGGGCGTCGGCGCGGCGAACTCCGGCGTGGAGGTCAACGCCCGCATGATCCTCAATGCCTACGGCATCACCTACGATGACATCACGCCCGACTACCTCGCTTACGGCGAAGCCATCGACAGCATGAAGAACAACCAGTGCGACGCGGTGTTCGTCACCTCCGGTCTTCCCAACGCGACCGTTATGGATCTGAGCGTGCAGTACGACATGGTCGTCGTTCCCATCGACGGCGAGGGCCGCGACAAGCTCGTTGCCGAGTATCCCTACTACGCCAAGTCCGTCATTCCCGCCAATACCTACAACAACACCGAGGACATCGAGGGTCTGTTCGTCTATAACATCATGCTCGTCCGTAAGGATCTGAGCGACAAGATGGTCTACGATATGCTCGAGGGCATCTTCGCCAACATCTCCACCATCAAGGCCTCCCACAACGCCGCCGACAAGAACATCGACATCACCTTCGGTGTGGACGATGTCACGCTCCCCCTGCACCCCGGCGCCGAGCAGTTCTGGAAGGACAACGGCTACATCGACTAAAGCGGCATACCCTTACCGCCTGTGAAGAATTGATCTGTGAGCGGGCGCGGGCGGAAGATTCCGCCCACGCCCGTTTCCCGAACGACCGGAACGATGAAACGCTGGTTTGACCGCCGCGCAAACGCGGCTGCACTGCTCTTTCTTGCGACGCTTGCCGTGTTCCTCGCCTGCATCGCGCCCGAGCGCACCGTGCTCGAGCTGCGCGACCGCGAGAGCGACACGCGCATCGCCGCATGGCCGGTCTCGGCGGGAGACACGCTCTCGCTGGAGATCGAGCATTCCGCCGAGCATATCCCGTGGTACGAATACTATACCGTCACCGACGATCTTCGCTTCAATCTGGACGCGATCGCCGTGGCGGGCTACGGCGCCGGCATTCCCGCGGAAATGGACGTGCCGACGCGCATTGAGGACGGTCTTGTTCTGATGGAGGAGATCAACAGTCTCTTCCCCACCCTGCACTGGATCACCTCAAACCAATATATGAAGGTCTTTACGCTCAACGGCGCGGAGATCTTCGACTTCCGCACACTGCCCGACGCGAGCCGCGTCGAGGCGAAGATCATTACGATAAGGGGGTATCTCTTCCATGGCTGAACCGGAAAAAAATGTTGCAGTTGAATCCATAGATGCCGCTCCGATCGACGCCGCCAAGGGCGCGGAGATCATGGAGAAATTTGAAAAAGAATCCCGCACCCGCAAATTCGGGGCAACCTGGCTCAATAAGCTGGTCTACTTCCTCTGCCTGTTCTTCACGCTGTATCATCTCGCCTATGCCTCCGGCATTCGCCTTTTGCAGATGGTCAGCATCAAGCATCACGCCATTCATGTCGGTCTGGTGCTCGTGATCGGCTTTATCCTCTATCCCGCGCTCAAGAAGTCCAGCCGCAAAAAGGTGGTCTGGTACGACTGGGTCTGCTTCGCGCTCTCCGCGATCATGCCCATCTATGTCTTTATCCGCTATCCGGTGTTCATCTCCACCGGCTTCCAGGGCGAGACGATCGACATTATCATGGGCACGATCCTCATTCTGCTCGTGCTCGAGTGCTCCCGCCGCCTGAGCGGTCCCGCGCTGAGCATTCTGTCGATCATCTTCCTCATTTACGCGATCTTCGGGCGCAGCCTTCCGGGCATCTTCATGCACCGCGGCTACACCTGGCACCGCATCGTCACCTATCTGACGACCGATATCTATGGCATTTACGGCACCTCGGTGAGCGTCTCGGCGACCTACATCGTCCTGTTCATCATCTTCGGTGAAGTGATGAACAAGTGCGGCATGGGTCAGTTCTTCAACGACATTGCCAACGCCCTCGCCGGTCACACCAAGGGCGGCCCCGCGAAGGTCGCGGTGCTTGCCTCCGGTTTCCTCGGCTCGATCAACGGCTCGGCGGTCGCGAATGTCGTCACCACCGGCACCTTCACCATTCCTCTGATGAAGAAGACCGGCTACTCCAAGGAGTTCGCCGGCTCGGTCGAGGCGACCGCCTCTGTGGGCGGTCAGCTCCTGCCGCCGATCATGGGCGCGGCTGCGTTCGTCATGGCGGAAACGCTCGGCGTGCAGTACGCGGTCATCATCAAGGCAGCCGTCGTTCCCGCGCTGCTCTACTACGGCGGTATCCTCGTGCAAGTGCAGATGCGCGCGACCAAGGAGCATCTCCACGGCCTGCCTAAAGACCAGATGCCCAAGGTCTCCGATGTCATGAAGGAGCGCGGCCATCTGCTGATCCCCATTGCCTTCCTGCTCTATATGCTCATCTGGAGCGGCAGAACGGTCATCTTCAGCGCCTTCTGGACGATCATCGTCACCATTCTCGTCGCTGAGCTGCGTCCCATCAGCCGCATGAACTTCAAGGATATCTGCGATGCGTTCGTCGCCGGTGCGAAGTCCACCGTCTCCGTCGCCATCGCCTGCGCCTGCGTCGGCATCATCGTCGGCGTGTGCGGCATGACCGGCTTCGCGCTCAATGTGGCGCACGCCATCATTCGCATCGGCCAGTCCAGCGTGCTGCTGACGCTCGTGTTCACGATGGTCACCTGCATGATCCTCGGCATGGGTCTTCCCTCCATTCCCTCCTACCTCATCACCGCGACCATCGCCGCGCCCGCGCTCGTCGAGCTGGGTCAGCCCGAGCTTGCCGCGCACCTCTTCTGCTTCTACTACGCGATGTTCGCAAACCTCACTCCGCCGGTCGCGCTGGCGGCCTTCGCCGCGGCGGGTCTGTCCGGCGGCAACCCGATGAAGACCGGCTGGCAGTCGGTGCGTCTGGCGCTCGCGGGATTCATCATACCGTATATGTTCATGTATAATCCCCAGCTCCTGCTGGAGAATGTCACGCTGCTGACCGGTATCCAGGTGGTCATCTCCTCGTGCATCGGCATCGTGATGATCGCCGCCGCCGTGGAGGGCTATCTCTTCGGCAGGCTCAACTGGATCCTGCGCATCATCTCCATGGCAGGCGCGCTGCTGCTGATCGACAGCGGCACGATGACCGACATCGTCGGCCTTGTGCTGCTCGCCGTCGTCATTCTCTACCAGAAGTTCATCTATCAGCCCCGCCACAAGGACCCCACCTCCGCACCGTCGGTCCTGCAATAAAGCTGAGATCCAACGGCAAAGGGAGCGTCCGCGCGGACGCTCCCTTTTTCTTGCGCTTTGATGCCGCACCTGCTATAGTAAAGAAAATGAAAGAAGAGGAGAACGCTTATGCCTTCCTTTGATCCGCTGACCTACCGCTATGCCTCGCGCCGGAATGTCGTCTACGCGAAAAACGCCGTCGCCTGCACCTCCGTGCCGCTCGGCGCGCAGATCGGACTGGGCGTGATGCGCTCCGGCGGAAACGCCGTGGACGCCGCCGTGGCGATGGCCGCGGCGATGCCGCTCTTAGAGCCGACCGGCAACGGTCTCGGCTCGGACTGCTTCGCGCTCGTGTGGATCGAGCAGGAGAAAAAGCTCTACGGGCTCAACGCCAGCGGCGTCGCGCCCCGCGCGCTGAGCGCGGAGACGGTGCGCGCGCTCGGCTATGACGCGATGCCGAAGGAGGGGTGGCTTCCCACGATGGTCCCCGGCGCGGTCGCAGGCTGGGCGGCGCTCAACAAGCGCTTCGGCACGAAGCCGCTCGCGGAGCTCTTCGCCCCCGCCATTGAATACGCCGAGGAGGGCTATCCCGTCCCCGTCAATGTCGCGCGGCAGTGGGCGCGTGACAGCCGCCGCATCGCCGCAGCGATGGCAAGGAACGCCGCGCCGCACGAATACTGGTGGAAGTGCTTCATGAAGCCGGACGGCACGCCGTACCGCGCGGGCGAGCTCTTCCGCTTCCCCGACTACGCCGCGACGCTCCGCTCCCTCGCCGCGACGAACTGCGAGAGCTATTATCGCGGCGAGCTGATGGAGAAGATCGTCGCCTTTTCCCGCGCGACCGGCGGGTACTTCACGGAAGAGGACTTCCGCACCTATCGCCCCGAATGGGTCGAGCCGATCACGCAGGACTATCGCGGCTATACGGTCTGTGAGATCCCGCCGAACGGGCACGGCATCACCGTGCTCATGGCGCTCGGCATTCTGGACGGGCTTTCGATGCCCGAAGAGCGCGAGAGCGCGGCGCACTATCATCGGGTGATGGAGGCCGTCAAGCTCGCCTTTGCCGACACGAAGACCTATGTCGCCGACCCGCGGTATATGAAAACGAAGGTCTCCGAGCTGCTCGACCCCGACTACCTTGCCGCGCGCCGCGCGCTCATCTCCGAGCGCGCGCTCGAGCCGAAGGCGGGCGATCCGCACTGCGGCGGCACGATCTACCTCTGCACCGCCGACCGCGAGGGCAACATGGTCTCCTTCATTCAAAGCAACTACACCACCTTCGGCGCGGGCGTCGCCGTGCCGGGGACGGGCATCTCGCTCCAGAACCGCGGGGCGAACTTCTCGCTCGACAGTGCGAGCGACAACTGTCTCGCAGGCGGGAAAAAGTCGTATCACACGATCATTCCGGGCTTCCTCCTCAGAGGCGGCGAGGCGGTCGGACCGTTCGGCGTGATGGGCGCGTTCATGCAGCCGCAGGGTCAGGTGGAGGTGCTCGTCAACACGCTCGACTATCACATGAATCCGCAGGAGGCGCTCGACGCGCCGCGTATCCAGTGGATCGGCGGGAAGAAATTGCAGCTCGAGCGCGAGGCGGGCGAGGACATCGCCGAAGCCCTGCGCGCGATGGGCCACGAGGTCGAGGTCATCGACGAGCGCATTTCGATGGGCCGCGGGGAGATCGTATGGCGCGGTGAGGACGGCATCTACATCGCCGCCACCGAGCCGCGCTGTGACGGTACGGTCGCGGCATGGTAACAAAGCAGCCGCGCAGCCCCCGATGGGCTGCGCGGCTGTTCGCTTTTTTGTTCTGAGCGGAGTCTCACTCGATGCCGAGGACCTTGTACTCCTTCTCCTCGACTGCGGCCTTGAGGACGCTGTCCTCCACGCTCTCGCTGAGCGTCACCACGGCGGTGCCGGAAACATGGCTGACCTCCGCCCCGCTCACGCCGCCGACGCCCTCAAGCGCCTTTTTCACCGCCGCCTCGCAGTGCGGGCACATCATGCCCTCGATCGTCAAAGTCTTTTTCATCGTCTCGTTCTCCTTTTTTGTTGTATTTTCCGCAAGCTGTCTGCGTTTGCGTTTGTGGTCATGGCGCGCGTCGTAGAGCTTGCAGAGGTTGAGCCGCAGGGCGTTCGACACCACGCAGAAGCTCGACAGGCTCATCGCCGCCGCGCCAAACATGGGGTTGAGCGTCAGCCCGAGCGGGACGAACACGCCCGCCGCAAGCGGAATGCCGATGGCGTTGTAGAAAAACGCCCAGAAGAGGTTCTGGTGGATATTTCGGAGCGCCGCGCGGCTCAGGCGGATCGCCGCGGGCACATCGCTCAGGCGGCTGTGCATCAGCACCACATCGGCCGCGTCGAGCGCCACATCGGCGCCCGCACCGATGGCGATGCCCACATCGGCGCGCGTGAGCGCGGGGGCATCGTTGATGCCGTCGCCGACCATGGCGACCTTGCCGCTCTCGCGCAAGCGGCGGATCGCCGCCTCCTTGCCGTCCGGCAGCACGCCCGCGATCACGCGGTCCACGCCCGCCGCCTTCCCGATGGCGCGCGCCGTGCGCTCGTTGTCGCCCGTGAGCATCACGACCTCGATGCCCATATTTTGCAGCTCGCGCACGGCGCGCGGGCTATCGTCCTTGATGACATCTGCCACGGCGATCACGCCGAGCAGCCGCTCGCCCTCTCTGAACAGCAGCGGCGTTTTGCCCGCCTCTGCGAACGCTTCGCACTGCGCGCGCACGCTTGCGGGGACTGCCGTGTGCGTCTCTAAAAAGGCGAGGCTGCCGCCGAGGAGCGTCTGCCCCGCGCGCACGGCGCGCACGCCGTTTCCGGCGAGCGAGCAGAATTCCGTGACCTCCTCCGCCGTGAGCCCCGCCTCCTGCGCGCGCCGCAAAACGGCGCGGGCGAGGGGGTGCTCGCTTTTCTGCTCGAGGGCGAGGGCGGCGCGCAGCAGCGCCTCCTCCCCGACTTCGGGCGCGGGGAGAAGATCCGTCACGCGCGGCTCGCCGGCGGTGATGGTGCCGGTCTTATCGAGCGCGACGATGTCGACCCGTCCGCACTCCTCGAGCGAGGCGGCGGTCTTGAAGAGAATTCCGTTTCGCGCGCCCACGCCGCTGCCGACCATGATCGCCACCGGCGTTGCAAGTCCCAGCGCGCAGGGGCAACTGATGACCAGCACGCTGATGCCGCGCGCGAGCGCGAAGCCCACGCTCTCGCCGAGCAGCAGCCAGACGAGCGCGGTCACGGCGGCGATGGCGATGACCGTCGGCACGAACGCGCCCGAGACCTTATCCGCGATCTTCGCGATGGGCGCCTTGGTCGCGGCGGCGTCGCTGACCATTTTGATGATCTGCGAGAGCGTCGTGTCCTCGCCGACGCGCGTCGCGCGGCAGCGCAGGAAGCCCGACTGATTGACCGTCGCGGCGCTGACCGCGTCGCCCGCCGCCTTATCGACGGGCAGGCTCTCGCCCGTGAGCGCAGCTTCGTTGACGGCGCTCGCGCCGTCGAGCACCACGCCGTCCACGGGAATGCTCTCGCCCGGGCGGACGAGGAAAATATCGTCCCGCCGCACCTCTTCGATCGGAACGGTGAGCTCCTTCCCGCCGCGCTCGACCGCCGCTGTCTGCGGCGCGAGCTTCATGAGGCTTTTGAGCGCGTCGGTCGTTTTGCCCTTCGCGCGCGCCTCGAGCATTTTGCCCACGGTGATGAGCGTCAGTATCATGGCGGCGGACTCGAAGTAGAGGTCCATCGCGTGGTCCATGAGCACCTGCGCGTCGCCGCGCGTCGCCGCGTCGGTCATCTCAAAGAGCACGACCGTGCTGTAGAGGAACGCCGCGCCCGCGCCGAGCGCGACGAGCGTATCCATATTCGGTGCGCCATGGCGAAGGCTCTGCGCGCCGCTGACGAAAAATTTCCGGTTGATGAGCATGACCGCGACGGTCAGCAGGAGCTGCGCGAGCGCGACGGCGAGGTGATTCCCCTCGAAAAACGCCGGCAGCGGGAAGCCCCACATCGTGTGCCCCATCGAAAAGTACATCAGAACGAGAAGAAAGCCCAGCGACCAGCCGAGCCGCCGCTTCAAGAGCGGCGTTTCGTGATCGGAGAGCGCATCGTCCGCGCCGACCACCGCACCGGCTGCGCGCTCTGCGCCCTCGACGCTCGCGCCGTAGCCCGCCGCCTCCACCGCGGCGATGATCTCCTGCGCCGTGGCCGTGCCCTCAACGCCCATGGAGTTCGTCAGCAGGCTCACCGCGCAGGACTCCACGCCCGCGACGCCGTTCACCGCTTTCTCCACGCGCGCCGAGCAGGCGGCGCAGCTCATACCTGTTACATGGAATCGTGTCATTGTTTTGCTCCTTGGTCTTTTGCCTTAGCTTGCGCGTTTTGCGCTCATTTCATCAGCTTTTGCAGCGTCGCGAGCAGCTCGTCCATCGTCTCGTCCCGTCCGGCGCGGATATCCTCCGCCACGCAGGTGCGCAGGTGGCTCGCGAGCAGCTCCTTGTTGAAGGCGTTCACCGCCGCGTTCACCGCCGCCGCCTGCACGAGTATATCGGGGCAGTACGCGCCGCTCTCCACCATGCCGCGAATGCCGCGGATCTGCCCCTCGATGCGGTTGAGGCGGTGGATCAGCTTCTTCCGCTCCTCCGCCGAGCGCTCCTTGTGCCGCGCCGCGCAGCAGGTCTTCTCTTCCATCTCGTTTCACCTCATCGCATAAGATACCCCCACGGGGTATCTTTACTATATACCCCCACGGGGTATTTGTCAAGCCCCGTGCCATCAAAAAAGAGCGTCGGGACTCCCGACGCTCTTCCCTGCCCGCGGTGGACGGGCGCAGTATGTTTTTTTACCAGTCGTGTCTGGCGCGGGAGTCCGCCTCCGTCATGGCGAAGCAGCTCATATCCACGCGCGTGACCTGATCGCCCCAGGTAGTGTCGATGTGATAGCTCACGCCGTCGAGCACAGCAACGGTCCAGATATGCTCCGTGTTCATCAGCGCCGTACACTCAATCCCCTCGAGCCGCAGCAGCAGGTTGTACGCGCCGGTGTAGCCGTCGCAGACGGCATAGCCGTCCACCAGCGCGCTGTAGGTCAGATGGCTCAGCGAGCTGCCGGAGACCGCCTTCGTGTCGTATTCGCAGTTATTGCACAGCCAGATATAATAGGCGCGGGCGCGCTCGTATTCGTTCATGTCGGCGGTGAGATAGCCGCTCTCCCACAGCGCGTCGTGGACCAGAATGGCGCGCGCAAGCGCCTTTTCGCGGTACTCGGCAAGCTGCGCGCCGTCGCAGGTGGTGGAGCTGAAGCGGAGCTCGACGCGTCCGGTGGAGTAGCTGCGGCAGGTGACGGCGTTATACATCTGCTCGCAGTAGCGCTTGACGCAGACCGTGAACGCGCGCGTCAGCGCCGAGGTCTCCTCCCCCGTCAGGGGCACGGCATATTGCAGCGTGATGCTGTCCGTCCCGTCGGCGAGCATACGGCGCACGAGCGCGTCGATCGCGGCGGTGTCGCCGCTCGCGGGGCTCTGCGTCACGCTCTCCGGCGCCTCGACGAGCATCGCCCAGGTCGTGCCGACGGCGGAGCGATAGGGCAGCGTCCCCCAGTCCAGCGTCAGGCGCGCGCTGCTGTCCACGATCCGGATCACGAGCGCGGCGACCTCGCAGCGCCTGATCTGCTCGTCCGGACGGTAGCTGCCCTGCGCGTCCATGCCGTTCACGATGCCCTGCTTGTAAAGACGCAGGATATCGCTCTGGTAGGGCGTGTAGTCGTTCACATCGGTGATGTAGCGGTGCGCGGCGTAGCCGACGGTCACGGCGTCGGCGTTGCGGTCATCGCAGCGCGCGGCGCTCAGCGCCGCCGAGAGGAGATGCGCCGCCTGCGCGCGGGTGGCGGGCTCGAAGAAGTGTCCGTCAAACTCGCTGCCGAGCAGCGACAGGCTCTTCAGATAGTGCACGCTCGGCTCGTACCACGGCTCGCCCGCGGCGCTCGCGGCGATCGTCTCACCGCGCTCCGCCGCTGTGATGCGCGCGGAAAACGCGCTCAGCTCCGCGAGGGTGACGCTCGCGTCGGGCGAGTAGCAGCCGCCGCCCGTCCCCTCGGTCAGACCGTATTCGTAGAGCGCGGCGACCTCGTCGTGATACCACGCGCCGACGGACACATCGGTAAAGCGCTCGTCATAACTGCGCGTGCGCGGGAATGCCGTGTCCGTCGTCTGCGCCTGCGCGAGCGTACAGAGCAGCATCGAGAGCACACCGACCAGAAGCAAAAACCGTTTTTTCATCGTCTCCTCACCTTCTCTTTACGGGACAAGAATGTCCATATCCTCCATCGTCAGGGGGTCTGCGTAGGGATTGAGCGCGTCGTTGACCAGTGCGAGCGTAGCCTCGGGATCGAGCACATAGACCGACTGGCCCTTATACCAGCCCGTGCCGTCTCCCGGCAGGGTGTGGAAGCGGAGATTTTCCATGCCGATGCTCACCGCCTCGGTCCCCAGCCACGCAAGATTGCCGAGCGTGAGATCCGTTTCGACATAGGTGAAGAAGATGTTCGCCAGCGCGGGAATGTTCTTCACATTCTCCACCTGCAAAAGCTGCTTTGCGACCGCCTTCAAAAACGCCTGCTGCGTGCCGATGCGCCCGATGTCCTCGGTGCCGTAGCCCGAGCCGTCGTTGTTGTGGCGGAAGCGCACGACCTCCATCGCCTCCTGTCCGTTCAGGTGGCGCAGACCTTTGGTGAAGTGGATATGCAGGTTTTGATAGGGGTCATCGTAGTCCATATTGATCGGGATCTCGAAGTCCACGCCGCCGATCTGATCGACCAGTGCGATGAAGCCCGTGAGATCGACCTTGACATAAAAGTCCACCGGCACGCCGAGCAGATTTTCGATCTCGCTCGCGAGCAGCTCCGTGCCGCCCTTGGCGTAGGCGAAGTTGAGCTTGTTGTTCTTATACTCGTTGTGCAGCAGCGTGTCGCGCGGCAGGCTCACGAGGTCGATGCTTTTGTTCGTCGCGTCGAAGCGCACGAGGATATTCGTGTCGCTGCCGCCGTTGCCGTCGTCAATACCGGAGACGAGGATCGTGTAGCAATACTCGCCCCGACGCGCGCGGACGGTGGAGGTGCTGTCCTCCTCCCCGCTGTCGGCCGCGCTGTCCGCGGCGGTCGACGCGTCGGGCGTTGCGGGCTTGTCCGCGTCGGGCTCAGGTGCGCGAAAGATGTATTTCACCGTCGCAAGCGCGGCGACGGCCAAAAACAGCACAGAGAGCAGCGTGACCGCAAGGCGCTCGGCACGGCGCTTTGCAGGATTCTTTCTTTGCATAAGGGTCCGGTCCTTTCTGTGTATGGCGTTCTGCCCTTTTCGGCAGTATATTCTATTATATACATTATGTCAACAAACTGCAAGAGAAAAAGAGTGCCGCGCGGCCGTCCCAAACTGCCGGAACGGGACGACCGTGCGAAAAACGGCGGAGTCTATACCCGATTAGACGCTCAGCGGCGGGAAAAAGTTTCAGCAGCCCTTATATTTTTTTCTTGTGGCGATGCCGCCGCGGATATGCCGCTGCGCTTTGTTGAGCGCCAATATCTCGCGGACCTGAAGGTAGAGGCTGTGGTTGATCTGCGGCAGCCGGTCCTGCAGGTCCTTATGTACGGTCGATTTGGAAACGCCGAACTTCTTGGCGGCGGCGCGCACGGTCGTGCGGTTTTCTATGATGTAGACTGCCAGCTTGCAGGCTCGCTCTTCGATGTTACCCTTCATGCACGAAACACTCCCCATTCGAGTTAACTCACTCTATGCGCCGCGCGCGGGGAATATGCGCAAAGGGGTCACGGCGCTTGCAATGCGCCGCGCGGTCTGCTACAATAGGCAAAAACGAACGGGAGAGAGAAATGATGGACGGAAAAAGCAACACTCTGCGCGGCTGCCTGTGCGCCGCGCTCGGCGGGATCTGCTGGGGCGTGTCCGGCACGGTGGGGCAGTATCTGTTCACGCGCCATGGCGTGGACAGCGGCTGGCTGACGGTCGTGCGAATGTTCCTCGCGGGCATTCTGCTGCTCTCGCTCGCGCTCGTCCGGTATCGCGAAAAGCTCTTCGCCCTGTGGTCGAACGGGCGCGATGTGCGCCGCCTGCTGCTCTTTTCGATCGGCGGGCTGATGACCTGCCAGTACACCTACCTCGCCGCGATCGAGCATTCCAACAGCGCAACGGCGACCGTGCTGCAATATACGGGGCAGGCGCTCATTCTGCTGTGGGTGTGTCTGCGCGCGCGGCGGCTCCCGACGGCGCGGGAGGCGACGGCGCTGTGCCTTGCGCTCTTCGGCGCCTTCCTCATCGCGACGCACGGGCAGCTCAACGCGCTCGCGCTCTCCCCGCTCGGGCTTTTCTGGGGGCTTTCGGCGGCGGTGGCGCTGATGCTCTATACCCTCCTGCCGGGAGATCTGCTGCGCCGCTACGATGTGAGCGTATGTACCGGCTGCGGAATGTTCATCGGCGGCATCGTGCTTCTTTTCGTCACGCGCGCGTGGAGCATCTCCGTGACGCTCAACACCGCCGTGGTGCTCGGCGTTCTGGAGATCGCGGTCGTCGGCACGGCGATGGCGTTCACGCTCTATTTGCAGGGCGTCCACGACCTCGGCGGCGTGCGCGCGAGCCTGCTCGCCTGCACCGAGCCGGTCAGCGCCGCGCTCTGCGCCGCGCTGTGGCTCAAGACGAGCTTCGCGTGGCAGGACCTCATCGGCTTTGCCGCCATCGTGGTGATGGCAGTGCTCATCGCGTGGCCGGAAAAAGCGGCGCGAAAGAGAGCGTAAACGCAGCGCGCCCCGTCTGTCGGCAGACAGGCGGGGCGTTTTTTCACAGCAGCATCATCAAAACCGGCGTCACCACGAAGCAGGCGAGCGTGGAGATCGCCGCGCCCTGCGCGGCAAACTGCTCGTCCGCGCCGTACTCCGAGGCGGCCACGACCGTCTGCGTCACGACCGGCATCGCCGCCTCCACGAGGTACACGCTGCGCGCAAGCCCGCTCACGCCGAAGAGCGTGCAGAAAAAGAGGCAGACGGCGGGCGCCGCGGCGAAGCGGAAGAGCAGCATCACGGCGGTCGGGCGGTCCAGATGCAGGCTGCGCAGTCCGATATTGTGAATGATATAGCCCGTGAGCAGCAGCGCCAGCGGCGTGACGATGCTGTTCATATACCGCCCGTAGGAGAGGACGATGGCGGGCAGGCGGATATCCAGCAGCACGAGTGCGATCGCCGCGAGCGTCCCGAGCACGGTGGGCGTTTTGATGAAATGCAGCAGCATTTTGGCGGAAAAGCCGCCCGCCTCGCCGGACCAGCGCACAAAGGAGATGCCGCCGAGCTGCATGAAGGTCGTGCTGACGACCCAGTAGAGCATCACATAGGGCGTACACTCGCTGCCGAACAACTCCGTACACATGGCAAGCCCGATGAACACGCAGTTGGACACCGAGCACATCATCACAAAGATGCCGAGTTTCCGCCGCGGCAGGCGCAGGAGCTTTGCGAGGGCGAAGGCGAGCACAAAGTCCAGCAGGCAGGAGCAAAAGCCCGTGAGCAGCATCGGGACCGACTGCTCGAGCAGTTCGCGGCTGAGATTGACCTGAAAGCTGTAGAGGCACATCATCGGGATCGCAAGGTTCATGAGCAGCTTGCTGATGAACGCCTTGGCGTGCGCGTCCAGCCAGCCCTTCGCGGCGCAGAAGTAGCCCGTGGCAGTCAGCAGCAGAATGATCGTGACCGAGGAAACGGCGTGCAGAAAGGTATCCATAGGGCAGCTCCTTCGCGTAAGATCGTTAACGGCATTCAGTATATCAGCTTGTCAGCAAATTGCAAGAGCGCGCGGCGAAAAGAAGTTGAAATGCGCGGCGGAATGCGCTATCATAGAGAAAAGCGATCGCAAGGAGGAAGAGCGAATGAAAGCGGCACTGGTCATTATGGCGGCGGGCATGGGCTCGCGCTACGGCGGCAGCAAGCAGGTGGACGGCATCGGTCCGGACGGCGAGATTTTGATGGAGTATTCCATTTTCGACGCGATCCGCGCGGGCTTTACGAAGGTGGTGTTCATCATCAAGCCCGAGATGCGCCCTCTGATGGAAGAGCTTTGCGGCGAGCGCATCGCGCGCATGACGGCGGCGGACGGCGAACGGGTCGAGGTCTGCTACGCCTGTCAGGATTTTTCGAGCGTTCCCTCCTTTTATGCCATTCCCGCTGGGCGCGTCAAGCCCTTCGGCACGGCGCACGCCGTGCTCTGCGCGCGGGAGTATGTGAAGGAACCGTTCGTTGTCATCAACGCCGATGACTACTACGGCGCGGACGCGTTCCGCGTGATGTATGCTTCTCTCGCCTCCCTCGCGCCGACGGGCGAGGCGGCGATGGTCGGCTATCGGCTCGACAACACCGTCAGCGAGCACGGGAGCGTGACGCGCGGCGTGTGCCATGTGACGGACGGGCGGCTCGACCGGATCGAGGAGACCTACAAGCTCACCATCTTCCCCGACGGGAGCATTCGCGATGTGGCGGACGATCCTGCGGGCGTGGTCTACGCGCCGGAAACGCCGGTGTCGATGAACTTCTGGGGCTTCACGCCGTGGATCTTCGCGCAGCTCGAGGCGTATTTCGACGCTTTCCTGCGCGCGCTGCCCGAGGGCGAGCTCAAGCGCGAGTGTCTGCTGCCGAGCCTCGTCGGAGAGCTGATCGGGCGCGGCGCGCTTGCCGTGCGCGTGCTGCGCTCGGACGCGAAGTGGTTCGGCATGACCTATCATGAGGACAGGGCGGCGGTCGCCGCGGCACTCGCGCGGCTGCACGAGGCGGGCGAATATCCGCCGACGCTGCGCTGAAAAAAGCATAAATGCGCACCTCCGCGGCAAACTACCGCGGAGGTGATCTTTTTATGGAAGAAAAGCGGAAGAAAAAGCCTATCCCCTTCCCCGACGCGCCCTTCACCGAGGCGTACTTCGGTCAGCCCGAGAGCTGTGCGGAGCTGGTGAATCAATACGGCACCTACAATATCCAGCCCACGGCGGACACGGAGAACACCTTCCCGCTCATCGCCCACGCGCTGCCGGAGCAGTGGCGGGAGATGGCGCTGGGGAAAGAAGAGACGGAGCGAGAGTGAAAAAAGCGCGGCGATGCCGCGCTTTTTCTTCATTGCTGTTCCTTGGGCACCTGCTTCATCGAAAGCGCGATGCGGTGCTTTTTCTCGTCCACCTCGAGCACCACGACCTTCACCACATCGCCGACCGCGACGACCTCGCTCGGGTGCTTGATGAATTTATTGCACACCTGCGAGATGTGGACAAGTCCGTCCTGATGGACGCCGATGTCCACAAAGACGCCAAAGTCGATGACATTGCGCACCGTGCCGGTGAGCACCATGCCGCTTTTGAGGTCGGAGATGTCCAGCACATCGGTGCGCAGGATCGGCGCGGGCAGCTCGTCGCGCGGGTCGCGCCCGGGCTTTGCGAGCTCCTTGGCGATATCGCGCAGGGTCGGCACGCCGACACCGAGCGCGTCCGCCGCCTTCTGCGCGCCGTAGGCTTCAAGCAGCGCGGGCAGCTCGTGCGCGTCCTTCACCGTGGCACCGAGCAGCTCCAGAAGCCCCTTGGCGGCATCGTAGCTCTCGGGGTGGACGCCGGTATTGTCGAGCACATTTTTGCTCTCCGGCACGCGCAGGAAGCCCGCGCACTGCTCAAACGCCTTGGGGCCGAGCTTCGAGACCTTCAAAAGCTGGCGGCGCGTGGTGAAAACGCCGTTCTCCTCGCGGAAGGCGACGATATTTTTGGCGATCGTACCGCTCAGTCCCGCCACGCGCGAGAGGAGCGAGGGCGAGGCGGTGTTGAGGTCCACGCCGACGGCGTTCACGCAGTCCTCGACCACCGCGCCGAGGCTCGCGTCCAGCTCCTTTTGCGGCATATCATGCTGATACTGCCCCACGCCGATCGCCTTGGGGTCGATCTTCACGAGCTCCGCGAGCGGGTCCTGCAAACGGCGGGCGATGGAGACCGCGGAGCGGAGGTTCACATCGAACTGCGGGAACTCCTCCGCCGCGAGCTTGCTCGCCGAGTAGACCGACGCGCCCGCTTCGCTCACGATCATGTAGCTGAGCTTCCCGCCGACGCTGCGGATCAGCTCGACGGTCATCTGCTCGGTCTCGCGGCTCGCAGTGCCGTTGCCGATGGCGATGTGCTCCACGCCGTGCTTTTTAACGAGCTGCGCGAGCTTCGCGATGGCTTCCTTTTTCTGCCGCTCGCCGTAGGTGGGATAGACAACCGTGGTGTCGAGCACCTTGCCGGTCGCGTCAACGACGGCGACCTTGCAGCCGTGCGCGTAGCCGGGGTCGAGCCCCATGGTGACATGACCCTTGACGGGCGGCTGGAGCAGCAGCGGCTTTAGGTTGAGGGCGAACATTTTGATCGCGCCCTCGCTCGCCTTCTCCGTGAGCGCGGCGCGCAGCTCGCGCTCGAGCGAGGGGAAAATGAGGCGGTCGTAGGCGTCCTCGGCGGCGGACTTGACGAATTCCATCGCCGCGCTCCCCGGCTTCACCACGGCGCGGCGCAGCGCCGGCAGCGCCAGCTCGCGGTCGAGCTGCACGCTCACCTTGAGCTTTTCCTCCTTCTCGCCGCGGTTGACGGCGAGGATCTGGTGCCCCTGCAAACGCGCGACGGGCTGCTCAAAGTCGTAGTAGAGGCGGTAGACGGTGTCCTCCTCCGTCGCGGCGAGCGAGCGGAGCGTGCCGCGCTTTTCAAATAGCTCTCGCAATGATTTGCGCACGGCGGCATCGTCGCTGATCCACTCGGCGATGATGTCGTTCGCACCGGCGAGGGCGGCGTCAACGCTCTCCACGCCCTTTTCCGCGTCGACAAAGTCCGCCGCGGCGTCCTCGGGCGCGGGGCAGCCGCGCTCCTGCGCGAAGAGGAGAGATGCCAGCGGCTCGAGCCCCTTTTCCTTCGCGATGGTCGCGCGCGTGCGGCGCTTGGGCTTGTAGGGACGGTAGAGGTCCTCGACCTCGGCGAGCGTCTGCGCGCGCTCAAGCGCGGCGGAGAGCTCTTCGGTGAGCTTGCCCTGCTCGTCGATGCTCGCGCGCACGGTCTCCTTGCGCTCGGAGAGGTTGCGCAGGTACGCGAGCCGCTCTTCGAGCGTGCGCAGGGCGGTATCGTCCATCGAGCCGTGCAGTTCCTTGCGGTAGCGGGCGATGAAGGGAATGGTGTTGCCCTCGTCGAGCAGCTTCACCACATTTTCGATGTGCTCGAGCGGGCGGTCCAGCTCGCGTGCGAGCTGTTCGGTAATGGTCATGGGTATCGTCTCCTTTCACGGGAAAAATTTGCCGCCCGCAGGCGGCAAATCCGGTATGGCAGAATGTGCGGCAAGTCGCAGAAGGCTCCCTGCGCTCCATTTGCCGCCCGCAGGCGGCAAACCAAGTTCAATCTGTCGCGGAGGGCGCTCGCGCGTCAAATCATTTTTGCCGCGACCTGCGCGTGGCAAAAATACCGCGGCTCAGCCGCCTTGGGCGGCGACACCGGTGACCGATGTCACGCGGTGAGGGGGTATCTAAAAGGGGGACGGCGTCCCCCTTTTAAGTTCTCTTACTTGTGGTACAGCTTCTTCACCTCATACCGCGGCTCGCAGGTCACATGGATCCCGAGGCGCTTGTAGAGCTTGATATCCTCCTCCGAAATGATGACGGAGAAGTGCGCGTCGCAGCCGCGCAGCGAATTGAGCTGCTGCTGGGCGAGCTGGGCGATGGGGTTCGTGAGGGCGGAGATGCACAGCGCGATGAGCACCTCGTCGGAGTGCAGGCGCGGGTTGTGATGGCCGAGGCTCGTCGTCTTGAGCTGGGAGATCGGCTCGATGACCTGCGTGGAGATGAGATCCAGATGGTCGCTCACGCCGCCCATTGCCTTGAGCGCGTTGAGCAGCAGCGACGCGCTCGCGCCGAGCAGCGAACTGGTCTTGCCGGTGATGACGCGGCCGTCCGGCAGCACCATCGCACCGGCGGGCTTGCCGGTCTCCTCCGCCTTGCGCAGCGCCGCGGCGACCGCAGGGCATATCTCCGGCGTGACATTCGCCTGCTGCATCACGATCTCGAGCTTGCGGAGCTGACACTCCTCTGCCTCGCCGCGCACGAAGGCGGTCTCTGCCGCGTAGTAGCGGCGCAGGATCTCCAGCCGCGATGCCTCGCGGCAGGCCTCATCATCGACGATGCAGTTGCCCGCCATGTTCACGCCCATGTCGGTCGGAGACTGGTAGGGGCACTTGCCCTGGATTTTTTCAAACATCGCGCGCAGGACGGGGAAGATCTCCACATCGCGGTTGTAGTTGACGGTCGTTTTGCCGTAGGCCTCCAGATGGAAGGGGTCGATCATGTTCACATCGTTGAGGTCGGCGGTCGCCGCCTCGTATGCGAGGTTGACCGGGTGCTTGAGCGGCAGGT
Organism: uncultured Oscillibacter sp.; assembly: GCA_964455915.1. Lineage (GTDB taxonomy): Bacteria > Bacillota > Clostridia > Oscillospirales > Oscillospiraceae > Hominicoprocola. The sequence goes on along the minus strand of CAYWAS010000016.1, from coordinate 1,621 downwards.
TCCAGATGGGGAAGGTCTCAAACTTCGCGTAGCCCGCGGAGACGCCGTGCTTGTGGTCGTGGTAGAGCTGCGAGAGGCAGGTCGCCATCTTTCCGCTGCCGGGTCCCGGCGCCGTGACGACGACGAGCGAGCGCGAGGTCTCCACATAGTCGTTCCTGCCGAAGCCCTCGTCGCTGACGATGTGCGCGACATCGGAGGGATAGCCCGCGATGGGATAGTGGCAGTAGTGCTTCACGCCGAGGGCATCGAGCTTTTTGAGGAAGGCGTCTGCCGCGCTCTGTCCGGCGTACTGCGTCACCACGATGCTGCCGACATAGAGCCCCAGCGCGCGGAACGCGTCGATCAGGCGCAGGCAGTCGTCATCATAGCTGATGCCGAGGTCGCCGCGCACCTTGTTCTTCTCGATATCGTTCGCGCACACCGCGATCAGGATCTCCACCTCGTCCGAGAGCTGCTGGAGCATACGGATCTTGCTGTCGGGCTGAAAGCCGGGCAGCACGCGCGAGGCATGATAATCGTCGAAGAGCTTGCCGCCGAACTCCAGATAGAGCTTCCCGCCGAAGAGCGAGATGCGCTCGCGGATATGCGCGGACTGCATGGAGAGATACTTCTCATTGTCAAAGCCGAGCCGTCTCATCAGGCCAACACCTCATTTACACAAAATACGGCTCTATTATACCCAAGCGCGCCCGCCTTGGCAAGAAACGGTCGGGAAGAAAAATAGCAGAAAATCCGCGGCAAAATTCTGTCATTTTCCCATCTTTACTTTTCCTCTCCGCTGTCGTATGCTGTAGATAGTCTCCCTCTGCGGCGCGGCGGCAGGATTTTTTTGCGAAGTTTGCAAAAAAAGTGTTGACAAATGCCGCGGGATAGAGTAATATACGGTTTGTTCGGTTCGCGCGGTTAGCTCAGCTGGTAGAGCACATGCTTGACGTGCATGGGGTCACAGGTTCGAGTCCTGTACCGCGCACCACGAAAAAAGCCTTGAAGTTTCACGACTTCAAGGCTTTTTTGCTGCTCTGAAAAAGGCGGTTTCCCTTAAAGTTACCCTTAAGTGAAAGGTCTTACTTCAAAGAAGCTGTGAAATCCCTGCGAAATACGGAGCTTATAACACCGAAGCGTTATTGCTCTGTCCGGATATTTTCCATGGCATCGATGAATTTGTCCATGTTGTCGGCGCTGCGGCGCTTGGCAGCCATGGTCGTGTGCGCATAGACGCGCATCGTAAAGTCGGAGGTGGCGTGTCCGAGGGTTTCCTGCACGGTTTTGGGGTCATCGCCATTCTGCAAAGCTACGGTCGCATAGGTGTGGCGGAGGTCATGAAGCCGAATATCCGGCAGTCCCGCCTTTTTCAAAATGCGCCTGTATTCGGAATAAACGGTGTTGTGCGAAAGATACCCTCCTCTCCAGTTCGTGCATACGAGGTGATGGGGATTGGACCATTCGTCGCCGAAGAGCTTATGCGCCCTTTCCTGCTCTTCGAGCTGTCGACGCAGGACATCAACCAAATGCTGCGACAGCGCGATTTCACGCTCTTCTCCGTTTTTGGTAAATGAAAATTAGCCCGCGCCTGTCTTGCAAAATCCGTCGCGCTTGGTATAATAAAGCTGAAAAAGTGGAA
>CAYWAS010000015.1:0-35316 GCA_964455915.1 uncultured Oscillibacter sp. | reverse complement strand
ACTTCACCGATATCCGTCAGTTCAACCTGATGTTCAAGACCTTCCAGGGCGTCACGGAGGACGCGAAGAACACCGTGTACCTCCGTCCCGAGACGGCGCAGGGCATCTTCGTGAACTTCAACAATGTCCAGCGCACGACGCGCAAAAAGCTGCCGTTCGGCATCGGTCAGATCGGCAAGTCCTTCCGCAATGAGATCACGCCGGGCAACTTCATCTTCCGCGTGCGCGAGTTTGAGCAGATGGAGCTGGAGTTCTTCTGCAAGCCGGGGACGGATCTGGAGTGGTTCAATTACTGGCGCGAGTTCTGCCATCAGTGGCTGCTCTCCATCGGTCTCAAGGACGAGAATCTGCGTCTGCGCGACCACGATCCCGAGGAGCTGTGCTTCTATTCCAAGGCGACGACGGACTTTGAGTTCCTCTTCCCCTTCGGCTGGGGTGAGCTGTGGGGCGTTGCCGACCGCACGGACTATGACCTGACGCAGCATCAGAACACGAGCGGCGAGAAGATGGTCTACCGCGAGGGCGAGGGCAAGGACATGGTGGAGTATGTGCCCTATGTCATCGAGCCGAGCCTCGGCGTGGAGCGCAGCGTGCTCGCCGTGCTGTGCGACGCTTACGACGAGGAGGTCGTGGGGCAGGACAAGAACGGCAAGGACGATGTGCGCGTGGTGCTGCACTTCCACCCTGCGCTCGCGCCGTTCAAGGCTGCCATTCTGCCGCTGAGCAAGAAGGAGGTCCTTGCCGGCCCCGCGATGGAGCTTTACAACGAGCTGAGCAAGGAGTTCATGGTGGACTACGACGAGACCGGCTCGATCGGCAAGCGCTATCGCCGTCAGGACGAGATCGGCACGCCGTTCTGCATCACGGTGGACTTTGAGACTGTGGGCGACGAGAACACGCCCGCCGACCACTGCGTGACCATTCGCGAGCGCGACACGATGGCGCAGGTGCGCCTGCCCATCGATCAGGTGAAGGATTATCTGCGGGAGAAGGTCGCGTTCTGAGCGTGATGCCGGTGCGCGCACCTGCGCCCTCGCCGCGAGCAGCGGCGTACAAGCGTTTTGCGCAGCAAAACCTTGGCACAGGGCGGATTCACTTCGCCCTGTGCTGATAAAATGACAGGGCTCCCGCCAAACCTGTTTGGCGGGAAGGCAGGTGAGGCTGCCCATCGATCAGGTGAAGGCGTATCTGCGGGAGAAGGTCGCGTTCTGAGCGTGAATTTACAATTTGTTCACATGGTTTTCAATCTTTCGCCATAAATCTCAGGTATCTTAATACTTGCAAAGGGGTTCGTGATCCCCGATGTGATTTTCTCCCTCCTAAAAATACACACACAACACACAGCCAAAAGCCCCCGCCGAAAGGCGGGGCTTTTGGTTTCTATGGAGCGGACGAAGTGTCCTACACAATTCCCTTATTATACTTGAACATGGCGCAGACGCTAAGAGCAATGCCTACGACGGTCCCGACGATGACGACAGCGGCACCGAGCCCTATGAAGATATCTTTATGCGTGATCTCTGTCACGAACGCCAGAGTGCCGAAAACAACAAAGGAAGCGCCAATTATGATCGTTACGGGCTTCTCCTTTCGTTGTTTCTGTCGAGCGCCATGGGCGAGTGTGTTTCAGGTCATTTTTATTTTACAATACGCTCGCGCTCTTTTCAAGTGCGGGGCAAGTTTCGACTTTTGGTTGCGTTCTGCGGCGGGAGATGGTAAAATCAGGGGCGAGGTGAATACGATGAAACGATTTTTTGCGGCGCTGTGCGCGGCGCTGTGTTTGACCGGCTGCGCGGAGCGCGGCGTTCCCGACCCGCAGGAGCCGACGGTCATGCCGGAGATGCCGGTGACCCGCGACGACACGATATTGCCCGACGAGCCGAGCGCCGAGGAGCACGCGGAGCAGTATTTGCGGGAATTGCTGGGCGGCATGACGATCGAGGAGAAGGTCGGGCAGATGTTTTTTGTGCGCTGCCCCGAGTCGGGCGCGGCAGACGATGTGCGGCGCTACCACCTCGGCGGGCTGCTGCTCTTCGGGCGCGACTACAAAAACGCGGCGGGCGAATGGCTGTCGGCAAGCGAGCTGACGGAGCAGCTTGCCGCTTATCAGGCCGCGGCGGACATTCCGCTTTTCATCGGCAGCGACGAGGAGGGCGGCACGGTGACGCGCGCGAGCCGTGACCCGAAGCTCGTTTCCGAGCGATTCCGCTCGCCGCAGGAGCTTGCGGCGGGCGACGATGGGCGCGGCGAGGTGTTCGCCGAGGACGCGCGGGAGAAAAGCGCGCTGCTGCTCGAATGGGGCATCAATGTGAATTTCGCGCCGGTTGCCGATGTATCGACCGACCCGAGCGACTTCATCTATGACCGCGCGCTCGGGCAGGACGCGGAGGCGACGGCGGCGTATGTCGCGCGCGTGGTGGGCGCGATGAACGAAACCGGCATCGCGGGCGTTTTGAAGCACTTCCCCGGCTACGGGAACAATGTGGACACGCACACGGGCATCGCCATCGACACGCGGAGCTATGAGCGCTTCGTTGAGAGTGACTTCCTGCCGTTCGCGGCGGGCATCGAGGCGGGTGCGCCGTTCGTGCTCGTGAGCCACAATGTGGTCGAGTGCATGGACGCGACGCTGCCCGCGTCCCTCTCCCCCGCTGTGCATGAAATTCTGCGTCGCGAGCTGGGCTTTACCGGCATCGCCATCACGGACGACCTTGCGATGGACGCGGTGGCGGAGTACGCAGACGGCGAGGCGGCGGTGCTGGCTGTGCTCGCGGGGAACGATATGCTCGTCACGAGCGACTACCGAAGCGACATTCCCGCGGTGCTTGCCGCGGTGGAGGACGGGCGCATCAGCGAGGAGCAGATCGACGAGAGCGTTACTCGCATTCTGCGCTGCAAGAGCGCGATGGGGCTGTTGGAGCACTGAGGGAACAAATCGGAGTCGCGCATCGTCTAACGGGAAAAACCCGTTTTTGGAAGAGGCGGGCGGAAAGGAGCAAGGAAATGAAAAAGTCTCTGCGTACTGTCTTTTTGCTGGCGTTCAGCACGGTGCTGCTGACGGTGTCCGCGCTCGCGGACACGGGACCGAAGCCGCAGCTCACGGTGAAGCTGCAAAACGCGCCGGAGGAGCTTTACTATTTAGAGCTTTTGGAGGAGGGCGCGCTCGACTATGAGCCGGAGAGCGAATACGGCGAGCTTTTCTACAGCCACTCCGAGGAGGAGCTGGAAGTGCTCTTCGACCATGAGCTCCTGATGGCGCTGCACGCGGCTGTTCCCGAGGGCTGGCGCGCCTGCACCGTGGAGGGAACGAACGGCGCGCCGATGTGGGGCGACATTCGCGGTGAGGACGCAGGCGAATTCCGCCTGCACACCTTCGGCTACCACGGCGTGCCGGACGAGTACCGCATTCTGATCGTGCAGAAGAGCGGCAAGGTGTGGCTCTCGCCCGAGACCTACACGCGCACCACGCTGCAATCGTCTGTGACGGTCGATCTTGCAAGCGGGACGGTCACGGTGCCGAGCACCGCGCGCAGCTATGTGCTGCAATCCCTTTGTATGCTGCTGCCGACGCTCGCGATCGAGGGCGCGCTGCTCTTCCTCTTCGGCTATCGGACGAAGAAGAGTTGGCTGAGCTTCCTTGCGGTGAATCTCGTGACGCAGGGCGGCTTTGCGGTGTATCTTGCCTGGACGGTGCTCCATCACGGCGCGAGCGGGTGGGCGCTGATCTTCTTTATTCCCATTGAATTCATCATTCTGGTGGCAGAGCTGGTGCTCTACCGCAAGCTCCTGAGCGAGAAGGACAAATCGCGCGCCATCATCTATGCGGTGGCGGCGAACATCGCCTCGGCAGTCCTCGGGCTCTGGCTCATCGAGCCGGTGTGGCGGTGGATCGTCACGCTCTCATAAACTGCGAAAGGAAACGATTCCATGGAAACGAAAAAGCTCTACTATGCCGACCCCTTTTTGAAGGAATTTGATGCGCGCGTGCTCTCGTGCGAGGGGGCGAAGGGCGGCTATGCCGTCGTGCTCGACGAGACGGCGTTCTATCCCGAGGGCGGCGGGCAGCCCTACGATACCGGCGTGCTCGGCGGCGCGAAGGTGCTGGAAGTCCACGAGAAGGCGGGCGTGATCGTCCACACCTGTTCTTCTCCCCTCGCCGCGGGCGAGACGGTGCACGGCGCGATCGACTGGGCGCGGCGCTTCGACCACATTCAACAGCACTCCGGCGAGCACATCTGCTCGGGGCTGATCTGCGCGCGCTACGGCTGCGACAATGTGGGCTTCCACATGGGCGCGGAGATCGTGACGATCGACTTCAACGCCGACATTCCGTGGGAGGAGCTCATGGAGATCGAGGCGGCGGCGAACCGGTATATCTACGAAGATCACGCCATCGACATTCAGTTCCACCACGGCGCGGAGCTGGACGAGATCGACTATCGCAGCAAAAAGGCACTCGAGGGCGAGGTGCGCATCGTCTCCTTCCCCGGCGCGGACTGCTGCGCGTGCTGCGGTACGCACGCTCTCCGCTCGGGACAGGTGGGCATCGTGAAGTTCCTCTCGGTGCAGAAGTTCCGCGAGGGCGTGCGCATCGAGCTGCTGTGCGGCGAGCGGGCATACCGTTATCTTTCCGCGTGCTGGGCGCAGGCGGCGCAGAGCGCGCAGGCGCTGTCGGTCAAGCCGACGCAGAGTGCCGCGGCGGTCGCGCGTGTGCTCGGGGAGGTCGGCGCGCTGAAGCTGCGCTGCGCGAAATTAGAGGAGCAGGTGTTTGCCGACACCGCCGCGCAGTACGAGGGCGCGGGCGATGTGCTGCTCTTTGTCGAGGAGATGGGCGGCGAGAGCGTGCGCAAGCTCTGCGACGCGGTGGCGGAGTGCTGCGGCGGACGCTGCGCAGTGTTCGCGGGCGCGGGCGAGAGCTGGAAATACGCGATGGGACAGCGCGGGGGCGATCTGCGCGCGCTGACGAAGGCGATGAACGCCGCGCTCTCGGGTCGCGGGGGCGGCAAGCCGGAGTTCGTGCAGGGCAGCGTCGGCGCGGCAAGAGCGGCGATCGAAGCGTTTTTTGCGTCCGATGCCGTCTGAGGGGAGGAACGCATGAAAACGGTTACGATATACACCGACGGCGCGTGCAGCGGCAATCCCGGGCCGGGAGGCTGGGGGGCAATTTTGCAATACGGCGCGCATGAGCGCGAGCTCTCCGGCGGCGAGGCGCAGACGACCAACAACCGCATGGAGCTGACGGCGGTGATCGAGGCGCTCGCGCTACTGAAGGAGCCGTGCGAGGTGGAGCTTTACTCGGACTCGAAGTATGTGATCGACGCGCTGAGCAAGGGCTGGGTCTACGGCTGGCAGAAAAAGGGCTGGATCAAGAGCGACAAAAAGCCTGCGCTGAATGTCGATCTCTGGGAGCGGCTGCTGCCGCTGGTCGCGCGGCACGAGCTGCGCTATCACTGGGTCAAGGGTCATGCGGAGAACGCATTCAACAACCGCTGCGATGAGCTTGCCGTGGCAGAGAGCCGGAAGTATAAGGAAAGCTAAAAAAGAAGAGACGCCGCGGGGCGTCTCTTCTTTCTCTTTTTCATCTGTCGCGGTGGCGGGCTTTGACGCGCGCGACGCGCTCGGCATACTCCTCGCGGTCGAGGATACCGGCATCGTAGAGTACCTTCAGGCTCTCGAGGCGGCCCTCGCAGCTATCGACGCCGGCGGCGTGGACGCGGAGGGAGTCCGCCTGCTTTTTGCGCGCCTCCGCCCACTGCTGCTCGCTGCGGCGGCGCTCGGCGGCATCGCGGCGCGCGTGCTCGCGCTTGACCTCCTGACCGGTGGGCGGACGCTTGGGCTTTTTCTCCTCGCCCGCGAACGATCTGCGCAGCTCCGCTGCCGAGATCGCTTTGTCCCCCTCCTCCGCTTTGAAGGCGCGGGAGACGCTCTCCCCCGCCCTGCCCGCGGCATCGGCAAGGTCGCGTCCCATGTCGCCGAGCCTCTCGCTCCACGAGGACGAGTCGCTTTTCTTTTTGTCCGAATCAAATTTTTTGGACTTTGCAACAAGAAACCATATTATCGCAGCGATAAATAGAAGATCCATGCGCTCGCCTCCTTACAGCTCGCTCAAAATGTCGCGGCGCTTGGCTTCGTACTCCTCCTCGGTGATGAGGCTGCGGTCGTAGAGGCTGCGCAGCTCGGTCAATCGCGCCTCGGTGTCGGCGGCGCGGCGGGAATCGGCGGGCGTGTCCTCGTCGGTAATCTCATAGCCGCCCATCTTGACCTTGCCGGCGGCGGCGAGGAAATTGTAGATGCCCATGCCGAATGCCATCAGGCACCAGATCGCCTTGAAAGCGAGAAATTCTCCGAAATTCGGCATGGCAAAAAGGCCGAAGCAGCCCATCGCGCAGCAGATGATGCCACCGAACAGGCTTTCGCCCTTGGAGGGCTTGCGGCGAATGTGTTTTCTCATAGTGGTCTCCTTTCGATGGCAGAGCGTTTCCCCTCTGTGGTTATCCACATTGTACGGGAAACGGGCGGAAAAGTCTACTAAAATAAAGTTGCGCCGAGAAAATTTCGGCGCAACTTCTTTTTTACATTGTCTGATTCCCTAAAGTTTTCCACAGATTCGGGAGATTTGGGGAATTACGACTCCTCAGTGGGAGAATCGGCGGTCGGGGTGTCCTCGTCGGTCGGAGCGGGAGCGTCGGGGGCAATCTCCTCCGCGGTCGGCTGCTCGGGCGCGTCCTCATGCTCGGTGAGCGCCATGGAGATGACCTGATCGCCCTCCTCCTTAAAGCGCATGACGATGACGCCCTGCGTGGAGCGACCCGCCGAGCGGATCGCGTCGACCGGCGTGCGGATCAGAATGCCGGAGCGCGTGACGAGGAGCAGATCCTCCGTGCCGTCCACGACCTTGATGCCGACAACGCTGCCGGTCCGCTCCGTGACCATGTAGTTCTTGATGCCGAGGCCGCCGCGGTTGGTGATGCGGTACTCCTCCACCGGCGTGCGCTTGCCGAAGCCCTTTTCGGTGATGGAGAGGACCTCGCAGCCCTCCTTCGCGCGGGCGGCACCGATGACATGGTCACCTTCGCGCAGGCGGATACCGCGCACGCCGACGGCGGCGCGTCCCATGGCGCGCACATCGTTTTCGTCAAACACGACCGCCATACCGTCATGCGTGGCGATGAGGATACGCTGCGCGCCGTCGGTCTCCAGCACGGCGACGAGCTCGTCGCCCTCGTCAAGATTCAGGGCGCGGATACCGTTGTTGCGCAGGTTCTTGAGCTCCTCCACGCGCAGGCGCTTGACCGTGCCGTGGCGCGTGACCATGGTGAGGTAGAGCTCGTCCATGCTCTTTTCGCGGAAGTGGAGCATGGTCTGCACGCGCTCGCCGGTCTCCGTCGGAATGATGTTGACGATGTTCGTGCCCTTGGCGGCCTTGCCGCTGACGGGGATCTGATAGCCCTTTTTGCGGTAGACGCGGCCGGTATCGGTGAAGAAGAGGATATAGTCGTGCGTGGAGGCGGTGAAGACATCGACGACGGTGTCCTCGTCGCGGGTGGTCATGCCCTTCTTGCCCATGCCGCCCTTGGACTGCGCGGCGTATTCGCTCACGCCGGTGCGCTTGATGTAGCCGTTTTGGGTGAGAGTGAAGACGCACTGTTCTTCTTCGATGAGGTCTTCGATGTCGATCTCGTCCTCGACATCCTGGATCTCGGTGCGGCGCACATCGCCGTACTTATCGCGCAGCTCGATGAGCTCGTTTTTGAGGACGCCCTTGAGCATCGCTTCGTTGGAGAGGAGCTCGAGGAAGTAGGCGATGCGCTTTTCCAGCTCGTCGTACTCCGCCTTGAGCTTTTCGCGGTCGAGACCCTGCAAGGCCTTGAGGCGCATATCCAAAATCGCCAGCGCCTGGATTTCGGAGAGGGCGAAGCGCTCCATGAGCTTTTCCTTCGCGTCGTCGTAGCGGGAGCGAATGATGTGAATGACCTCGTCGATATTGTCCTGCGCGATCAGGAGACCCTGAAGGAGATGTTCGCGCTCGCGTGCCTTTTTGAGATCGTACTGCGTGCGGCGGGTGATGATCTCCTCCTGGAAGGCAAGATATTCGTCGAGAATATGGCGCAGGGAGAGGATCTTCGGCTGCTTCTGATCGTCGACCAGCGCGAGCATATTGATGGCGAAGCTCGTCTGGAGCTGCGTCTGGGCGAAGAGGCGGTTCAGCACGACCTGCGGGTTGGCGTCGCGCTTGACCTCGATGACGATGCGCATACCGTTGCGGTCGGTCTCGTCGCGAATGGCGGAGATGCCGTCGAGCTTTTTGTCGTTGACCTGATCGGCCATATTCTTGATGAGCATTCGCTTATTGACCTGATAGGGCAGCTCGGTGACGATGATGCGCACGCGGTCCTTGCCGAAATCCTCGAACTCGGTGCGGGCGCGCAGCGTCAGCTTGCCGCGGCCGGTGGTGTAGGCGGCGCGAATGCCCGCACGACCCATGATGATGCCGCGCGTGGGGAAGTCGGGACCGGTGATGTGCTGCATGAGATCGGTGAGCGTGGCCTCGGGATCGTCGAGCACGCAGATGCAGGCGTTGATGACTTCGGTGAGGTTATGGGGCGGGATATTCGTCGCCATGCCGACGGCGATGCCGCTCGAGCCGTTCACGAGAAGGTTCGGGAAGCGGCTGGGGAGCACGCGCGGCTCGCGGCGGGACTCGTCGAAGTTGGGGTCCCAGTTGACGGTCTCCTTATCGATGTCGCGCAGCATTTCGCCCGCGAGCCTGGACATACGAGCCTCGGTATAACGGTAGGCCGCCGGAGGGTCGCCATCGACCGAGCCGAAGTTGCCGTGACCCTCGACGAGCATATAGCGCATGGAGAAGTCCTGCGCGAGACGAACGAGCGCGTCGTAGACCGAGGTGTCGCCGTGGGGGTGGTAGCGGCCGAGCACATCGCCGACGCAGGTGGCGGACTTCTTGAAGGGCTTGTCGCTGGTGAGACCGTCCTCATACATGGCGTAGAGGATACGGCGGTGAACGGGCTTTAAGCCGTCGCGCACATCGGGCAGCGCGCGTCCGACGATGACGGACATGGCGTACTCGATGTAGGAGGACTCCATCTCATGGACGAGTTCGCTTGTGACGATCTTCTGATCGGGGAAGCGGATCTCTTCGGGCTTATAATCCGCATTTTTGTGTGCCATTTGCTTTGTCCTCCTTTCTTAAAAGTCAAGATTGACCGCGTATTTCGCGTTCTTTTCGATGAATTCCTTGCGCGGCTCGACCTTCTCGCCCATGAGGACCGTGAAGGTCTCGTCGGCGCGAATGGCATCGTCGAGCGTGATGCGGCGGAGCGTGCGCCGCTCGGGGTCCATGGTGGTCTCCCAGAGCTCATGGGCGTCCATCTCGCCGAGACCCTTGAAGCGGGAGATATCGACCTTGGCGTTGGGGTTATCGCCGCGCAGCTCGGCGGAGACAAGGTCTCGCTCCTCCTCCGAGAAGGCAAGGCGCGTCGTTTTGCCGCGCACGAGCTTAAAGAGCGGCGGCACGGCGGCGTAGACATAGCCGTTTTCGATGAGGGGGCGCATATAGCGGAAGAAGAAGGTCAGAAGCAGCGTGCGGATATGGGAGCCGTCGACATCGGCATCTGCCATGATGATGACCTTGTGGTAGCGGAGCTTATTGACATCGAAATCCTCGCCCAGTCCCGCGCCGAGGGCGACGATGACGGGCTGGAGCTTATCGTTGCCGTAGATCTTATCGGCGCGGACCTTTTCGACATTGAGCATCTTGCCCCAGAGCGGCAGGATCGCCTGGAAGCGGGAGTCGCGCCCCTGCGTGGCAGAGCCGCCCGCGCTGTCGCCCTCGACGATATAAATTTCGGTGAGCTCGGGGTCGTTCTCGTTGCAGTCGCGCAGCTTATCGGGCATTGCCGCGCCGCCGAGCACGCTCTTGCGGCGAATGGATTCGCGCGCCTTGCGCGCCGCCTCGCGCGCGCGGTTTGCCATCATCGCCTTATCGAGAATGGTGCGGGCGACGACGGGATTCTCGTCAAGGAACTGCATGAGCTTATCCGAGACGATGGAATCGACGAGGGTACGCATCGAGGCATTGCCGAGCTTTGCCTTGGTCTGACCCTCGAACTGCGCGTCGGTGAGCTTGACGGAGATGACGGCGGTGAGACCCTCGCGGCAGTCCTCGCCGGAGACCTTGTCGCCCTCTTTGATGAGGCCGACCTTGAGACCGTAGGCGTTGAGGACGCGGGTGAGCGCGGCCTTGAAGCCGGTCTCGTGCATACCGCCCTCGGGCGTGTGGACATTGTTGGCGAAGGAGAGGATATTGTCCTGATAGCCGTCGTTATACTGCAGCGCGACCTCGGCGACCGAGTCGCCCTTCGCGCCGTTCATATAGATGACGCCGGAATGGAGCGCGTCCTTCGACTTATTGAGGAAGGTGACGAACTCGCGGATACCGCCCTCATAGCACATCTCGTCGCTCTGCTCCTGTCCCTCGCGCAGATCGACGGTGCAGATCCTAAGACCGGCGTTGAGGAAGGCTTCCTCACGCATACGGGTGTGGAGGATATCGTAGGAATAGACGGTATCCTCGAACATCTCGGGGTCGGGCTTGAAGGTGACGGTGGTGCCGCTGCGGTCGGTGGTGCCGACGACGGTCATCTCCTGCGTGATGTGGCCGCGGGAGAATTTCATCTCGTAGATCTTGCCTTCCTTGTGGACCTGAACGGTCAGCCATTCGGAGAGGGCGTTGACAACGCTCGCGCCGACGCCGTGGAGACCGCCGGAGACCTTATAGCCCCCGCCGCCGAACTTGCCGCCGGCGTGGAGGACGGTAAAGACGACCTCGAGCGCGGGGCGGCCGGTCTGCGCCTGGATATCAACGGGGATACCGCGGCCGTTATCGACGACGGTGACGGTATTGTCGGGGTTGATCTGCACGGTGATGCGGGAGCAGTAGCCCGCGAGCGCCTCGTCGATGGAGTTATCGACGATCTCGTAGACGAGGTGGTGCAGACCGCTCGACGAGGTCGAGCCGATATACATGCCCGGGCGCTTTCGCACAGCCTCAAGACCCTCGAGGACCTGGATCTCCGAGGCGTTGTATTCCTGTTCAACGGGTGTGGTGATGTTGTGTTCTTCAGTCATTTACGATTCTCCTCTTATTGTCACGATACGGGGACTATGCCGAAAGGACAGCTGCGCGTGGCAGCACAGGCGGGTTTTATTCGATCAGCCGACGGCTCTCCGCGCGGCTTTTGAGCGTGGCCGGATTGAGCTCAGAGAGATAAACGAGCTGAGGGTGATAGGGGTGGTCGCAGACGAGAAAGCTCTTGGGAATGTCCTCGCAGGCGTCGATGACAAGGCTCTCGTCCTGCGCGCGGCGGAGGAATTCGGCGGTGCGCTTCGATTGCGAGGTGATCTCAAGGTCGAAGATGCCGATGATGCGCCGCTCGGGGAGCATCTGGCTGCGGCCGATGTGAAGATACATGGTGGGCTCCTTTTATACGATCGTTCCGTTTTGTACGCGGAGAACTTTGCCGCTGAGCAGCGCTTCCAGACGGTCCTCCTCGCAGCAGGTGATAAAGACCTGCCCGCCGGAGATGCGGTTGAGGACAAATTCCTGCCGGCGGGGGTCCAGCTCGGAGAGGACATCGTCGAGCAGGAGGACGGGCGCTTCGCCCGTGAGGTCACGGAAAATGTCGCGCTCGGCGAGCTTGAGGGAGAGCGCGGCGGTGCGCGTCTGTCCCTGTGAGGAGTACGCGCGGGCGGAGACATCGCCGATGGAAACGGCGATATCGTCCTTATGCGGCCCCGAAAGGCACAGGCGCGAGGCAAGCTCGGCGGCGTGGTGCGTGCTCTGATGCTCGCGCAGGCGGGCGAAGAGCTCCTCCTGCGGGGCGAGGGGGTCGGTGACGGTGCTGACGGTCTCGTAGCGGAGCGTCAGCTCCTCCCTGCCGCCGGAGCATTCACGGTGCGCGGCGGCGGCATAGTTCGCGAGGAGCGCGCAGAAGCGCGCGCGGTAATAGATGAGCACCGCTCCGCACTGCGCCATGCGCAGGTCGAAATCCGGCAGGGTATCGAGGAGCGAGGGGTGCTCGTCGGCATCGCGCAGAATGCGCGTTTTATGCTCGTAGAGGCGGTTATACTCCGTGAGCGCAGCATCGTAACGCGGGCGGAGCTGGCAGAGCGAGAGGTCCATGAAGCGCCGCCGTGCGGCTGCGCCGTCGCGGATCAGCAGGAGATCGTCGGGGCAGAAATAGACCGTGTTGAGCACGCCCGCGAGATCTCCCGCGCGCTTGCAGGGGACGCGGTTGACGCTCATTTTCCGCCGCTTGCCGCGAAAAAGCTCGATCTCCACGGAAAAGTCGCGCGAGCGGGAAAAGACACCGCCGCAGAGCTTCGCGCCGTCCGCGTCAAAGGAGATCATTTCCTTTTCCGTGCGGGCGCGCGGAGAGCGGGCGCAGGAGAGGTAGACGGCGGCCTCTAAGAGATTGGTCTTTCCCTGCGCGTTTTCACCGACGATGACATTGACGGAAGGGTCAAAGGAGATGTCCGCGCGCGCGTAGTTGCGGAAATTCTCGAGCGAAAGACGGTCAAGCCTCATAAGCTACCGTCAGCTCCGTGCCGGCGAAGGAAACAATGTCGCCGGGGCGGAGCTTTTTTCCGCGCATGGTACACACTTCGCCGTTGACGGATACCTCACCGTCTAAAATGCGAACCTTGGCTTCGCCGCCGGTGGAGACGAGGGAGGCGAGCTTCAAAAGATCCTGGAGCTTGATATATTCGGTGGTGATGGAAACGGTGGTCATCGCTCTCCCTCCTCACTGTGCCTTGAGGCGGACGGGCAGGACCATATAGAGAAAGTTTTCCTCCCCGTAGGTCGGGACGAGAATGGCGGGAGAGATGCCGGTGTTGAGCTCGAGCTTAAGCTCGGAGGCGGGGGCATAGCGCAGCGCGTCCATCAAATAGCGGTTGTTGAAGCCGATCTCGAGCCCCTGACCGTCACCGCTCAGGCGGCAGACATCTTTCGCATCGCCGTTCGCGGTGCGCGCGAAGAGGAGCACACGATCCTGCTCAAAGACGCAGCGCACGGGGCTTTTGAGCTTTTCGGAGATGACGACGCTCACACGGTCAAGGCTTTCGAGAAGCACCTTGCTCTCCACCGTGAGGGTGATGGGGTTGCGGCGCGGAATGGCGTTTTTATAATCGAGGAATTCGCCCTCCAGCCGGCGGCAGATCAGCTCCGTTTCACCGATTTCAAAGAGGATATGGCGCTGGCCGAGCGTGATGGAGGCGAAAGAGTCGATATCCTCGCAGATTTTCTCGACCTCGTTGAGCGCCGTGCCGGGAGCGACGAAGGAGAACGCGCCGCCCTCGATGCGCTCAAGCGGTTCGCGGCGCAGGGCAAGGCGGAAACCGTCGACCGCGACGACGGTGAGGCCGTTTTCGCCGATCTCGAAGAGCTCGCCCATGTGGATCGGGCGCGTTTCGTTCGTGGAGACAGCGAAGGAGGTCTGCTGGATCATCGCCTTGAGCGTCTTTTCGGGAAGCGAGACGGAATACTTCTCCTCGACCTCGGGGAGCTCGGGGAAGTCGGCGGCGGAGAGGGAGAGAATATCAAAGTCCGCATCGCCGCAGGAGAGGTGAACGACGGAGTTTTCGCCGGCGGTCAAGGTGATGACATCGTCCGGCATACGGCGGATAATGTCGCCGAGCAGACGCGCGGGCAGGACGAGCTCGCCGCCCTCGCTCTCCTCCACGGAAAGGCGGGTGCGGATACCGGTCTGCATATTGTAGCCCGAAACGGTGAGCGTCCCATCGCCGCACTGGAGCAGCAGACCCTCGAGCGCGGGAATGGAGCTCTTGGCGGCGACGGCGCGCGAGGCGGTGTTGACGGCGTTTTGCAGCAGAAGTTTCTCACAGGAAAGTTTCATGGCAAAGAGTCCTTTCTAAGAAAAAAGAATAGATCCTTTCGTCGTATTCGTAGTAGGAGAGGAAAATTGTGAAAAAGGGGAAGAAAGTCCCGGAAAATCAGGGAAAACGGCTGTGGGAAAAATTGTGGGAAAATGTGAGGTAGAATCAGTCTTTTGTGGAAAAAGGAAGATATCCACAAAACCCGTCGCGACAGGGTGTGAAGTGTGTGGAAAAAGTCACTTCCTGGAGTTGATGTTGATGGTGATGTCCTTGATGGTCTGCGCGAAGGCGGGGTCGGACTGGAGCTTGGTCTCGACCTGCTCAAGCGCGTGGAGGACGGTGGAGTGATCGCGCTTGCCGAACTCGCGCCCGATGTCGGGCGTGGAGAGATTGGTCATGCGGCGGACGAGGTACATGGCGGCCTGACGCGCGGTGACAGCCTCGCGGCTGCGGGAGGGTCCGCGGACGACAGCCTCGTCGATGCCGAAAAAGCGCGAGACCTCGGAGATGATCGACGCGGAGGTCGGAATGTATTCGTTGGACTTGCGCAGCATATCGCGCACGGCGCGGTTCGCGCTCTCCTCGTCCATCTCCTTGCCGATGAGGTCGCGGTAGGCGAGGATCTTATTCATTGCGCCCTCGAGCTGGCGGACATTGGACGAGACATTCTCCGCGATGTACTTGGCGATATCGTCGTCGATGACCGTTCCCCACTGTGCGGCCTTATTTTTGACGATGGCAAGGCGCGTTTCAAAGTCCGGCGGCTGGACATCGACGAGAAGGCCCCACTCAAAGCGGGTCTGAAGACGGTCCTCGAGCTGCTGCATCTCGCGCGGCGAGCGGTCGGAGGTGAGGACGATCTGGCGCTTGGATTCGTAGAGGGTATTGAAAGTATGGAAGAACTCCTCCTGCGTCTGTTTGCGTCCGGCGATGAACTGGACATCGTCCATCAGGAGAAGGTCGGCGTCGCGGTACTTGCTGCGGAACTCGACATTGGTACCGGAGCGGATCGCCTCGACGAGCTCGTTGGTAAAATCGTCGCCCTTGATGTAGACGATCTTCGCGCCGGGATCGCGCGTGCGGATCTCGTGGGCGATGGCGTAGATCAGGTGCGTTTTGCCGAGACCCGAGTCACCGTAGATGAAAAGAGGGTTATAGTGCTCGGCGGGCGCGTCCGCGACGGCGCGGGCGGCGGCGTAGGCGAGCTTATTCGAGTCGCCGACGACGAAGGTCTCAAAGGTGAACTCGCCCGACTCGAGGAGCGTGGAGGGCTTTTTCGCCTTCTCTCCGCCGAAGGAGTCGCGCTCGGCGGCGGAGAGGAGCCTGACCTCGAAATCGGCGGAGAAGATCTCTTTCAGCGCGGCTTTCAGGTTGGGGAGAAAGAGAGACTCGATCGTCCCGCGCTTGAAGTCGTTCGGGCAGCAGAGAAAAAAGGTCATGTCGCGGATCGCGACAGCCTCCACCTCGTCGAACCAGGTGGAGATGGCGGTCTCGACCAGTCCGCCCGCGCGCAGGCGTTCGAGCACGACCTGCCATACATCAGCAACAGAATTCAAAAAATGACGCTCCTTTCAGGAAAAGATGAAAAGTGCGCGCCCGCGGCGCGGCACAAAATATCCCACAACTATTATAGCAGAGTATGGGAGAAAAAGCAATCCATATTTTATATTTAGAATAGGTAGGAAGGCGTCTTGTGGTCGCGGCGGAGGACAGACGCAAGATTTTGTGGCTTGACAGGAAAACGCGAATTTTGTATAATACCCTTCGTGCCGCGTTCTGCGCGGCATCAAAAAGGCTACTGCATCGGAGCGATCCGGTGTCGAGTAAGAGCGGCCGAAGGGTCGCCGGCAAAATTTTTCAGGAGGTGTAACGCAATGGCTACTTCTCGTACCTATCAGCCCAAGAAGCTCCAGCGCTCCAAGGAACACGGCTTCCGCAAGAGAATGTCTACCGCCAACGGCCGCAAGGTCCTCGCCCGCCGCCGCGCAAGAGGCCGCGCCCGTCTGACCCATTGAGGGAGCCAAAGGCGCATCGCATAGAGATAGACCGAGGGACGGACGATAAATGATCGCCGTCCCTTATAGGCTATGTTCCGCTCCGCTCGGCTGAGCGGCGGACGGCAGGAGAGAACAGCGTGAAGAGGACGATGACCGTAAAGGAAAATCACGAGTTTCGCCGGATCTATGCCAAGGGGAGATCCGGCGTTTCGCCGTACCTTGTGGTCTACGCGCGACCGAACCGCTACGGGCACAACCGCCTGGGCGTGACGGTGAGCACGAAGCTCGGACACGCCGTGGTGCGCAACCGCGTGCGGCGGCGTATCCGCGAGATCTTCCGGCTCAATCAGGATAAGCTCGCGCAGGGCTACGATGTGATCGTGGTTGCGCGCACGCGCGCCGTGGGCGCGGAGTACCGCGAGATAGAGCGCGCGTTCCTTCATGTGTGCGGAAAGATCGACCTGCGGGAGAAGAAGGCATGAAGCGCGTTCTTCTTGCGCTCGTGCGCTTTTACCGCAAATACATCTCTCCCATGCGCCGGCCCTGCTGCCGCTTTATCCCGACCTGCTCGCAATACGCGATCGAGGCGCTGGAAAAGTACGGCGCGCTCAAGGGCGGCTGGCTGACGGTCAAACGGCTGCTGCGATGCCACCCCTTTTACAGAGGCGGAAAGATCTATGACCCCGTCCCCTGAGCGGGGGGACATTCTCCGTTCCCCGCGAACGGAAGAGAATACACGGAGGACATAAGAATGTTTTCAACGATCGGATACTATATCTGTATCCCCTTTGCGTGGCTGCTGCGCGTGCTGTATGAGCTGACCGGCTCCTACGGCTGGGCCGTGGTGCTCTTCACGGTGGTGGTCAAGCTCGTGCTGCTGCCCTTCCAGATGAAGTCGAAGAAGAGCATGATGCGCATGAACCGCTTCCAGCCGATGATCAAGGAGATCCAGACGCGCTACAAGAACAATCAGGTGAAGATGAACGAGGAACTCCAGCGCCTCTACGCCGAAGAGGGCGTGAATCCCATGAGCGGCTGTCTGTGGAGCTTCCTCCCCTTCCCGATTTTGCTCGCGCTCTATTCCATCATTCGCCAGCCCATCACGCGCTTCATGATGCTCACGAACGAGACCGTGCAGGGGCTCGTTGACGCGCTGAGCGCGGCGGGCGCGGACCTCTCCAATGTCGTGATGATGAGGGACGGCGCGGCGGTCGTGACCGACGGCGTGACGCAGCTTCAGGCGTTCGGTCAGATCTCACTCGTCAAGCTCGCCCAGGAGCTGGGCGTTGCACTGCCCGAGGGCTGGATCAACATGGACTTCAGCTTCCTCGGTATGGACCTGACGGTCATTCCGCAGAATGTGCTCGGTCAGATCACGACCGGCGGCTGGGCGGTCATCGGCGTGCTGCTGATCCCGTTCGTTTCCGCGGGTCTGAGCTTCTGGCAGTCGAAGGTGTCGATGTCGGCGAATTCGTCCACCGACCCCAGCGACCCCGCTGCGCGCTCCGCGCGCATGATGCTGTGGCTGATGCCGCTGATGTCCCTTTGGATCGGCTTCACGCTGCCCGCGTCCCTCGGCGTTTACTGGATCGCCAACAGCGTGCTGATGGCGGTGCAGGAGAAGGTGCTCAACCGCTATTATAAGAGCGCGATGGCCGCGGAGGACGAGGCGCGCGAGAAGGCGCGCATGGAAGACCGTCTGCGCCGCATGGAGGAGGCCCGCGTTGCCCAGCAGCAGCGCGAGGCGGAGAAGAAGACGCTGAAGGAAAAGCAGAAGGCGGCGCAGGCTGCCAAGGCGTCCAAGGCGGAAAAGGCCAAAAAAGCGACGACCGAAAACGGGCGGATCGGTGACCGTCCCTATGCAAGAGGCCGTTCGTTCAACGCCGATCACTACGGCGAATAAGAGAGAAGGAGCTTGTCTATATGATCAAGTTTATTGATATGACGGGCAAGACCGAGGAGGAAGCGGTCGCCCGCGCGCTCGCGCAGCTCGGCATGGAGCGCGACGATGTTTCTGTGGAGATCCTCGAGCGTGCGAAGTCGGGCTTTCTCGGCATCGGCGCGTCGCCGGCAACGGTGCGCGTGAGCTACGATGACGGTCAGCCGGAGGTGAAGGAGGAGCCGAAGAAGGAGGCTCCCAAGGCGGAGAAGCCCGTCTACTGCCCCGAGGTGCTGCAAAAGGAAGTTCGCGCGAAGGAAAAGCAGGAGCGCGAAAATAAGCGCAGCGAGCGCAAGGCGGAGGTCAAGCGCGAGAGCGCACCGCGCGAGACGGTCGAGCTCGGCGAGGAGACACACGACGCGAAGAGCGAGCAGGTGCGCGCCTTCCTTTCCGGTCTCCTTGAGCACATGGACGCGAGCGCGGAGGTGAAGGTCTACGAGGTGGAGAAGGGCCGCTACAAGGTCATTCTCGAGGGCGCGAAGCTCGGAGCGCTGATCGGTCGGCGCGGCGAAACGCTCGACGCGATCCAGCAGCTGACGAACTATTCCGTCAACCGCGGCGGCGAGGGCAAGCGCGTGCGCGTGCAGATCGACGCGGAGAACTATCGCGAAAAGCGCGAGGAGAGCCTGGAGCGGCTGGCGCACAAGGTCGCGGGCAAGGTCGTGAAGTACCGCCGCAATGTGACGCTTGAGCCGATGAATGCCTACGAGCGCCATGTGATCCACACGGCGCTGCAGGACACGCAGTATGTCTCGACCTTCTCCATCGGCACGGAGCCGAACCGCCGCGTGGTGGTCTCCTACGACCGCACGAAGGCGTAAAGATGAGAAAAAGGAAGATGCCGCAGGGCATCTTCCTTTTTTGCGCGCTTGTAATTTGCGGGGCGGTCTGGTATGATGGGGAAAACGAAGGCAAGGGAGAGAGGCAATGAAATTAGTATCGTGGAATGTCAACGGGCTGCGCGCGTGCGTGGGCAAGGGCTTTTTGGATTTCGTGCAGCTCGCGCAGGCAGATGTGATCTGTTTGCAGGAGACGAAATTGCAGCCGCATCAGGTGAACATCGCGCCGGAGGGCTACAAGATGTACTTCAACAGCGCCGACAAGGCGGGCTATTCCGGCACGGCGATCCTCACGCGCGAGGAGCCGCTGAGCGTGACCTTTGACTTCGGCGACGACGAGCACCGCCACGAGGGGCGCATCATCACGGCGGAATATCCCGACTTTTACCTTGTGTGCTGCTACACGCCGAACTCGCAGGACGAGCTGCGGCGTCTCCCCTACCGTATGCGCTGGGAGGACGATCTGCGCGCGTATCTCTGCGAGCTGGACAAGGTGAAGCCTGTGGTCTACTGCGGAGACCTCAATGTGGCGCACGAGGAGATCGACCTCAAGAATCCCAAGACGAACCACTTCAACCCCGGCTTTTCCGACGAGGAGCGCGGGAAGATGACCGAGCTGCTCGCCGCGGGCTTTGTGGATACCTTCCGCGCGCTCTGGCCGGACCGCGCGGACGCCTATTCGTGGTGGAGCTACCGCGCGGCGTCGCGGGCGCGGAATGTGGGGTGGAGGATCGACTATTTCATCGTCTCCGAGCGGCTGAGGAGCCGCATTCAAAAGGCGGAGATCTGGAGCGAGATCATGGGCAGCGACCACTGCCCCGTGATGCTGGAGCTATCATAAGAGAGTGCGCCGTCCGGCGGGGAAAACGCCCCGTGCCGGACGGCGCTTTTTCGGGCGAAATACGAACGAATGTTTGAAAATGGTGCTTGTACTACCGTGTGGGGCGTGGTAAAATAACCGCAGCGCGGTTATTTTACCATTTATGGCAGTTCGCCTCGCCCCTGCGGGGCAACCGGCGAAGATGCCAAGCACCGTTGTCCGCGACGACGGTGCAGGAACCGCAACGCGGTTATTTTACCATTTATGGCAGTTCGCCTCGCCCCTTGCGGGGCAACCGGCGAAGATGCCAAGCACCGTCGTCCGCGACGATGGTGCAGGAACCGCGAAGCGGTTATTTTACCTTTTGACAGGACCGGTCGCCCGAGGGGGGAGAGCAGATGAGCGTACACGACGGACATCGACAGAGAAGAAAAGAGCTGTTTCGCAAGCACGGGCTTGCGACCTTTGCCGACCACGAGGTGCTGGAGCTGCTGCTCTATTACGCGGTGCCGCGGCAGGACACCAACCCCATCGCCCATCGGCTGATCGAACGCTTCGGCTCGCTCGAGGGCGTTTTCTGCGCGTCGTTTGACGAATTGCAGCAGGTGGAGGGCATCGGCGAGAACGCCGCGACGCTGATCCGGCTGATGTTCCCGCTCTGCCGCCGCGTGCGCACGGAGGGCAACAGGCACCCGACGATCCTCAACACGGACGCGCGCGTGGGCGATTACTTTTTAGAGCTGTTCCTCGGCGAGACGAAGGAGCTGCTGTATCAGGCCTGTCTGGACGGAAAGGGCAAGCTGCTGGCGCGCTATCTGCTCGCCGAGGGCGGCGTGGACCGCGTGAATCTCAATATGCGGACGATCGCGGAGAATGCGCTGCGCGTGAACGCGAGCAGCGTGATCCTGGCGCACAACCACCCAAGCGGCGTGGCGCTGCCGAGCGAGGAGGACAACAAGACGACGCTGGAGATCTGGCGCGTGCTCGGGAGCATCGGCGTGGAGCTGGTCGACCACATCATCGTGGCTGACGATGACTATGTGAGCCTGCGCGACAACGGACTTTTTGAGATGGAGGCGGACCATGGGATTTAAGCTCCACGCACCCTTTCGGGCGACGGGCGACCAACCGGAGGCGATCGACGCGCTTGCGCGCGGGGTAGAGCTCGGCATCGACGAGCAGGTGCTGCTCGGCGTGACCGGCTCGGGCAAGACCTTCACGATGGCGAGCGTCATCGAAAAGATCCAGCGCCCGACGCTCGTGCTGGCGCACAACAAGACGCTGGCGGCGCAGCTGTGCGCGGAGTTCAAGGAATTTTTCCCCGAAAACGCGGTGGAATATTTTGTTTCGTATTATGACTACTATCAGCCCGAGGCGTATATCCCGCACACGGACACCTATATCGCAAAGGACGCCTCGACCAACGAGGAGATCGACCGCCTGCGTCTTTCCGCGACCTGCGCGCTCCTTGAGCGGCGCGATGTGATCGTCGTTTCGTCGGTGAGCTGCATCTACGGCCTCGGCGAGCCGGACGATTTCGCGAAGCTGATGATCTCTCTGCGCACGGGGCAGACCATCGAGCGCGACGAGCTGCTGCGGCGGCTGGTGGAGGATCGCTACGAGCGCAACGATGTCGCCTTTGAGCGCAACCGCTTCCGCGTGCGCGGGGACGCGGTGGACATCTACCCCGCCTACTGGCGCGATAAGGCGGTGCGCGTGGAGTTTTTCGGCGACGAGATCGACGCGATCCGCGAGTTTCAGCCGGTGACGGGCGTGGTGACGCGCTCGCTCGCGCACACGGTCATCTATCCCGCCTCGCACTATGTGACGACGAAGGACAAGATGGAGCGCGCGATCGAGGAGATCGAGCGCGAGCTGGAGGAGCGCGAGAAGTTTTTCACCGACAACGGTCAGGCGGTGGAGGCGCAGCGGATCCGTCAGCGGACGAAGTACGACATTGAGATGATGCGCGAGCTGGGCTACTGCACGGGCATCGAGAACTATTCGCGCGTCATTTCCGCGCGGCCGGAGGGCAGCGCGCCGATGACGCTGCTGGACTATTTCCCGAAGGATTTCCTGCTCTTTGTGGACGAGAGCCATGTGACGCTGCCGCAGGTGCGCGCGATGTATAACGGCGACCGCGCGCGCAAGGATACGCTCGTGCAGTACGGTTTCCGTCTGCCCTGCGCCTACGATAATCGCCCGCTGCGCTTCGAGGAGTTCGAGGGGCGGGTGCATCAGCGCATCTATGTCTCCGCGACGCCGGGAGACTATGAAAGGGAGCGCGCGGGGCAGATCGTCGAGCAGGTCATTCGCCCGACGGGGCTGCTCGACCCGCGCGTGGAGGTGCGGCCGGTCGAGGGACAGATCGACGATCTCATCGGAGAGATCAACGCGCGCGCGGAGAAAAACGAGCGCGTGCTCGTCACGACGCTCACAAAGAAAATGGCGGAGGACCTGACGGAGTATCTCCGCACGGCGGGGGTGCGCGTGCGCTATATGCACGCCGATGTGGAGACCATCGAGCGCATGGAGCTCATTCGCGACCTGCGGCTCGGCGAATTTGATGTGCTCGTGGGCATCAACCTGCTGCGCGAGGGATTGGACCTGCCGGAAGTGTCGCTCGTGGCGATCTTAGACGCGGACAAGGAAGGCTTCCTCCGCAGCGAGACGAGCCTGGTGCAGACCATCGGCCGCGCCGCGCGAAACGCGGAGGGACTCGTGATCCTCTACGCAGACACGGTCACGCCCTCGATGCGGCGCGCGATGGACGAGACGGAGCGCCGCCGCGGGATACAGGACGCTTACAACAAGGCGCACGGCATCGTGCCGCAGACGATCCGCAAAGATGTGCGTGAAATTCTGGAAATTTCCAAAAAGGAAGAGGACAGCGCGCGGCGGCGCGGCAAGCGCAAGCTCTCCGAGCGCGAGCGGGACGAGGAGATCAGAAAGCTCGAAAAGCAGATGCTCGAGGCGAGCAAGATGCTGGAGTTCGAGTACGCGGCGGTGCTGCGCGACCGCATCATCGAGCTGCGCAAGGAGCAGAAATGAAACGATATCTTCCCTATCTGAATATCCTCGGCGCGGCAGCGTGCTGGGGCTGCATCGGGCTTTTCTCGCGCACGCTCTCGCGCGCGGGGCTGAGCGCGGCGAACATCGTCGTGCTGCGCAATCTCGGCGGACTTGTGCTGCTGACGCTCGTGTTCGCGCTCGGCGAGCGGAGCGTGTTCCGCGTGAGGGCGCGGCATCTGCCGGTCTTTTTCGGGACGGGCGTGGTGAGCGTGCTCTTTTTTACGCTGTGCTACTTCCGCTGTCAGGAGCTGTGCTCGCTGGCGGTGAGCGCGATTTTGCTCTACACCGCGCCGGCAATGGTCGTGGTGATGAGCGCGGTCGTTTTTCGGGAGAAGATCACGAAAAGGAAGCTCTTTGCGCTCGCGCTCGCGCTGCTCGGCTGCTCGTTCGTGACGGGGCTTTGGAGCGGCGGCGCGAGCGTGACGGCGGCGGGCGTGCTGTTCGGGCTGGGGAGCGCCTTTTTCTATGCGCTCTATTCGATCTTCGCGCCCTTCGGACTGCGGCACTACGCGCCGTTCACGGTGGTGTACTGGACCTTTGTGTTCGGCGGGCTGGGGTCGCTCTTTTTCCTCGACCTCGGGGAGCTGCGCGCGGTGCTCGCGGACGGGAAGCTGCTGCTCGTGGCGCTGGGGCTGGTGGTCATCTCGACCGTGCTGCCGTATCTTCTCTACACGAAGGGGCTGGCGAGGGTCGAGAGCGGCAAGGCAAGCATCATGGCGAGCCTGGAGCCGGTGGTGGCGTCGTTCGTGGGCATTCTCGTCTTCGGCGAGCCGGTGAGCGCGGCGGTCTTTTTGGGGCTGGGGTGCATTTTGGGCTGCGTTTATGTGCTGAGGTGATGAAAAATGGCAAAGAATAAGGAAGAAAAAACGAATGTGATGCGCCTTCTTGAGCAGAAGAAGGTCGCTTATACCGCGCACAGCTATCCCCACGACGGCAACAGCGCGCCGGACGGCGTGACGGTCGCGCGGAGCATGGGACAGGACGAGACGCGGGTCTACAAAACGCTGGTCGCGCGCGGCGCGAGCGGCGGCTACTATGTGTTCGATATCCCCGTGGCGGAGAGCCTTGACCTCAAGAAAGCGGCGAAGGCGGTCGGCGAGAAGAGCATCGCGATGCTCGCGCAGCGTGAGCTGCTGCCGCTCACGGGCTATGTCCACGGCGGCTGCTCGCCGGTTGGCATGAAGAAGCTCTTCCCGACGGTTTTCCACAGCGCGGTGGAAGAATTGGAGACGGTCATCGTCTCGGCGGGAAAGATCGGCTGTCAGGTCGAGGTCGAGCCGCGGGCGCTGCTGGCGCTCGTGCGCGCGCGGACAGCGGACATCGTCGTGCGGGACGGGGAGAGCTGAGCGGAAAAGTGCAGGTAGGAGCAAAAAACGATGCAGGATAAAATTTTTGTCAAAGGCGCGCGGGAAAATAACCTCAAGAACATTGATGTGACGATCCCGCGCGACAAGCTGACGGTGGTGACGGGGCTTTCGGGCAGCGGCAAGAGCTCGCTGGCGTTCGACACCATCTATGCCGAGGGGCAGCGGCGGTATGTGGAAAGTCTTTCCTCCTATGCGCGTATGTTCCTCGGGCAGAAGGAAAAGCCCGATGTAGACTATATCGACGGCCTCTCCCCCGCCATTTCGATCGATCAGAAAACGACCTCGCAGAATCCGCGCTCGACCGTGGGCACGGTGACGGAGGTCTACGACTATCTGCGCCTTCTCTGGGCGCGGGTGGGCACGCCGCACTGCCCGAACTGCGGCAGGGAGATCCGTCAGCAGACCATCGACCAGATCGTCGATCAGGTGATGGCGCTGGGCGAAGGGACGCGCGTGCAGATCATGGCGCCGGTCATTCGCGGGAAAAAGGGCGAATACGCGAAGATCTTCGAGGACGCGCGCAAGTCGGGCTATGTCCGCGTGCGCGTGGACGGCAGTATGTACGACCTGAGCGAAGAGATCAAGCTCGAAAAAAACATCAAGCACAATATTGAGATCGTGGTCGACCGCCTCATTTTGAAGCAGGAGGTCGTCCACCGCCTGACCGACTCGGCGGAGACCGCCGCGGCGCTCTCGGGCGGGCTGGTGCTGGTGAATGTGCTCAATCCCGAGCAGGATATCCTCTTCTCACAGAACTACGCCTGCGAGGACTGCGGCGTGTCCATCGAGGAGCTGACGCCGCGTATGTTCTCGTTCAACAATCCCTTCGGTGCGTGCCCGCAGTGTACGGGCCTCGGCAGTCAGCTCAAGGTCGACCCCGAGCTGGTGATCCCGAATAAGGCGCTCTCCATTCTCGACGGCGCGATCTGCGCGTCGGGCTGGAACAATGTGCGCGGGGACGGCATCTCGCGTATGTACTTCGACGCGCTCGCGAAAAAGTATCATTTTTCGCTGCGCGACCCGGTGGAAAAGCTCTCGGCGAAGGTGCTCGATGTGATCCTCAACGGCACGAAGGGCGAAAAGTTAGAGCTGCAATACGATCAGCCGCGCGGCAAGGGGACACTGTATCAGCCGTTCGAGGGTATTCTCAACAACCTCGAGCGCCGCTATCAGGAGACGCAGAGCGAGGGCGTGCGCGCGGAGCTGGAGGAGTGTATGTCGGAGTGCCCCTGCCCTGCCTGCGGCGGTCGGCGGCTGCGGCGCGAGTCGCTCGCGGTGACGGTCGGCGGCATGGACATCGACGCTTTCACGCGCATGAGCGTGACGGAGGAGATCGCGTTCGTGGATTCCCTCACGCTCACCGAGCAGCAGCTTCGCATTGCAGAGCGCATTTTGAAGGAGATTCGAAACCGGCTGGGCTTTTTGCAGAGCGTGGGGCTTGATTACCTGACGCTCTCGCGCGCGAGCGCGACGCTCTCGGGCGGCGAGAGCCAGCGCATCAGGCTTGCAACACAGATCGGCTCGAGCCTGATGGGGGTGCTGTATATCCTCGACGAGCCGTCCATCGGGCTGCATCAGCGGGATAACGACAAGCTGCTTGCGACGCTGGGGCGCCTGCGCGACCTCGGCAACACGCTCATCGTCGTTGAGCACGATGAGGACACGATGCGCGCGGCGGACTATATCGTGGACATCGGCCCCGGCGCGGGCGTACACGGCGGCTATGTGGTCGCCTGCGGCACGCCGGAGGAGGTCATGGCGAACGAGAAGAGCCTGACGGGGCAGTATCTTTCGGGCAAAAAGAAGATCGAAACGCCGCAGGTGCGGCGCGCGGGAAATGGGAAACTTCTCACCGTGCGCGGCGCGGCGGAAAATAACCTCAAAGAGATCGATGTGAGCATTCCGCTCGGGACCTTCACCTGCGTGACGGGCGTGAGTGGCAGCGGGAAGAGCTCGCTCGTGAACGAGATCCTCTTCAAGAAGCTCGGCGCGGAGCTCAACCGCATGAAGTGTCACGCGGGGCGGCACAGGAGCATCGAGGGATTGGAGCATCTGGACAAGGTTATCGACATCGACCAGAGTCCCATCGGGCGCACGCCGCGCTCGAATCCCGCGACCTATACAAATCTTTTCAACGATATCCGCGACCTGTATGCTTCGACGCCGGACGCGAAGGCGCGCGGCTACAACGCGGGGCGCTTCAGCTTCAATGTGCGCGGCGGGCGCTGCGAGGCCTGCGGCGGCGACGGACAGCTCAAGATCGAGATGCACTTCCTGCCGGACATCTATGTTCCCTGCGAGGTGTGCAAGGGTAAGCGCTACAACCGCGAGACGCTGGAGGTTCACTATAAGGGCAAGTCCATCGCGGAGGTGCTGGATATGACGGTGGAGGAGGCGCTGGAATTTTTCCGGGATCTCCCGAAGCTCGCGAACAAGCTCGAAACGCTGCGCGATGTGGGATTGGGCTACATCAAGCTCGGCCAGTCCTCCACGACGCTCTCGGGCGGCGAGGCGCAGCGCGTGAAGCTCGCGACCGAGCTATCGAAACGCGCGACGGGGCGCACCATCTATATCCTCGACGAGCCGACCACGGGACTGCACACAGACGATGTGCGCAAGCTCTTGGAGGTCTTGCAGAAGCTGACCGACGCGGGGAACACCGTGCTCGTCATCGAGCACAACCTTGATGTCGTCAAGTCGGCGGACTATTTGATCGACCTCGGCCCCGAGGGGGGCAGCGGCGGCGGCAATGTGGTCGCCTGCGGCACGCCCGAGGAGGTCGCGGCGGTGGAAGCATCGTACACAGGGCAGTATCTGAGGAAGGTTTTATGAGCCCTCCCCTCACCTTTTGCGCGCGCTCTTCATAAGCTGGCGCGAGAGGAGTTGGGGAGATGGAGCTATTGCAGGACGGCGTGATCGCGGCGCTCGCCGCGGTGGGGCTGACATCGATCGTCTGGCTTTTTGTGACGGCGGTGCGACACCCGCGCGAGTGGAGCCGGAGCGAGACGGCGGTCATCGTGCCCGCGCGCGGCGGCGCGGAGCGGTTGGAGCAGACGGTGCGCGCGCTGGAGGGGCAGCGCTATGCCTCGGGCGGCTTTTCGCGCATCATCATTCTCGACTGCGGCATGGAGGACGAGGCGCAGCGCGTGGCGCAGCTCCTCTGCCGTGAGAGCTTTGATGTGACGGTCTGCGCGCGGGAGGCGCTGGGCGCACAATTTGACTGAAAGAGAAACGGAGAGAACAGGCATGGAGGAGCGCACAACGGTCATCGGCACGATCCTGACGGTCGTTTTCCGGAATGAGGAAAACGGCTATACGGTCGCGCGCATCGTGACGGACGACGGAGAGGTCGTGACCGTGGTGGGCTGTATCCCCTGCGCGGCGCCGGGTGAGGAACTGATCCTCACGGGGCGCTATATGACGCACCCGCAGCACGGCGAGCAGTTTTCCGCCGAGGAGGTGGAGCGCCACATGCCGACGGGCGAAGCGGAGATACTGAATTATCTCTCCTCCGGCGTGGTGCGGGGCATCGGTCCCGCGACGGCGCAGAAGCTGGTCGATCGCTTCGGCGAGCGGACGCTGGAGGTGCTCGACGAGGGCGCGGAGCAGCTCAAGACCATCAAGGGCATCACGGATAAGCGCGCCCGCGAGATCGCGGAGAGCTGGCGGGAGCTTGCGGGGCTGCAGCGCGTGCTGGATTTCCTGACGCGCTATGATCTTCCGGTGTCGCTCGCGGTGCAGCTTTTCCGGCGCTACGGGGGCGATGCGCTTGAGGCGATGCAGCGCAATCCGTATCTCCTCAGCGGAGAGGCGTTCGGCGTGGACTTTGCCGTGGCGGACGAGATCGCGCTCTCAATGGGCTTTTCGGGCGATTCCGCCTGCCGGACGGAGGCGGGCGTGCTCTTTGAGCTGAGCCACAACGAGCAGAGCGGCGGGCATATCTTCCTGCCGCGGGAAAAGCTGCTGGCGGCGACGGCGCAGCTTCTCGACTGCGGCGCGGAGGCCGCGGAGAAGGCGCTGGACGATCTGCTCGCGCGCGGGAGCGTGGTGCAGGAGGAGGTCGCGAATGTGACGGGCTGCTATCTGCGCCGCTGCCACGAGGCGGAGAACTATGTCTGCGCGCGTATCGAGGCGATGCTCGCCGATGAGCCGGACAAGCTGCGCGGCGCGGAGCGCGTGCTCGACGAGATGGAGCGCGAGCAGGGCATCTGCTATGCGCCCTTGCAGCGGCAGGCGGTGCTGCTCGCCGCGCAGGAGGAGCTGCTGATCCTCACGGGCGGACCCGGAACGGGCAAGACGACCTGCGTGCGCGGCATCGTGACGCTCTTTGAGCGCATGGGGCTCGATGTGCTGCTGTGCGCGCCGACGGGGCGCGCGGCGATGCGCATGGGCGAGCTGTGCGGACGCGAGGCGCAGACGATCCACCGGCTGCTCGGCATGAGCTGGAACGAGCAGACCGGCGAGCTGAATTTTACGAAAAACGAAAAAGAACCGCTGGAGGCCGATGCGGTGATCGTGGACGAGATGTCGATGGTCGACCTTGCGCTGATGCGCGCGCTGCTCGCGGCGCTGCGTCCCGGCTGCCGGCTGGTGTTGGTGGGCGACCCCGACCAGCTTCCGAGCGTGGGCGCGGGGAATGTATTCGGCGACCTCATTCGCTCAGAGCGGATCGCAGTGGTGGCGCTCAGGGATATTTTCCGTCAGGCGGAGGAGAGCGCCATCGTGCGCAGCGCGCATCAGGTGAACGAGGGCATCGTGCCGGAGCTGAAAAACGGCGCGGCGAAGGACTTTTTCTTCCTGACGCGGCGCGACAGCGTGCGCCTGGTGGAGACGGTCGCGGAGCTGTGCAAAACGCGGCTTCCGGAGAAGATGGGCATTCCGAGCGAGAGCATTCAGGTGCTCACGCCGACGCGGCGGGGCGAGACCGGCACGGTCGCGCTCAACCGCGCGCTGCAAGCGGCGCTCAATCCGGCTGCGCCGGGAAAGCGCGAAAAGCGCTTCGGCGACATGGTCTTTCGCGAGGGCGACCGCGTGATGCAGACGCGCAACGACTACGATGTGATCTGGGAGCGCGAGGACGGCACGGCGGGCACGGGCATTTTCAACGGCGATGTGGGGAAAATTTTGCAGATCGACCCGAGCGGCGAGCTGCTGACGATCGCTTTCGATGAGCGCGTGGCGACCTACACGGCGGATATGCTCGCGGAGCTGGACATGGCCTACGCGATCACGGTACATAAATCGCAGGGCAGCGAGTACCGCGCGGTGATCTTCGTTTCCGCGCGCGTGCCGCAGGGCTTGATGGTGCGGGGCGTGCTCTATACCGCGATCACGCGCGCGCGCGACCTGCTCATTTTGGTGGGCGACGATTCGACCGTCGCGCTCATGACGGCGAACGACCGCCGCACGCGGCGCTACAGCGGCCTGCGGTGGCGGCTGCGGAACGGAGGGACGGCATGAGCGTGAAGGACACTCTGCTCGATCTCATCTTTCCGCCGCGCTGTGCGTTCTGCCGCGCGGTCGGCGTACACGGCGTTTGCGCGGACTGCGAGCGGACACTTCCCTACGCCGAGCCGCAGCTCTGCGAGGGCGCGGGCTTCGGAAAGTGCGCCTCTCCCCTGCTCTATGAGGACGCGGTGCGCGAGAGTTTGCTGCGCTTCAAGTTCCACGGCGCGCAGAGCGCCGCCGAGGGCTTCGGGCTGCTCCTCGCCCGCTGTGCGGCGGAGGAGCTTGGCGGCGAGTTCGACACGGTGACCTGGGCACCGGTGAGCCGCGAGCGTGAGCACGAGCGCGGCTACGATCAGGCGTTCCTGCTGGCGAATGAGGCGGCAAAGCACTGGGGCGTCAAGCCGGTGCGGCTGCTGCGCAAGGTACACAACAACGCGGCGCAGTCCTCCCTCACCTCTGCCGCGCAGCGGCGGGGCAATGTGCTGGGCGTGTATGAGGCGGAAAACACGGAGCAGATCCGCGGCGCGCGGGTGCTGCTGATCGACGATATCCTCACGACCGGCTCGACGCTGGGCGAGTGCGTGCGCGTTTTGCTGGACGCGGGCGCGCAGAGCGTGGTCTGCGCGACGCTTGCCCGCGCGGTGACGGAGAGGGAAGCGCGCTGAGCGCGGACGCTCCCCCCGCGGCAAAAACGCGCACAAGGCTATTGCAAAAAGATTTTTGAGCCGCTATAATAACAGTATCTTATTGTGGAAAAATACGCGGAGAGATCCGCCGGAATACAAAAAAGAGGAGGCAGCACTATGTGCTCACTTGCGAAGGATATCGGTATCGACCTCGGTACCGCGTCGGTTTTGATCTATGTGAAGGATAAGGGCATCGTGCTCAATGAGCCGAGCGTGGTCGCCATGGATAAGGATACGGGTAAGCTTTTGAAGGTCGGCGCGGAGGCGCAGGCCATGCTCGGGCGCACCCCCGGCAATATCATTGCCATTCGTCCGCTGCGCGAGGGCGTCATCTCCGACTATGAGGTGACGGAGAAGATGCTCAAGGAGTTTATCCACAAGGTCATGGGCTTCCAGTTCTTCAAGCCCCGCATCATCATCTGCGTCCCCTCCGGCATCACGGAGGTCGAAGAGCGCGCGGTCATCGACGCGGGCATTCAGGCGGGCGCGCGCCGCGTCTACCTCATCGAAGAGCCGGTCGCGGCAGCCATCGGCGCGGGCATCGACATCACGCAGCCCGACGGTCACTTCATCATCGACATCGGCGGCGGTACGAGCGACATCGCGGTCATCTCGCTTTCGGGCGTGGTGGAGAGCGCGTCGATCAAGGTCGCGGGCGACCAGTTCAACGATTCCATCATCAAGTATATGCGCCGCAAGCACAACCTGCTCATCGGCGAGCGCACGGCCGAGGAGATGAAAATGAAGATCGGCTGCGTCTTCCCGCCGGAGGAGGAGCTGACCATGGAGATCAAGGGTCGCTGCCTGCTCACTGGTCTTCCGAAGCTGATCGCCGTGACCTCCACGGAGATGATGGACGCCTTCGAAGAGCCGGTCGAGCGCATCATGGAGGCTGTGCATCAAGTGCTCGAGCGCACGCCGCCGGAGCTGGTGGCGGACATTTCGAGCAACGGCATCGTGATGACCGGCGGCGGCAGCCTGATCCGCGGCTTCGATAAGCTCGTCACGGCGCGCACGGGTATCCACACGGTGGTGGCGGAGAATGCCATCTCCTGCGTGGCCGAGGGCACGGGCAAGAGCCTTGAGAGCGTGGGCGAGATGAAGGACGGTACGATGAATCTCTCCCGCCGCAAGCAGATCAACTAAAATCGCCGCGGCGCGGAGGAAGGAGTGAGGCGTTATGCTGTGTCCCTACTGCGCGCAGGAGATGGCGGTCGGCTATCTCAAGGGCGAGCGCGGGTACGAGCTGATGTGGACGGACGATCCCTTCAAGGCGACGAACCTTGCGACCGGCGCGGACGAGCGGCTCTGTAAGGCGACGGACATCGACAAGCCGAAGGCGCACTACTGCCGCGCCTGCCGGAAGATCGTGCTCGACCTTGGCGATAAGAGCGAATGGTAAAAAAGCCCCGACCGCAAGGTCGGGGCTTTGCGCTATGATGCGCTGCTGCGCGGGACGGAGTCAGGACAGGCTGTCGAGATAGGAGCGCAGGCCGGACTCGTAGAGGTCGCCGCCGTGCGCGTCGAGGATCACGGTGAGCGGGAAGTCGCGCACCTCCATCCGGCGGACGGCCTCGCAGCCCAGATCCTCCCAGCAGACGGTGCGGGAGGAGACGATGCTCGCCGCGGCGAGCGCGCCGGCTCCGCCGAGCGCGGCGAAGTAGACGGCGCCGTTTCGGACAACGGCCTCCTTCACCGCAGGACTGCGGGAGCCTTTGCCGATCATGCCGACAAGCCCCATATCCAGCAGGCGGGGCGAGTAGGCGTCCATGCGGCCGCTGGTGGTCGGACCGGCGGCACCGACGACCTGCCCGGGGCGCTCCGGCGTCGGGCCGACATAATAGATGACGGAGCCGGCGATGGGAAAGGGCGAGGTCTCGCCCGCGTCCAGCAGCTCGATCAGCCGCTTGTGGGCGGCGTCACGGGCGGTATAGATCGTGCCGGAGAGCAGGACGGTATCGCCGGCGCGAAGCGTCGAAAGTCGGTCGGGGCTGAGCGGGGTGGTGAGACGGTATTCCATAACGATATCAACCGCGGCGGGGTGCGGGCGAAAGTGCGCGTATCCCTCGGGGCGGCTGCCCTCCTTATCAGAAATTCAAAGATGACGGTCGGCGCGGCCGAGCTTACAGGCAGGCGCTCGCCCGCCGCGTGACATGGCAGCCGATATTCACGGCAACGGGAAGACCGGCGACATGGGTCGGCGCGGTCTCGATCGAGACGCCGAGGCAGGTGGTCTGTCCGCCGAAGCCCTGCGGACCGATGCCGAGCGCGTTGATCTCGTCGGTCAGGCGCTCCTCGAGCTGCGCGTAGTAGGGGTCGGGGTGGCGGCAGTCGAGCGGGCGCAGGAGCGCGTGCTTGGCGAGCGCCGCGACCTTATCGAAGCAGCCGCCGATCCCGACACCGAGTATGATCGGCGGACAGGGGTTGGAGCCGGCGAGCCGAACGGTCTCCAGAACGAAGCGCACGACTCCTTCGCAGCCGTCGGCGGGCTTGAGCATGGCAAGGCGGCTCATGTTCTCGCTGCCGAAGCCCTTGGGCATCACGCAGATCGAGCAGGTGTCGCCCGGAACGAGGCGGAGCGTTATGCTCGCGGGGGTGTTGTCTTCGGTGTTGATGCGGCGGAGCGGGTCCGCGACGATGGACTTTCGCAAATAGCCCTCCCGATAGCCGCGGCGGACGCCCTCGTGGACGGCGGGCTCGATGGCACCGTCGACATAGACCTCCTGCCCGAGCTCGATAAAGACGCAGGCCATGCCGGTGTCCTGACAGATCGGAAGGTCGCGCGCCTGCGCGAGATGGAAATTCTCCTCGAGCCGCTCGAGCGTTTTGCGCGCGATGGGCCAGTGCTCCTCCTCCCGACTGCGCTCGATCGCGGAGGCGACATCGGGGGGAAGCTGCATATTCGCCTGAATGCACAGGCGCGCGACGAGCTCGGTGATGGCGGAAGCCTGTATGGTCCTCATGGGGTAGCTCCTTTCTGACGAGCCGGACGGCTCGGAAGATGACAGGGAACGCCTCGTTTTCGGCGTGGGATACGGAAGAAGAATATACCATTTCCGCAAAAAAGGCAAGGGGCAGGAAAAAAGAAGGCGGCGAAAGAGAGCCGCTATTGTGATAAAATGCGTGTGGAAAACCGGAAAATAAAGAAAGAATCGAGGTAGATCGGACAATGGATTACGCAAAGGAATCGCTTCGCCTGCACGGTGAATGGAAAGGCAAGATCGAGGTGGTGGCGACCGTGCCGGTCGCAACGAAGGACGACCTCTCGCTCGCGTACACCCCCGGCGTCGCACAGCCGTGTCTCGAGATCGAGAAGGACATCAATAAGAGCTATGAGCTCACGCGCCGTCACAATCTCTGCGCCGTCATCACGGACGGCAGCGCGGTGCTCGGCCTCGGCGACATCGGCCCCGAGGCCGGTATGCCGGTGATGGAGGGCAAGTGCGTCCTCTTCAAAGCGTTCGGAAATGTGGACGCTTTCCCCCTGTGCGTGAAGACGAAAGATGTGGACGAGTTCGTCGAGACCGTCTACAACATTTCCGGCAGCTTCGGCGGCATCAACCTCGAGGACATCGCCGCGCCGCGCTGCTTCGAGATCGAGCGCAAGCTCAAGGAAAAGTGCGACATTCCCATCTTCCACGACGATCAGCACGGCACGGCGGTCATCACGCTCGCGGGCCTGACGAACGCGCTCAAGGTCGTGGGCAAGAAGAAGGAAGAGGTGAAGATCGTCACCTCCGGCGCGGGCGCGGCGGCCATCGCCATCACGAAGCTGCTGCTCTCGGCAGGCTTCAAAAATATCACGATGTGCGACCGCAAGGGCGCGATCTACGCAGGGCGCGAGGGGCTCAACTGGATCAAGGAGGAAATGGCGCAAGTCACGAATCTTGAGAAAAAGGCGGGCTCGCTCGCGGAGCAGCTCGTGGGTGCAGATGTGTTCATCGGCGTGAGCGCGCCGAACACGGTGACGAGCGAGATGGTCAAAACGATGAACCGCGACGCGATCGTTTTCGCCTGCGCGAATCCGACGCCGGAGATCTTCCCCGACGATGCGAAGGCGGGCGGCGCGGCGGTCGTCTCCACAGGTCGGAGCGACTATCCGAACCAGATCAACAATGTGCTCGCCTTCCCCGGCATCTTCCGCGGCGCGTTCGATGTGCGCGCGAGCGACATCAACGAGGAGATGAAGATGGCCGCGGCAGAGGCGCTGGCGGGTCTCATCTCCGACGAGGAGCTGAGCGCGGACTACATTATTCCCAAGGCGTTCGACCCGCGCGTCGGCCCCGCCGTGGCGAAGGCGGTCGCCGAGGCCGCGAAGCGTAGCGGCGTGGCGAGGATCTGATATTTAGGGCGAAAAACGAAGAAAAAGGAGCGTTCTCGGAAGAGAACGCTCCTTTTTGCGGAGATTTACTTCTTTTCGATGACCTTGAGGACCTTTTCGTAGCACTCGTCGGCGATGGGAATGGAGCGGGCGAGCATCGCCTCGCCCTTGCGGCAGCACTCATCGGCGTACTCCTTGTCCTTGAGCGAGGAGAGGTTGATGAGCACATTGAGCCACGCGCTCTGCATCGAGGTCTTGAGCGTGAGCGCGGCGATGCCGAGGTCGCTCACGACATTCGGATTCGTCGTGCCGACGAGGGTCGCGAGCAGGTCGATGGACTCGGCGCAGACCTCCATCATCGTCAGGGGGACCTCGGTGCAGTTGCGGAAGGCGGCCTGCACAGCGCCGCGGCGGATTGCCTTGTGCGCGTCGTTGTCCTTGGGCAGCGCGAGCGACTCGATGAGGACATCGAACACCTCGCTGTCGCGATTCATCACATCGACGAAGCGCTCCTTGAGCTCGTTGCCCTTGGCGATGGCGTCGAGAATGCGGTCGCGGTCGTTCTCAAAGCCCTTTTTGGAGAGCGTGAGGCCGTTGACCATCATCGTGAGCGCCACGCCGATGCCGCCGGCAAGACCCGCGACAGCGCCGCCGCCGGGGGCGGGGGCATCGGAGCCGATGGCATTGATCACTTCGGTGACCTTCATATCCGCAATTTTCATGCTGTGTCCCTCCTTGGGTCGATCGGCGCGCCGCGTCCGCGGACGCGGCACGCCCTCATTTTTTTCTTAGAACAGGCCGGAGATCTTGCCGTTCTCGTCCACATCGATCTTCTCGGCGGACGGAACCTTGGGAAGACCGGGCATGGTCATGATGTCGCCGGTCTTGGCGACGAGGAAGCCGGCACCGG
>CAYWAS010000014.1:0-35834 GCA_964455915.1 uncultured Oscillibacter sp. | reverse complement strand
GGCAACCTCGGCGAGGTGATGCAGGAGAGCTGCAAGGCAGCGATGTCCTGCCTGCGCCAGCGCGCGGTGGAGCTGGGGCTTCCGACCGACTTTTATAAGATGAAGGATATCCATATCCACTTCCCCGAGGGAGCCGTCCCGAAGGACGGGCCGAGCGCGGGCATCGCCATCACGACGGCGCTGCTCTCGGCGCTGACGGGGCGTGCCGTGCGCCACGATGTCGCCATGACCGGCGAGGTCACGCTGCGCGGGCGCGTCATGCCGATCGGCGGACTGCGGGAGAAGACGATGGGCGCGCTGCGCGCGGGCGTCCATACGGTGATCATGCCGAAGGAGAACGAGAAGGACCTTGCGGAGATCGACCCGAATGTGCGCGCGAAGCTGCGCTTCGTGACGGTCGAGACGGTGGACGAGGTGTTCGCCGAAGCGCTCGTGTATCCCGAGACGGCGCAGCCGACGCACTATGACGCGGCGCTCGCGGCGGCGGAGCAGCTCGTGCAGCCCTCGCTGCGCGCGTGAGCGAATCTACAGAAGCGGAGAGAGCCAAATGGCGATCAACTTCAACAAAGCGGAATTTATCCTCAGCGCGACCGTGCCGGCGCAGTTCGTCCACGATGGGCTGCCGCAGGTCGCGTTCGCGGGGCGATCGAATGTGGGCAAGTCGAGCGTCATCAACCGCGTGGTCAACCGCAAAAACTTTGCCCGCGTGGGCGCAAGCCCCGGCAAGACCACGCAGATCAACTATTTTAAGATCGACGGGAAGCTCTATCTGGTCGATCTCCCCGGTTACGGCTACGCGAAGGTCTCCAAGGCCGAGCGCGACCGCTGGGGGCGGCTGATGGAGAATTATTTCCGGAGCGCGGGACTGATCGATCTCGGCGTGCTGATCGTGGACGCGCGGCACAAGCCGACGGCGGACGATGTGACGATGCGCGAGTGGTTCCGCGCGAGCGGCTGCCCGATGGTGGTCGTGGCGAACAAGCTCGATAAGCTCAAAAAGAGCGAGATCGAGGGGAATCTTGCCCGGGTGTGCGAAACGCTCGATCTGAGTGCGGACGATGTGCTTGTGCCGTTCTCCGCCGAAAAGGGCGAGGGGAAGGAAGCGCTCATCGGCGCCATCGCCGCGGGCATCGGACGCATCGGCGGAAACTGAGGAGGAGAGCGATGAAACCGAGAGAGCTGCTGGACGCGCTGGAGGTCGCCGAGCGACTCAAGGACGCGACGCGCCACTGCTACACGCGCGGCGGACGGCGCGAGAGCGTGGCCGAGCACTGCTGGCAGATGACGCTGATGGCGCTTTTGATGAAGGACGAGTTCCCCGAGGCCGACATGGACAAGGTCATCGAAATGTGCATCATTCATGACCTCGGCGAAGCGTTCACGGGCGATATCCCGTCCTTCGATAAGACCGCGGCGGACGAGCGCAGGGAAGAGGAGCTGCTCGCGCGCTGGGTGGATTCTCTGCCCGATTATTATGCCGAGAAGCTGCGCGCGCTCTACGCGGAGATGGAGCGGCGCGAGACGCCGGAGGCGAAGATCTACAAGGCGATCGACGGCATGGAGGCGGTCATTCAGCACAATTTCTCCGACCTTTCGACCTGGATCCCGCGCGAGTACGAGCTGAATTTGACCTACGCGGACGATAAGGTGGCGTTTTCGGACTATCTCACGGCGCTGCGCGCGGAGATCCGCCGCGACACGGAGGAGAAACTGAGACGGGGTTGATGCGCCGCGAAAAAAAGAAGCAGAAAAAGTGAAAAAAGGCTTGACAGAGGGTCGCTCCTATGCTATACTCTCCATTGTTCCGAGCGCGAAAGCGACTCACTGATGGGGGTTTAGCTCAGCTGGGAGAGCGCTTGACTGGCAGTCAAGAGGTCAGCGGTTCGATCCCGCTAATCTCCACCAACACGAGAGAGTGTAAAATGGAAAAAAACCTGAAACCATGAGGGTTTCAGGTTTTTTTCTTTTACTCGGCAAAATGCACAAAGCCTCTTTTGTGTTGAATTTGTGTTGAATAAGGCAGAAAAATCGCTGATTTTTCTGCCTTTTAGTTTGATACTTTTGCAACTATTATGCCTGTTTCTGAATTTCTCCATTTTGCATAAATCCATTGATAGAAAAGGATTTTTCGGATTTTGAGGGGAATAGACTATTTTATAATTTGAACTTTTTGAGAGGATTCGATTTTTCCTGTTTTTGTGTTGAATGAAAAATTTTTTTCGATTTGTGAGCAAAAAAACAATATCAATGCAGCGTCTCCGGAGATCGATGCGATCTCCGGAGACGTTTTTTGTTCAGGCGCTTTTCCTCTCAACAAGTATATCGTTCATGCTCACGTCCCAGAGCCTACTGATGGCGTAGAGATTGTCGACGCTCGGGAGATTGCGGCCGGTCTGCCAGTGGTATATCCCTTGCGGGCAGCTCATGCCAAGGTATTCCTGCAATTCCTGTATGCTGCACCCTTTCTCCACGCGCAGCCGGCGGATATTCGCACCGGTCGCGCCAAGGTCGATGACAGGACAGCGCGGCAGCTCTTTTCTCTCCATAGCCGCCTCCCTCACGCGCTGCGCCGGTAGCGTAGCATATTCGTCTTGGCAACGAGCATGGACTTGCGCGGATAGGGCGTGCGCTTCATGGCGAGGCTCACCGCCTCGCGGCTCCCGACGAGGATTACCTCCTTTTTCGCCCTCGAAATTGCCGTATAAAGCAGATTACGCAGCAGCATGGCCGAGGTGCTCAGGCTGACCGGAAGGATGATGGTGTCGTACTGGCTGCCCTGTACCTTATGGACAGTCAGGGCGTAGGCGAGGGCAAAGTTTGCCGGAGCCTCGTTCCTTTGCCAGAGGTCTCCGCCGTTTCCGTTCAGGTGCCGGAATCTGACCAATTGCTCGTCAAAGTGCAGAGTACCTACATCGCCGTTATACACCAGAGAAAAGTTTTTGGTCACCACCACGCGGTCGCCGTTGTAAAACCCCTTCCAGCTCGGCGCGTCGCTGCCCATCGGGTTGACCATGGCGTGCAGGCGTCTGTTGAGCGCATTCACCGAAAAATCCGTTTTCGCGTTGACCGGCGAGAGCACCTGAATGTCCTCGCCTGCGCAGTAACGCCTTGCCGCCTCGGTGCAGATGATGTCCGGTATGCGCCTGTCATCGGCTTCAATGAAGCGAAAGCTCTCGTCCCACGCCAGCTCGTCGGCTCCGGAAAGCCGCGGGAACTCCACCACATTGCGCCGCAGCGCTGCGGCCTCCTCGCTCTGACGATACTGCTGCTCCAGACGGACAGACGGAACGCCCAGCGCCAGAAGGTCGGAGAGGACGTTCCCCGCACCGACCGAGAGAAGCTGATTCGGGTCACCCAGCAGGACAACGCGGCAGTCATGCGGAATTTTGCAGAGGATCCCCGCCAGCATTTCAAGCGTCATCATGGAGGCCTCGTCCACGATGACGAGGCCGATGACCTCCCATTGCACCTCGGTGAGAAAATTGGAATCCGGCATCTTGCCGAGGGCACTGTGGACTGTGCGGGCACTGAGGCCCGTCCGCTCGGTGAGATTGCGTGCCGCTTTGCCTGTCGGGGCGGCAAGGACGCAGGAGCCTTTGAAGTGCTCCGCGATGGCGCGAATGAGCGTCGTCTTGCCGCTGCCCGCCCCTCCTAAAATGACGGAGAGGCGGGAACAGAGCGCCATGCGCACGGCATCGCACTGCGCTTCGCTGAGCGTGACACCGCCGCAGGAGAGCGGCGGCGAGATCGCCGCGCCTTCGACCTCGCCGTCTGCCAGAATATCCGCAAGAGCTCCGGCAACGGACTCCTCGTATGCCCAGGTGCGCTGCGTGTAGATACGCAGCCCTTCGGTGTGGAGGTCGTTTGCACGGAGCAGAGCTGCCTTGTCGGCGCGATAGAGGTCAGGCGTGAGGTTCTTATCCATGCGCCGACAGCAGCGATAGAGCGTTTCGTCGGAGCAGTAGGCATCGCCGTTCATGCTGATGCTCTCCATCGCATCGAGGATGTACTGCCCCTGCTTGTCGTTCGACTGA
This sequence comes from uncultured Oscillibacter sp., assembly GCA_964455915.1. Taxonomy (GTDB): domain Bacteria; phylum Bacillota; class Clostridia; order Oscillospirales; family Oscillospiraceae; genus Hominicoprocola. The sequence continues at coordinate 31,800 of CAYWAS010000014.1, read as the reverse complement.
GTGTTCGACACACGCCCACCTCCTCACGCCGCGAGGCTGACGCGCAGCTCGATACCGAGCTGCACGGCCAGCGCGTGCTGAATGGCGAGGCGGTCATACCAGTGGCTGACCTCGCCGATGCGGCGGACGAGGCAGCGCCTGTCGAGCGCCATGACCTGCTCGCACTGCGCGATGCTGGTGACGGCGAGGCCGTACCCGCGCAGGCAGACATGGGTGAGCTGCGAGGTCTTCTTGCGGTTGGAGGTCAGGGGGACAACGGTGATGACGGGGCTTGCGTTGTTGGCAGCGTCGTTGCTGACGATGACGACAGGACGCAGGCCGTGCTGCACATGACCGGGAATCTCCGGCAGGTCGGCGAGCCAGAGCTCCATGTAGGCCGCGGTGTCACGATTGAGGCTGAGAGTCGATTTTTCCATGTTCGTCCTTTCCAGCGGTTAGTTGTCCGCTTTTCCGTTGAGTGTTTCAACTGCTTTCTCGAGTGTTTCCGTAGACTGGTGAAGATAGCCCTCCGTTGTTTTGATGTCGGAGTGTCCGGTGAGCGCCGCTATGGTTTCCATCGGAACACCGTTTGCCTGCAGCCGCGTCACATAGGTGTGGCGGCAGCAGTGAGGAGAGAGCTTGCGCACGCCGGGAATTTTTTTGACTTCCTTATAAAAACGATTACGGAAAGTTCCAACGCTATAGAGCAGATTGTCTCGGGTGGAGGTCCAGATGAATGCTTGCCCACCTTTCTCTCTCAGGAACTTCGCGTAGATGCGGAAGTCATTTGGCACCGGGATATTGCGTCTGCTCCGATTGCTTTTCGGAGGGCCTAAGATCGGATGGCCGTCAACCATTTTCACTGCCTTGTCGATGCGGATGGAAGAGCCATCTACAGCGATGTCACAGGGTCTGAGAGCCAACAGTTCCTGAACACGCATACCTGTTCCAAGCATGGTGCGGATACTGTTGCCCAGCAGATCGTTTGAAAGGTTGTCCATAAGCAGAGAAAGCTCTTTGTCCGTAAAGGCATCTTTATGACTTTCTTGCTCCATGAAGCTGCAGCGGGTCACCTTAGCAAGGCGTCCGGGGTTTTTACCAACGAGATCGTTAGCGACGGCTTCATCGAAAATTTGGATAAGCATCGTGCGGCACTTGTGGATCTTCGATTCCGAACAGCCGATCTCCTTGAGCTGATTGAGGAAGTTGCTGATGTTCATAGCTTTGATTTGGTCAATGGGGGTATCTTCAAAGCCGGACTTCAGGATCTTGAGCGTGTAACGATAGCCGGAGTAAGTCGAGGACTGTACCTGCCCATTGTAGTTGGTATACCAATGATCCGCCCACTCTGAAAAAGTTGGTATAACGGGCGCGTCGTCTTCAAGACTGCTGTCATCGAGATAGTGACGCATAAGCTGTTGGACTTCACCCTTGGTTGGAGCCGTAAAACTCACGATGTTGCGTTTACCGTCCGGCTTATACCCATCCATGATTTGACCGTGCCATTTGCCGCTTGGCATGCGTCTGATGCTGCCATCGCCATTGCTTCTCTTTCCCATTTCCATTCACCTCATGCCGCAGGCGTCTGCAGACGAAGACCCTTCGGAATGGTTGTGCGCTGGTCAACCCATGCGAGGAAGGCGTTTTTCGGAATGCGGATACACCCACCAAAACGACAGACGGGGAAGTCTGTCCGGTGAGACAGCTCATATGCTGCCGCCTGACTGATGTTTAGATAGTTTTTGATGTCTGCAATGGTGAGGTAATCATGTGTGAGCTGCTTGGTTTCGTTCATATCGGAAACCTCCTTTATCAAATGCAGCTAAAAAGCGCTATGCAGGCTGGTACCTGCATAGCGCTTTACTACATGGTAAGGAGGGACCATTCTACTACAGCTCCCAAAATGGGGCTTGCGTAATGGGGTGAGAATGGGTATAATACTCCCGTAGCGTAGTTTTACTACTGTGCCGGTGCCCGTAACACCTGTGCAGGCACGCAGGAGGTCGCAACTCTTGCGTGCTGCTACTTTTTAACTTGAGTACAGTATAGCATCTATACGCGTATATGTCAAGCGCAATTATTATTTTTTTACCAAGGAGAAACCGGAATGGAAAAGCCGACATTATCAGATGCGCAGAAAAGAGCTGTTCGGAAGTACCATTCCAAGTTCATTGAGATGCGTCTTCGCGTAACGCCAGATTACCGTGATGAAATATCACAGCACGCGCGGTCGATGGGAGAAAGCGATGCAGCATTTCTTCGACGAGCTGTTGCTGAAACCATAGAGCGTGACAAGCAGAAATGATTTGAGGGCATAGAGATGTTCGCTTTAAGACGAACGCTCTATGCCCTGATTTTATGTATGACTGCAATTTATTTTAGAGAGAATCAAGTAATACAGAGCCGATCCGCAAAAACACGACGAAAAACGAAACAAATACTGAATACTACTGGGAAAAATACGGACTATAGAGGCTTGCTATTATACCGATAATGGAACAATGCAAACGGAAAAATCAACTAAAATAAGTTATATTAAAAATTTTTGCAATTTTTCCTTGACATTGCGATTCATGCGTGATAATGTATATACAGGCTCGGACGTGAAGTATGTATTATTACGCTGAGCCCGCGGCCAGGCGGAAAAGCAAAGCTGCCACCGCATGTGTTTCACTCAGCCGCAGTGGTAACGCCCTGCGGAGATGTATCAGAGCCATCCGGGTAAGGAGCCCTCGCATCGCGCTGCCGCACTGAGTTGCGGAGAAGGTAACGAGGCGCCCGCTGGCCCCCAATGTATGGGGGTCAGTGCGCCCAAAATTAAATATGGCGTATTTGGCCTCCGTGCATAGCATGGAGGCCGTTTTTTGTGCCTCCTCAGATTGACCGAAGGAGGGTCACAAAATGCAAAAAGACAGCATAACCACAATCATCCCACTCGCGATTCCTCGTTACGAGGTGTTGATACGTCAAACAGAAACTCGCCGACCGGACGGAATGGCGGACATTGCGTGCATAGGGAAACTGCGCAAAGACGGAAAGCCGGTGGCTGCCGCGAGCAAGAAGTGCACGGTGCACTACGCGGAGGATATTCCCAATGCGTGCCGTCAAATTGCTGGCGCGTTCGAGGTGGAAGTTCGTTCGTTTAACGCAGAGGGTGCGCCGCCCCCAAAAGCCTCGACTACTGCTACTGCTGATAGCTGTCCGCTGCTGGAGGGTGTCCGCCGTATCCGCGAGAGCGGGGCAGAGGTCAAGCCAAAGCACGGCAACAGCGGGTGGAATATGCGTACGCAAAACAGCTTTCTGACAATTTTTTCGTCCCAGGTAGCGCCGCATCTCCGGCCGTTTATGGCGGGAGGTAAGACTTTCCTTCCGTCGGATCTGGATAATATTATAGCAGCTATAAAAATAAAAAAGTCCAAGCATTCCCGGAGCGTTGGGAATCAGGCCGAGCTGGCGACGAGTACGTATGCGGACCTAACCGCGGCGGATAATATCTACCAGTTCATGCGGGATGCGTACCCTGATTTGCGGCTCCCGGAACTCAGCCTTGCGCCGATGCCCCGCAGGGGCGTAATGGCCCGAAAGGAGCAGCAAAAGTCCCTGCCGGAAGCCGTCCGGCAGGAGCTGTGCCGTTACATAGAGGCACATTTGGATCAAGAGCCGCGCTTCTGCTATGGCTTGGTGCTGATGCTGTGCGGTGGGCTGCGTACAGCGGAGGCGGCCGGGACAAGACCGGAAAAAATTGAATATGCAGAAAACTATGGTGTCGTACTAGTTCACGCTCAAGAAAAATCAGGCGAAATCGACAAGATACTGAAGCGGGAGGATAGCTATCGGGGCGTTGTCATTGGGACATGGGCGTGCACGATCCTTCGTCGGTGCGTCGACGAGATATGTATAATCGCACCGGACTGGGAACACGATGAAAATGCTCCGGCATGCAAGGCACAGGACCTGTCTGCGTGGGTGTATTCTAGGCTGCGCGAGTGCGGCCTGAGTGAGACCTTTGTGACGGCAGCACGAAAAAATTACGAAGAAGATGTCTATTATGACGCAGGCGGGCAGCTGGGAGAAGACTTTTCTGCCTATATTCTGCGCCGTGACTGGGCAAGCCGCGCCCGCAATATCTGCGGGTATACATCGCTGGAAATCGACCAACAGATGGGCCACAAGGTGACCATCCCGAAGTCAAAACGGCCGAACCTGAAAACTGTAGCAGAGCAGAAAAAGCTTGCTGTCAAAGCAGAGCGTTACGTCTACAGCCCGAAAATAACAATGAATCCCCGCTATCAACCGATTGCCCTTGAAGCTGGAGTGTGCGAGGTGATTCCAACCTACGGCGCAATCAACTACCGTAATACCGGCAATACACCGATGCTTGTGACACTGTCGTTCGGCGCTCAGGAAAATGCAGATGCTGTGCAAATTACTGCCCCACGCGGGGCTATAAGGAAGTCTATTTCCATCTCACGGACTGACGATGCAGAGCAGCGTCAAAATCGTCCTATTATTGGAGAACAAACAAAGGAAGGTTGAATATTATGAAAAAGGTCGTTGTAAAGCACTGGGATCCAAACGCAGGTAATATATATTTACGTAAGCCAGACAGCGATGGGCGGAAAGTGTATGACATTCGATACACATTCGGCGGTATTGACTTTAAGGGGACTCTGCGTGAGCAGCGCCCCGGTGCGAGGTACGCCTATCGCGCGGAGATTACCGCTATCTCGCCTTTGTCAGGAAGAGCCATTAAGGACAGTGGGGGAAAGATAGTCCACAGCAGTTTTTGGGCAAACGAAACAGCCACAGAGAAGCTCTTGGACAGTGCCGCAAAGGCGATTGGGCGGATGTATGCGGATAATGCGATTGTGCTGAGCCGTGCCGTCGAGGAAAATATCGTTTTGCGGCCGGAGACGACGACACCCTCTATTGCGGCCGAGCGTTATGCCAAACGATATGAGGATTCGCTCTCTCAAAAGTCGAAGCACACAGAAAAAAAGTACTACAGGAAAGCGGCTGTAATCAAGGAGCACTTTGCGCAGCTTCCGCAGAAGCCTATGGGCGAGATCGAAACGATAGAGATTCGTCGGATTCTTCCGGTGTGGCAACTCTCGGCGGGACAGCATAAGATTTTAAGTGGTTTTTGGGACTGGTGCATCCAGCGCAAATACTGTACTGGGTGCAACCCATTCCCGCCGTTGACGCGGCGCACGATGACACCGGAGGAGAAAGCGAAAGCGGCAGAAACGCCGGAAATCCTTGACGAGGCTGATATCGAAAGGATATTTCACACGCTCGAGGAAGATGCCGAGCAGACAGCCAAAGCATGTGCCATGGCTTTAATGCTGTGTGCTGGATTAAACGTTAGCCGAATCCGGCTTCTGACATGGGGGGATATCATTTTTAGCGATACCGAACGGGATAAGGTCATCGTCAAGCTGCGGGATGATGAGCGGAGCGGAAGCACACATAGACTTGACCGACCGATGTTCCCCATGGGGGCCAGAATTTTGTGCACGCGCTACCATAAGCTCATGGAGGAAAAATCGGAATCCGATTTGCGCAGGCAGAAGATTGTCGCGCGGCAAAACGGCGCTGCAATGCCGTCGGGTGAAATCCAACGCTACATCACCAAAGTTTTGAAATCCATTCATCTGCCTGAAAAATATTATTCACGGAAGGATCCGAGCAAGATCGTTGCGCCGAACCAACTGCTGGAAAAGACCTATGCGCACATGGTGCATTATATGTGTGGTCTTGGCAATACGGAACCCGGAACGGCGAACTATCTGTGCGGAAAAAGTCTGACTGGTAATGTAACGGATGATAACTACACATCGTTTTCTTCCGGAGAGGGTTTGGCGCGCCTGTATGCCTATATGCATCGCCTCTGTGTACCTGAGCCGTTGCCGCAGAATATTCCCTTGCGGACGAGTGAGAATGGAGGCGAAGATGTTGGAACATTTTATCCAAAGACGTCATGCGATAGAGTGACCGTGACTGCGACGGTGCTGCTGCAGCCGGGGCAGACGCTGACCATTGAGGCGGATCATGGCGGGAGCGGTACCATTGAAGCGGAAGAGGCGACCCCGACCGGTCGCCGTCGCCGCAAACGGGCACGGTAGAGTTGTATAATCCCTCCCACTATATTCTATGGCAATATTAGTAATTCGTTCATCTTCTCATCTGCTTATAAAGTAGTTGAATTACAATATTGAGTACAGGAAGCCTCTCTGCCACTAAGAGTATCTTATAATATCGCAGTTGAGTCAAAGAAATCAAGGCTTTCGAAGCTGCCGTAGTGCGCAGCAAAGTCATCTATCGTCCCGCGCTTTGCGCGGAGCCACAGCGAGCGGGCTCCATTCTCCGAAATCGGCTTCAACTGCCCGAGCAGCGCAAACAGTTCGTCCAGCAATTGGCAGGAGCGCTCATCGTAAAACACGCGGCTGTTTCTCTGCTTGCCGATCTCTCCGAGCCACATGGTGTACCATTTCACCTCGGGCTGCGTCAGCTTATCACTGATTTTCAGTTCTGACATGATGCTCCTCTCCCTGCATTTTTCTATCTTTTTCTTGGCTATTCGTCTCTACGAACCAGCGGAGCAAGCGCACGATATACCGCGGCGGCGAGTCTCCCAGTGCTGCAGCGGCACGCGCCAGTTCTTCCGCCTGTTCGGAAGGTAAGGTCAGCGTCAAATCTTCGCTGCTATCAAGGAAGCGATCCAGCGCAAAGTGACAAAGTGCACGGACATTTTTTGTCAGATAAGCTTCATAGCTTTGAAGTCTCTGTTCATCTGCGTCACTCCACCCCAACCACCAATATCCCGGAATGACAGAGCACGCAGCGCTGTCCTCGTACCGAAAGAGCACATAAGCTGCGCCGTCCTCGCGCTGCGCCGAGCAATAGACCTCTGTGCCATCCGGCATAGTCTCGTAGGGATAATATCTCACTTCTTCATATCGGTATCCGTCCATGTGCCCTCCTCAGAATCCAAGCATTTCCTGCCGCAGCGCCGGATTGCCCAGAAGTGCGGCGTACTGCCAGAGCTGCTCCGGCGTCTCCCGCGCCGCAAGGCGCTGCATCAGCAGCACCGCAGACTGCACCTTCCGCTCGCGCTGGCGGCTGATGAGCTCGTAGAACGCCTCGCGGAAGAAGGTGCAGTTCGTCGCGTCGATGGCGTTGACGAGCGTCTCCAGAAACCGCTCCGGCGGTATCTCCTCCATAATACTGTCCAGTTCTGTGCGGAGCGCACGCATCCACGCGGTCAGCTCGCCAGAGAACTGAATGTCGCCGTCAGGCTGCCAGAAGTAGGTCATTTGGTCCGACTCGAGGTCAAAGAACTCCCGCGTGGACAGCGGCTCCTCCGGCGGACAGGGCGGCATAGGCTCGCTCTTCCCATCAGTCATACCGTCCTTGACGCGGTCCCAGACCTCCCAGAAGTCCGCGCCAAACTCCACCGCCGTCTGTGCGTCGGAAAGCGCCGTCGGCTCCCAGTTATAGGCCCTCGGCAGGATATTCGCCCTGTCCGCTTCGTACAGTGCCGCGCGCTGCGCGCTCGTCATCTTTAGAAGTGCCTCCGCCTCCCCGAGCGTCCCGCCGCCGTCGCGGAAGGCACAGACCGCGCGGCTGATGTAGTCGGCGAGCGTACGGCTATTATCGATCGTCCGGTCTTTCAGAAATGCCGCCATCTGCTCCTCGGTCACGGGGTTCCGCTCGCCGCCCTCTGCCCAGCAGCACGCCGCACAGAAACAGCAAAACACTGTGCGGTCAATGCACTCAAAGGGTACCTCGTTGAGCAGCCGGTACAGCGCGTGCCGACCGCCCCTATCCTCGTCGTGAAGCAGGCGAGCGATCTCATCCAGCCGCGTCGCGCGCTGATTGCTGTACTTCGTCCCGAGCACATAGTTGAACCAGGCGATATACTCCTTCTCGAAGACGAGCCGTCCGTCGACCATCACGAGCATGAAAGAGCGCGACCAGAGCGCCGAGAGAATGTACGCGCCGACCACCGCCTGACAAAACTGCGCGCAGCCGACCTTGTTTGACCCGAAGGTGCCGCGCTTGGCGCTGAGCCCCCAGCTCTCCCACGAGGTCCTCTCGAAGTAGTTGTAGCAGCCCTTCGCCCGCCCCTCTTCGTCCAGCTCCGGCGGGGAGAGGAGATAGATTTTCCTGCGGTAGAGCGGCAGCTCCTCCACCGTCATCATGCCGCCCGCGCGCAGAATCTCCAGCACCTGCCGCGCGTACTCCGCGCGGTGCTCCTCAGGAATGTCCATCTCGCCGAGACAATAAGCATAAGTTCCCATGTGCGAATCCTCCTCTTTTTATCTGCAACTAAAATGTTCGATAATGCTACTCCGTCTCACCATCACTATCATACCGTCTATAAAGCAAGAAGTCATTGAACGCGTTGTTCAATGACTTCTTGCTGTAGTAAAGATGGTGGAGACAACCTTGTTGTAGACTAGCGAAGTAAAGGTTTTTAACCATGTCAAAAAATTACAGACTTTACAAACGGTAAGGCAGTAGTTTTACTCTCTTAGTTACTCCCACATTTTCTCTCGCTTCTATAAGATAATCCGTGGTAAAAAAGAACTGCAGACGCTCGGAATGGAGCGAGCCTGCAGTTCTTCTATGTTTTTTCGATCAGAGCGAGGACAACGGTCTGCTGTTCTGCGCTGAGCTCTGACCAGAAGTCCAACAGCCTTCGCTGAGAGTCTGTCAGCAAAACGGCTGCATCGCCTTCGGCAAAGAGCTGGGAGAGCGTGATCCCGAACGCGGGGCAAATTTTCTCCAGCGAGGGAATCGTTGGGATCATGCCTTTACGATACCACGAGGAGATCGTGGACTGGGGCAGCAGGGATGCCGTTGTGCACCACATTGTAGGGGTTGCCATTTAGACGAGCATCTTCACCATATTCTCCGCAAGCGTCTGCAGTACCTCCACTCCAAATGTATCCTTTTCCCCAAAATATCCATTCCAGTAATTGCTGCTGACAATGGGCATTTGGCTATATGTAAAATATTTATTGATGCGGTCAATTGAGACGACCGCGCCGTCGCGCTGACAGGTAGCGACCGCTGCAGCGGGCTTCCCGATCGGAAGAGTCCCCGCGTTATTCATCGCAAAAAACGCCCGATCCAGCAGCGCACAAAGTGCACCGTTCGGCCCCGCAAAATAGACTGGAGTTCCGATTACAACTGCGTCTGCCTGTGTGATCGCTTCAATCAGGTCATTACAGAGGTCATCAGCAAACACGCAGTGACCATTTTGCGCGCAGCGCTCACAGTCGATGCACCCGCGTACCGGCTTACTGCCAAGCTGAAACCATACGGTTTGCAGACCGCGTGCGGTAAACACGGTCTTCATTGTCTTCAATGCCGCAGCTGTATTTCGGTTTGCATTCGGGCTGCCATTGATCAGAAGTACCATCTTTTTTCTATCATCGCTCATAAGTCCTTTTCCTTTCTATTTGATTCGAAAAAACACCTGTCAGTTTTTTCGAATCGTGCCCAATGATCCCAAATCGCTGCAGGTGTTTTTCCGTATTTTATTTTAAGAGAGAACTATTTTAACGCACGGTTTTTCTCATTCAGTGCTGAAGCAATGTTGTGTGCATCTTGAAGGATGTATAGCCATCGTCCACGCTGACGATTGTTCCGTTGATGCCACTGGCCTGCGTAGTGGAAAGAAAATATGATACATTCGCAACTTGCTGCGGCTCGATTGCGCGATTGCTCATCAGAAGTTCACGCAGTTCGGGATAGAGGGAGGGGTCTGTTGAACCACCTTTCATCAGACCCTTGACATAAGCGGGAGCGATGGCCACAACGCGAATGCCTTTCGGCGCAAGCTCGCGCGCAGTACACTTCGTCAAGCTGTGAAGTCCCGCCTTCGAAACCGTGTATGCCAAAGAGTTTTCATCCGGCATAAAACCGCTGGTCGAACCTGTGTTGATGATTACGCCATTCTGTGTTCCAAGCTCCAACATTTTCTTTGCTGCCAGATTTGTCAGCGTAAATGCGCCAACGAGATTAACTCCGAGCACCGCGTTCAGATCAGAAAGCGGCATTTCAAGGAAGTTGTCATAGTAGGAGATTCGCCCTGCGTTATTGCACAGGACATCGATGCGGCCATAGCGCTCGACCGTTTGCTCAATTACATTGCGGCAGGCATCTTCATTTGTAATATCCGCCTGAACAAAGGTGACCTCACGTCCTTCGGCGCGGAGCTCTGCTTCACGCTCTTTTCCAATCGCGTCATCAACATCGACCATCACCACGGCATCTCCCATGTCGGTGTACTTGCGTGTTGTGACTGTACCCATATTGCCGGTTCCACCGGTGATGATGACGACTCGCTTATCAATCATAGCAATTTCTCCGTTTCAAAGGTGATCTTAATCTCCACCAACAAAAACCTTGAAACCATGCAGGTTTCAAGGTTTTTTGTTTTGCCTGCAGAAAAGCGAAAATCGAAAAAAGCGGAATGGAAGCGGAATGACGGCGGAATGGGCGCGAAAAATGCCCATTTCGCCGCTTTGTTTTTGGGCTGTTTTTCCAATTTTTTTGCCTGTTTTCAAATTTCGTCATGTTGCACAACGACCTGCCGCTATTTTTCTGCTTACTCGCTTTTCTCCGCATCTGCTTGCGCGGACGGCTGCGCTTCTGGTTCCTCCGAGACCTCGTGGAGGGCGATATGGCAGCCATAGTCCGAGGAGATCGAAACGGTATCGCCCTTCTTCAGCCGCACACGGATACACACCTTGTTTTGGTATGCGCTGTTGGCAGGGGGAAAACACAGCCTGCTGCCGTTGGGGGATTCTTTGACCCGAATCGGAGCAGGAGCTTTCGCCTCGTCGGGCAGATGATCCCTGCGCTGTGCAACATACTGCGCATGGAGCGCGGTTGGGTCTGTAAAACAGCGGTAGTATTCGGATTGCACGCTGCCGGAGAGCGACTGATGCATGAGATGGTTCAGCATACCGATATCATTGGAAAGACGGCATTTTTCAGCCAAACACACTTTGCGGTTGGAGCGGAGTAGGTTGATGCCGCCGCCTGCATCGTTGATATTGGCGAGCTTGGCGTAGCTGACACTACAGTTTCGCAGCATATAGCGGCATTTCTGTACGAGTGAGGAGCGGTTCAACGGGGAGTGTGGATCGCCCATTTCGTGGACGATATACATTCCTGAAATTTCTTCGTCGGTGTAGCCGGCCTCCTTCAAAAGCATTTTGCGTCGGCCAATGATCGTGCAGCACAGAGAGGTACAGACAAAGGGGGCGATATCGGCATTGTCGGTTTCAAGGGAAATAACCGGTCCGTCTTTTTCGTAGGGCTTCGCATCGGAGAAATGCAAGGCGCAGACTTCGGCAGCGGAAAGACCGGTTTCCTTCGGAATGCCGACCGCCGCAGCGTAGCACGTTACGGGACGGGAGATGACGCTTGCAATACACCTCAAATGGATTTTCCGTGATGTCTTGCGCTTCGCGCACTCGTTCGGTTACTCTCGCGATTTTTCCCGATCGTACAGTCATCGGTGATTTTCCTGAGGTCATTGATTTTGACCTTTTGGCAGTATCGCAGCGGCTGTGAGGTCAGCGTGGGAGCGGCGGCGCATGGGGATTTTTGACAAATTCCGGCGAAATTTTTGTCGGAAAGGTGAAAAATGAAGAGACCTATTGACTTTTTTGAAGTGTGTCCTTATAATTCGAACTACAGAATCATACATCAGACAAAGGACAATGACAACGAATGAGATCATATCACGCATTGGAGGTATCTGCACATGAAGCACAGGAAAGCAATTCTCGCCGCGCTGCTGGCGGGCGCGCTGTTCGTCGGCGCACTGTCCGGCTGCGGCAGCAAAGAGACATCGGACGGCGGCGACGGGCAGTATCAGAGAATCAACCTCTCCATGGCCGTCAACGGCACCGACACCCAGATCGACACGCTCGTGGCGCATTATTTCGCGGATCTGGTGACAGAGCGCTCCGGCGGAAACATCGTGATCGATGTTTTCCCCAACGACACGCTGGCCGGCGGCAACAGCACCAAGGGCGTTGAGTACATCGCGGTCGGCGGCGCGGACCTCGGCGCTTACGCCACCTGCGTGCTGGCGGCGCTGGAGCCCAAGCTCTCCGTCGCCACGCTCCCGTGGTCGTTCACCTCTTATCAGCAGGCGCGCGAGGTGATCGACACCACCGGCGGGGACTACTACGCCGAGCTGCTCGCAGCCAAGGGCATCACCTATCTCGGCTCCTTCCACAACGGCTTCCGTCAGCTCACGAACAGCAAGCACCCCGTCACCGAGCCCGAGGATCTCAAGGATCTGAAGATCCGCGTTCCCGGCTCCGCGGTGTATATGGGCGTATTCAACGCGCTCGGCGCGAGCCCGACCTCCATGAGCTGGAGCGAGGTGTTCACCGCGATCCAGCAGGGAACCATCGACGGGCAGGAGAACGGCTGCTCCGTGACCAAGTCCGCTAAGATGGACGAGATCCAGGACTATATGACGATTTGGAACTACAGCTATGAAAACGACCTTTTCGTAGCCAACACCAAGGTCTGGGAGAATCTGGAGGAGCAGACCCGCGTGCTGCTGCGGGAATGCGCTGCGGAGGCCTGCGAGTGGGGTCGTGACCGTCTGGAGGCAGAGGAGGAAGCGCTGATCCGGGGCTTCCGTGACTCCGGTATGCAGGTCGATGTGCTGAGCGAGGAACAGCTTGCGGCATTTCAGGAGGCAGTCGCGGAGGTGTCTGCCGAGCTGAAGGCGGATTATGGCGAGGACGCCTGCGCCGCCTTCGGGATCGCGTTTGAATAAGGAGGGTGCCATGTTACAGAAGATCGAAAAAATCGTTGCCTGCACCTGCATCTCCGTTATGTCCGTGCTGGTCTTTGCCAATGTGGTCGCGCGCTTTGTCTTCAAGCATTCGATGGCCGTCTCGGACGAGCTGTCCACCTATCTGTTCGTTCTGATGAGCTTTATGGGCACCGCCATTGCCGCCCGCCGCAGGGCGCATCTGGGTCTGACCATCGTCACCGACCATGTCAGCCCCCGCGCGCGGCTGGTCATCAGCATCTTCATGTACCTGCTCTCCGCCTTCTTCTGCCTGCTGATCGTGATTTTCGGCGTGCAAATGGTCATCAGCCAGTATCAGCTCGGTCAGGAGAGCGCCACGATGCAGTGGCCCGAGTGGATCTACGGCTCCTTCGTGCCGATCGGCGCGGCCTTCTCTGCCCTCGCGTTTTTGGAGGGCGCGGTGGAGATGTATCGGGAATATCGCTTAGAGGAGGGCAAGTAAATGGTAGGTATCGTATTGCTTGGTGTGTTCGTATTGCTGCTGGCGTTCGGCGCTCCTATCGCCGTGTGTCTCGGTATGTCCAGCGTGGGCGCGATGCTGGTCCAGGGCGCGGGGAAGCCGCTGGAGGCCGTCATGAGCGTTCTGCCGCGGCTTTGCTCCTCGGCAAGCAGCAAATTCGTCCTGCTGGCGATCCCGTTCTTTATCCTCTCCGGCAATGTGATGGAGAAGGCCGGCATCTCCGGCCGCATCATCAATCTGGCGGAGAAGTGTCTGGGTCACATTCGCGGCGGCATGGCCATCGTCTGCGTGGTCGTCTCCTGCTTCTTCGCGGCCATCTCCGGCTCCGGTCCCGCGACCGTCGCGGCGCTCGGTCTTATCATGATCCCCGCGCTGGTGAAGGCAGGCTATCCCGCCGCGTTCTCCTGCGCGCTGATGGCAGCCGGCGGCGCCATCGGCGTCGTGATCCCGCCGTCGATCACCTTCGTGGTCTACGGCTCCATCGCGGACGCTTCCATCACCGACCTCTTCATCTCCGGTCTGGTCCCCGGGCTGATGATGGGCGCGGGTCTGATCGTCGCCGCGCTGATCCTCGGGCGGAGAATGGATCTCAAGGTGCTGCCCAAGGCGAGCGGTCGGGAACGGCTGCTGGCGCTCAAGGACGCCTTCTGGGGGCTTCTGATGCCCGTCATCATTCTCGGCGGCATCTACGGCAGCATCTTCACGCCTACGGAAGCCGCGGCGGTCTCCGTGGTCTACGGTCTGATCGTCGGCGTGTTCATCTACCGTGAGATCTCCCCGAAAAAGATGGTGGATATCCTCATCGACTCCTGCAGCACCACCGCGACCGTCATGTTCATCACCATGGGTGCGACGCTCTTCGGCTATGTGCTCACCCGCGCGCGGCTCGACCTCGCCATCGAGGGCTTCATGATGAGCATTACCGACGGTAACTGGGTCATCTTCTTCCTGATCGTCAATGTCGTGCTGCTGATCGCCGGCTGCTTCCTCGACTCCACCTCCGCGCTCTACATCTTCACGCCGCTCTTCGCGCCTGTGGCGGCGCAGCTCGGCATCAGCCCGATCCACCTTGGCGTCGTGATGATCGTGAATCTCGCCATCGGTCTCTTCACGCCGCCGGTGGGCGTCAACCTGTATGTTGCCTGCGGCATCGGCAACATCAAGATCGAGGAGATCACAAAGGGCATCATACCGTGCCTGATCGCGCAGCTCGTGGTGCTTCTGCTGGTCACTTATATTCCCGGACTCTCGACGCTCTTTGTGGGCTGACCCGCAGCGCACAGACGCAGAGATCCGGCAGCGCTCCGGACGGGAGAAACTCTCCCGTCCGGAGCTTTTTTCGGTCAATTTCCACAAAAAACAGGGGAGAAGAGCGCGAAAAGTGAAAATTTGAAAAAATATGGTTGACTTTGTCAGACAAAGTGGTATACTAATAATGTCATTTGTCTGATGTAGTACACAAATTCAATAAAACATCGATGAGGTGATTTCTGTGAAAGACATTTCCATTCAGGAGCTGAAAAACACCGCCGTGCAGATGCGCATGAAGGTCATCGACATGATCTACAAGGCGCAGTCCGGTCACCCCGGCGGCTCGCTCTCGGCGGCGGACTTCGTCACCGCCTGCTACTTTAAGTACATGGACCTCGATCCCAAGAACCCCCGCTGGGCGAACCGCGACCGCATGGTGCTCTCCAAAGGTCATGTGTGCCCAATCCAGTACGCCTGCCTTGCGAGCGTCGGCTTTTTCCCGGAGTCCGAGCTGGATACGCTGCGCAAGGAGGGCTCGATGCTGCAGGGCCACCCCTCCATGAACAAGTGCCCCGGCATCGACATCTCCACCGGCTCGCTCGGGCAGGGGCTCGCCTGCGCCGCGGGCATGGCGATGGCGGCGAAGCTCGACCGCAAGGACTACAAGGTCTTCTGCGTCGTCGGCGACGGCGAGGCGCAGGAGGGCGAGATCTGGGAGGCTGCCAACACCGCACACAAGTACGCGCTGGACAATCTCATCACCTTCGTGGACTGCAACAATCTCCAGCTCGACGGCACCTGCGATGAGGTCATGCCCAACGGTGACCTCGGCGAGAAGTTCCGCGCCTTCGGCTGGGAGGTCTATGAGATCGACGGCCACAGCATGGAGGAGATCACCGCGGCGCTCGATCAGTGCTATGCCGCCAGGAACGGGAAACCCAAGTGCCTCTATGCGCACACGGTCAAGGGCAAGGGCGTTTCCTTCATGGAAGATCAGTGCGACTGGCACGGCGTCGCGCCCAACGACGAGCAGTACGCGCAGGCGATGGCTGAGCTCAAGGCCCAGCTTGCCTGCTGAGCGAGGAGGGAAGAGCAATGAGCGAAAAGAAAATGATCGCCACCCGCGAGGGCTTCGGCAAGGAGATCGTCGAGCTCGGCAAGGAAAACCCCGATATTCTGGTCGTTGACATCGACATCGGCAAGAGCTGCAAGACCGGCGCGTTCCGCAAGGAGTTGCCCGAGCAGTACATCAATGTCGGCATCGCCGAGCAGAACGGTGCGGGCGTCGCTGCGGGTCTTGCCACCTGTGGAAAAATCCCCTTTGTGGTCACCTACGCCGTGTTCGGCTCTCTGCGTATGTGCGAGATGATCCGCCAGGAGATCTGCTATCCTGATCTGAATGTGAAGATCGCCTGCTCCCACGGCGGCGTGACGCCGGCGAACGACGGCGCGTCCCATCAGGCCATCGAGGATATGGGCGTGCTGCGCACCATTCCCAACATGACGGTCATCATGCCCGCCGACTACAACGCCGCGCGCAAGCTCGTGCGGCAGGCAGCGGAGACCTACGGACCCATGTACCTGCGCTTCACGCGCGACGCCGTGCCGCAGATCTACGACGAAGATGTGGAGTTCACCATCGGCAAGGCGCATCAGATCAGGGACGGCAAAGATGTTGCCATCATCGCCAACGGCGACACTGTGCGTCTGGCGATCGAGGCCGCCGCCGTGCTCGCGGACAAGGGCATCTCCGCCCGTGTGCTGGATATGCACACCATCAAGCCGCTCGATGTGGACGCTGTGACCGCCGCGATCCATGACATCGGCAAGATCATCACGGTCGAGGACCACAACATTCTCAACGGTCTCGGCTCCGCCGTGTGCGAGGTCGCCGCGGAGCTGGGGCGCGGCATCGTCAAGCGCGTCGGCATTCAGGATCGGTTCGGTCAGTCCGCGCCCTACGAGCGCCTGCTTGCCATGAACGGCGTGACGGTCGAGAATATCGTCGCCATCGCCGAAGGTATGAAGAACAACTAACTGAGGAGGAGATCACAATGAAGATCGGATTTGTCGGCTGCGGCGCGATCGGAAGCTGCTATGCCGGTTATTTGAGCCGGAAGCACGAGGTCTGCGTGCTGGATACCTACGCACCGGTGATCGAGGCCGTCAAAAAGGACGGCATTCTCGTTGACCGCTGCGCGCCGGGACACGGCAACGGAGAGACGATCTCCGTCCGTCCCGCCATCGCCACCACAGAGCCGAAGGACATCGGCGTGGTGGACCTGCTGGTCGTGTTCGTACACTATCAGTATCTCGAGGCGGCTGTCCGCAACGCGCTGCCCATGATCGACGGGCACACGATGGTCTTGTGCCTGCAAAACGGTCTCGGCAACTACGATGAGATCGCCAAGGTCGTGCCCGAGGAGCAGATCATCATAGGAAACACCGCCTTCGGCGCGACGCCTGTGGCGCCAGGTCATGTCAAGCACAGCGGCTACGGCGCGACGAATCTCGGCTCGCCCAAGGCGCCGAAGGAGGCCGTGGAGATGGTGGCGGAGGCGTTCCGCGCCTGCGGCCTGGAGGTCGATGTGCATGAAAATGTGATGAACGCTATCTGGCACAAGCTGCTGGCGAATGTCGCCATCAACGGCGTCAGCGCGCTGCTGGAGACCAAGAACGGCTTCATCAGCGGTAACCCCTACGCCCGCGAGACCGCGCGCCTGCTGGTCAAGGAGGCTGCTGCCGTGGCAAATGCGAGCGGCTGCACGCTCGACTACGAAACGGAGCTTGAGCACGCCTACGAGGTCTCGCGCCTGACGGACGAGACCATCAGCTCCATGGTGCAAGATGTGACGCATCACCGCGAAACGGAGATCCGCATTATCACCGGCGCGGTGTGCAGGCTCGGGCGCGAGCACGGCATTCCCACGCCCTGCAACGATCTGCTGCTCCAGCTCGTGCTCGCCAAGCAGTCCATCTATCTCGGGCGCTGAGGCGCGCGAGACAACAGATTTCTCCAAAGGGGACGGCAGAAACACTTCTGCCGTCTCCTTTTCGTCGCAGACGCGAATTTTTTCTTGACTCGGTCTTAACTTTGTACTATGTTATACATTATAAGACTCAGCCGGTGAGGAAGGGGAAGGATCAGTATGCGTGAAACGCCCGGATATGTGAAGAATCTCAAAAAGGAGTCTGTCGTGCAGAGCGTCATCAACTGCCTGACGGACGCCATGCGCAATAAGGAGCTCAAGCCCGGCGACCGGATCCCGACCGAGCCGGAGCTGGCGGCGTCGATGGGCGTTGCCCGCAGCTCGGTGCGTGAGGCGATCAAGATCCTCTCCTACCTCGGCGTGCTGGAAAGCAGGCGCTCCGAGGGGACCTTCGTGTGCAGCGGCTTTCAGGAGAGCATGATCGACCCCATGATCTATGGCATCATTCTCAATCAGGACTCCTTCGAGAATCTGATGGAGCTGCGCGAGATGACCGAGGCGGGCATCATGCGCCTTGCCAGTCAGAAGTACAACGAGGAAGAAGGCCGCGCGCTGGAGGCCATTCTCGAGCAGATGAAGGAGGTCGTCCACGGCGGCGAGGAGACGGTGGACGAATTCTTCCGGCTCGACAACGCCTTCCACGACATGATCTCCCAGATGGGCAAGAACGCGCTTGCCGATAAGATCAGCCGCGTGGTACGCACGCTGACCTACGCCATGCGCTACGAGACCGTCGCCACGATGCTCAGCAGCGGCAGGGGGGACGAGCTGGTCGCCGCCCACAGCCGGCTCTACGAAACGCTCAAGAGCAGCAAGCTCGAGCAGGTGGAGGACATCGTCCGCGCGACCTATTTTGAGGACACCATTCACGACGCGCTGCAAAGCGGCGAGACTGTTTGAAAAGCGGTGAGACCGAGATCTTTCCGAGCAGCACAGCATCGGGATACGCCCGACGCTGTGCTGCGTCCCGTTTTCCGTGCGGCGGGAGAGAATACCCGCGAGGCGGTGTTTATTTATACAAGCTGCATTTTTCTGCTGCCGGAATGTGCGGGTAAGATGAATGTAAGGCTCGATAAAAATTCGGTCAAGGTGCGCGGTTTTGGCGAAATATAGCAAGTTGTGTGAAAAAAATATAAGTTCTGTCCGGAATTGTTGTGCAAGTTAGCACTTGCATTTATATTCGTTTGAGTTGTATAATTCCG
Organism: uncultured Oscillibacter sp.; assembly: GCA_964455915.1. Lineage (GTDB taxonomy): Bacteria > Bacillota > Clostridia > Oscillospirales > Oscillospiraceae > Hominicoprocola. Next base: position 13,056 of record CAYWAS010000014.1, on the reverse strand, counting down.
ACATCGCAAACGAGAAAAACAATTCGTTTATTATATGGAGGAGCTTATGATGAGCAGCAAAGAATATAAGAAGATCGTTCTGGCGTATTCCGGCGGGCTGGACACCTCGGTCATCATTCCGTGGCTGAAGGAAAATTACAACGATCCGGAGATCATTGCCGTGGCCGGCAATGTGGGACAGAAGGACGAGCTGGAGGGGCTGGAGGAAAAGGCGATCAACAGCGGCGCCGCCAAGTTCTATTCGCTCGATCTTTCGGAAGAGATGGTCAACGACATCATTCTGCCCTCCATTCAGGCGGGCGCCATCTACGAGAACTATCTGATGGGCACGGCGTTCGCGCGCCCCATCATCGCCAAGGCGCTGGTCGAGATCGCGCAGAAGGAAGGCGCGGACGCGATCTGCCACGGCTGCACCGGCAAGGGCAACGATCAGGTCCGTTTTGAGCTGGGCATCAAGCACTTCGCGCCCGAAATGCCGATCATCGCGCCCTGGCGTGAGTGGAGCATCAAGAGCAGGGACGAGGAGATCGACTATGCCGAGGCGCATCATGTTCCCCTGAAGATCGACCGCGCGACCAACTATTCCAAGGATAAGAATATGTGGCATCTGAGCCACGAGGGTCTCGATCTGGAGGACCCGTGGAACGAGCCGCAGTACGAAAAGCCCGGGTTCCTGGAGATGGGCGTTTCCCCCATCGACGCGCCCGACGAGCCGACCTATATCACCATCGAGTGGGAGCAGGGCGTGCCCGTGGCGCTCAACGGCGAGAAGATGAAGGCGGTCGATCTGATCTGGAAGCTCAATGAGCTGGGCGGCAAGAACGGTATCGGTCTGCTGGACATCGTGGAGAATCGTCTGGTCGGCATGAAGTGCAGAGGCGTGTATGAGACGCCGGGCGGCACCATTCTCTACAAGGCGCATGAGTATTTGGAGACGCTGTGCCTGGACAAGATGACTGCACACAAGAAGCTGGAGCTGTCGGTGTGCTTTGCGGAGCTGCTGTATAACGGTCAGTGGTATACGCCGCTGCGCAAGGCGCTGAGCGCCTTCGTCAGCGAGACGCAGAAGACGGTCACCGGCGTGACCAAGCTGAAGCTCTACAAGGGCAACATCATCAAAGCGGGCGTCAAGAGCCCCTACAGCCTCTACTCCGAGGAGATCTGCACCTTCGGCGAGAGCGACTATAACCAGAAGGACGCCACCGGCTTCATCAATCTGTGGGGGCTGCCGACCAAGGTCGAGGCTCTGCTGACGCAGGGGAAGCTCTGAGGCGAAGCGGGGGAGAGCACCCCGAAAACGGCGCGGCAGCGCCGAAACAACAGGAATTTTTTGGAAGGCGCGTATCCTGCCAAAAAATAATAAAAAAAGACCTGCATAGCACAAACAGATGCGGGACGAAGAATTTCTTCGCCCCGCATCTGCCCGCATCGGCAGGGAAAGGAACAAGGTATGAAACTTTGGGCAGGGCGCTTCCAGAAGGAGACGGACAGCGCGGTAAATGACTTCAACTCCTCCATCGCGTTTGATGCGCGGCTGTACCGGCAGGACATCGCCGGCTCGATCGCCCACGCGACCATGCTGGGCGAGCAGGGCATCATCGAGAAGGACGAAGCGGAAAAGATCGTGGACGGACTGAAAGCGATCTTGGAGGATATCGAGGGCGGCAAGGTGGAGTTCACCGTGGATATGGAGGATATCCACATGAACATCGAGTCGCTCCTCACGAGCCGCATCGGGCAGACGGGCAAGCGTCTGCACACCGCCAGGAGCCGCAACGATCAGGTGGCGGTGGACTTCCGTATGTATGTGCGCGAGGAAATCGGGGAGATCATCGGGATCATTCTGGATCTTGAAAAGGTGCTGGTGAAGAAGGCCAAGGCGCACGCGGACACGCTGCTGCCGGGATACACCCATCTCCAGCGCGCGCAGCCCTCCACGCTGGGGCATCACCTGATGGCCTATGCCAATATGCTCCGCAGGGACATCACCCGTATGGAGGATTGTCTGGAGCGCATGGACGAGTGTCCGCTGGGCGCGGGCGCGCTGTCTACGACGACCTATCCCATCGACCGCAGCCGCACGGCGGAGCTGCTGGGCTTCGCGAAGCCCACGGACAACTCGCTGGACTCCGTGTCCGACCGCGACTTTGCCCTTGAATTCCTCTCCGCCTGCTCCATTTTGATGATGCACCTGTCCCGCTTCTCGGAGGAAGTGATCCTGTGGTGCTCGTGGGAGTTCAAGTATGTGGAGCTGGACGATGCCTACTCCACAGGCTCCTCCATCATGCCGCAGAAGAAGAACCCCGATGTTGCCGAGCTGGTGCGCGGCAAGACGGGTCGCGTCTACGGCGACCTCATCACGCTGCTGACCGTGATGAAGGGTCTGCCTCTGGCGTACAACAAGGATATGCAGGAGGACAAGGAGTGCGTTTTCGACGCGATCGACACCGTCAAAATGTGCCTGCCTGTGTTCGCCGCCATGATCGACACGATGATCGTGAAGCCCGAGAATATGCGCCGCGCCGCGCTGGACGGCTGCTTCATCAACGCCACCGACTGCGCCGACTATCTGGTGAAGAAGGGCTTGCCCTTCCGCGAGGCGTACATGGTCGTGGGTAAGCTGGTACACACCTGCATCGAAAAGGGCGAAAAGCTCGATACGCTGACGCTGGACGAATTCCGGGCCGTGTCCGATTATTTCCACGAGGACATCTATCAGGCGCTGTATATGAGCAACTGCGTCAACGGCCGCAAGGCCATCGGCGGTCCCGCCAAGGTCGAGGTGGAGCGCCAGATCGCGGTCATCGAAGCCTTCATCGCTGCGCGTGACGGAAAGGACGCGCCGGTCGACTGACGAAGGCGAGATGCTCCCACAATATGGAAAAGCCCCCTGATGCCAGGCATCAGGGGGCTTTTGTCCGGTTTTGAGGGTGGTATCCCGCAGCATTTACTTGAGCGTATCGCTGCTGTTGAGGACAGAGGTGCTGTAAAGGAAAAGTACATCACTGTTGCCGAAATCCAAAAGCTTTCCCATCTGCGCGGAGGGGAGATAGCGGATATCCGCGAGCGTCACCTTCGCGTAGCCATCCGCGAGGAGCGGGGCGATGGAGCTGCCGAAGGAATCGCGGAACACGATCAGCTCGCGCTCCGTCTCGGCGTTCGGATTTTCGATCGTCAGCAGCGAGATCGAGCCGGAGAGGAAGAGCTCGTAGGGGTCGTTCCCTGCGCCCTTTTCGAGATCGTACACCGCGCCGACGCTGTCCGATTCGTAGTTGTAGACCGTGCAGTTTTCGAGCGTTTCGCTCGTGAGATACTTCAGCTCGTCCGGCTCCATCGGGAGCGCGGCGTAGCCGTAATATACGCCGTAGTAGGGGGTGGAGAGTGTCTGCTCGGTGTAGTCACCGCCGAGCGTCGCGCCCATCGCCGCCGCGAGCTTTTCCGCGACCGGCAGGAGCGTTTCCTGCCGCCAGTGCGAGTCGGTGCGGTAGAAGCTGTCGATCGTCAGCGAGCCGAAGAGGTCGATATAGTCGGCAAACTCCGTCTGCGCGCGCAGGGACTCGACGAGCGCGGCGTAGTCCAGCGCGGGATAGCCGTTTGCCTCGGCAAGAAAATAGTTCTTGTCGGGAATGACCGAGAGGTAGACCTTCGCGTCCGTCTGCGCGATGAAATTCTCGTAGAGATAGCGGAAGCGGTCGGCGGCGTAGTCGATGGAGCCCTCGTTGAGCACGGTGTCGAGCTTCGCGGCGAAGCCGTCCGCCATGTAGACGCCGTTGTTGTCCCGCTGCGAGAAGACATAGCGGCCGGTGAGCGCCTTGAGCGTGCGCCACTCGTCGCGCAGCGGGAACTGGTCGAGGGAATATTTCTCAAAGTCCGACATGAATTTGCCGCTCAGGACGGTGTTGATGCTCAGCGTCGGGAACTGCGCGAGCTTGCGCCGCTCACTGAGCGACAGCTCGTCCGCGGGCTTGAGGATCGCCCACGCGCCGAAGCCGAAGAGGAAGGCGGTAAGGAGCACGACGGTCACGAGGTTTTTCACTTTTCTGTTCATGTGCAGCCCTCCTTAGAAGCGGAAATACAAAAACGGATTGAACGAGCCGTCCACGAGGTATCCGGTCGTGACGGCGAGGAGCGCGAGGAGCACGACGGGCTCCGCGAGATCGACGAGCTTCCCGCCGACGGCGGTCGAAGCGAGACGCTCCACCGCGCGCTTCGGCAGCGGCGTCGCGCCGACGATGCCGAGGACGAATACGACGGCGAAGCTCCTGAGATAATAAAGGCTCAGCGCGTTGACCGCGGGGAGCTCTCCCGCGCCGAAGAGCGCGCCGATCGCCTGCGCAGCCTCACCGACGCTGTTCGCGTCAAAGAGCACGAAGCTCACCACCACGAGCACGAGCACATAGAGGTGCTTGAGCAGATGTGTTTTGGCGAGCGCCTTGCCGTAGAAAAGCTTTTCCGCCGTGAGGAAAACACCGAAGAACAGTCCCCAGAGGACAAAGGTCCACGCCGCGCCGTGCCAGAGACCCGTGAGCAGCCACACGACGAAGATGTTGCGAAGCTGCCGCGCGCGGCTCACGCGGTTGCCGCCGAGCGGGATATAGACATAGTCGCGGAACCACGAGCCGAGGCTCATGTGCCAGCGCCGCCAGAACTCCGTGATGCTCGCGGAGATATAGGGGTAGTTGAAGTTTTCGAGATAGCGGAAGCCGAAGATGTGGCCGAGACCGATGGCCATATCGCTGTAGCCGGAGAAATCGAAGTAGATGTTCAGTACGACCGCCACGGCGTAGAGCCAGTAAAAGAGCACGGAGCGCTCATCGCTCGCCTTGAAGGTGGTGATGAGCTCGAAGAGCACATTGGCGATGAGCACCTTCTTGGCAAGGCCGAGCACGAAGCGGCGCGCGCCGAGGGCGGCGTCCGCCATCGTGTGCTCGCGGTGAGCGAGCTGCTCGGCGATGTCGGAATAGCGCACGATGGGGCCCGCGATGAGCTGCGGGAACATCGCGACATAGGCGGCAAGGTCGATGAGGCTGCGCTGCGCCTTCACCTCGCCGCGGTAGACATCGACCACATAGCTGAGGACCTGGAAAGTATAGAAGCTGATGCCGATGGGCAGCGCCACGCGCAGCAGCGGCAGGCTCAGCCCCGTGAGGGCGTTGAAGCCGGAGAGGAAGAAATCGGCGTACTTGCAGTAGCCTAAAAGTCCCAGCGAGAGGACGAGCGAGGCGATCAGAAGGCGCTTCGCTCGCCGCCGGTCGGCTTGGTGCCGCTCCACGAGCAGCGCGAACACATAGCCCTGCACGATGGAGAGGATCATAAAGACCACGAATTTCGGCTCGCCCCAGGCGTAGAAAAAGAGGCTTGTGAACAGAAGCACCGCGTTCCTCCACCGCACGGGGGAGAGGAAATACAAAATCAGCACGCAGGGCAGGAAGTAAAAAAGAAGCGGAATGGAGGAAAAAAGCATACGGAAAAACTCCTATCGGAAAAATGTAGCGCCCGTGCCGCAGGGCGCGGGCGCTGCATGGTGAGCGCGAAAATCAGGCGATGGCTTCCTCGTAGGCGATGGCGGCGTCAGCATAAGCAGCGACGAGCTTATCGCGGAAGTTGTTGATGAGGTCCTCGTTGCCGTACATGGACACGACATAGTTACCAAGCGTGAGCACGACGAGCTTATCGGGGAAGCCGCACATCCACTGCTTGCCCTGAATGGCATCGCGCATGTGCTCGGCGAGCGTCGCGGTATCGTCCGCGTTCGCGGTGCGCAGCGCGCCGCAGGTGAAGGTGTTGGCGTTCATCATGTGCATGAGGGAGGCGGCGTTGTCGATGAGCGCAGCGTCCTCGGTGGGAACGGAGAGGAGGTAGTTGAGGTTATCGGGGTTGGAGAGGTCGAAGGCACCGGGCGCGTCGGAGACGCTGTTGTCATAGTCACCGCCGGTGGCAGCAAACTTCTCGTCGTCGCCGTAGCTTGCCCATACGGTCTCAAGCAGCGTGAGCGCATCGGCGGGGGCGTTGGAGGAAGTGTCGTTGTTGTCTTCCTTTTTGCCGCAGGCGAGCAGCGTCAGCGCCATCACGAGGGCGAGAATGAGGGAAAGGGTTCTTTTCATGTTGTTGGTTCTCCTTAAAAAATGTATTGATCTGCGGGCCGTAAAAGCGGCACCGGCATAGATAGACGATGAAAATAAAAAAAGGTTCCCGATTTTTGAAAAATATTTTTTCCATTTTCAAAGCCGCTGCGCCGCGCGCTTGCAATGGTGCGGCGATACTGCTATAATATCCAAAAAATCAGGAGATTTCAAGAACAATATATGGAAGGTGGGACGCAATGAAAGAGCTGATCTCTGCCCTCTGCGCCGCCCATGAGCGCGGCGAGGGCGCAGTACTTTGCACGGTGCTGGACGCCGCCGGCTCCGCGCCGCGCGGCGCGGGCGCGCGCATGGCGGTCTTTGCCGACGGAACGGCGCTCGGGACGGTCGGCGGCGGCGCGGTGGAGCGCGAGAGCCTTGCCCTCGCGCGATCGCTTCTGCACGAGGGGCGCGACGCCCTGCGCCGCTTTTCCCTCCGCCCGCAGGGGGAGAACGCGCTCGGCATGGTCTGCGGCGGCGAGGTGACGATCCTCTTTCATTTCCTCGCGCCGACAGACACCGCTGCGGCGGAGACGCTGCGCGCGTGGCGCGCGGCGCTCGACGGCGGGAGAAATGTCTGGCTCAAATTGCGCTTTGACGGCGCGCGCGTGTGTGACCTCGCGCTCCTCACCGCGGACGATCTGCGCCATGGGACGGAGAGCTTCTGCACCGCCAAGCCCTACTGGGACGGAGAGATCTATGTTGAGCCGATCGTCCGCGCGGGGCGGGTGTACCTCTTCGGGGCGGGTCATGTCGGGCGCGCGCTCGTGCCGGTGCTGCACTATGTCGGCTTTGAGGTGATCGTTTTCGACGAGCGCGCCGAGCTCGCGCAGCCAGGGCGCATCCCCGACGCGCGCGAGATCGTGCTGGGGGATTTCCGGCATATTGCCGAGCGCGTCACGCTCACCGCCGACGATTACGCTGTTGTCATGACACCGGGGCATCAGGCGGACTATGAGATTTTAGAGCAGGTGCTGCGCACGGAGGCAAGCTATATCGGCTGCATCGGCAGCCGCAAGAAGGTCGCGCTCACGCGCGAAAAGCTCGCCGCCGCGGGCTTTTCCGCCGCGGACATCGACCGTATCCACGCGCCCATCGGTCTTCCCATTCTCGCCGAAACGCCCGAGGAGATCGCCGTGAGCATCGCCGCCGAGATGATCCGCCATCGCGCGGAGCGCGCGTGAGGGGAGGGGACGCCATGCAGCTCTCTCCGCTTTTGAACATCGGGCGCGGCGTCACCGCCGTGATCGGCAGCGGCGGCAAAACGACGCTCCTTGCTGTGCTCGCCGCCGAGCTGAAAAAGAAGGGGAGCGTGCTCCTCTGCACCTCGACGAAGATCTATCCGCCGGAGCAGTTTCCGGTTTTTCGGAACGCCTCTGAGGAGGAGGTCGCCGCGGCGCTCGCCGCGCACGGCGCGGTCTGCGTCGGGGAGGACGCAGCGGAGGGCAAGCTCACCGCGCCGAAGCTGCCGTTTTCGGCGCTCGCGCGGCTCGCGGACTATGTCCTCGTCGAAGCGGACGGCTCGAAGCGCCTTCCGCTCAAGGCACACGCGCCGCACGAGCCGGTCATTCCGGAGAACGCCCAGCGCGTTGTGACCGTTGTCGGTGCGAGCGCCTTCGATCAGCCGCTGCGCGCGGTCTGCCACCGTGCGGAGCTTGCCGCTGCGCGGCTCGGCATCGGGGAGGACGAGCCCGTTACGCCGGAGGTCGTCTCCGCGCTGCTGCGCGCCGAGGCGCTCGGCGACCGCGTTTACATCAATCAGGTCGAGTCTGAGACGGACTTTGCAAATGCCGCGGCGCTCGCCGCGCGGCTCTCCTGTCCCGTCGCGGCGGGGAGTCTGCACAAGGGGGTATATCTATGCTTACACTGATCCGCGGCGCGGGCGACCTCGCCACGGGCATCGCCCTGCGGCTGTACCGCAGCGGCATTTCGGTCGTGATGACCGACCTTCCGCGCCCGACGGCGATCCGCCGCACGGTCGCCTTTTCCGAGGCCATCGTCCGCGGTGAGACCGTGGTCGAGGGCGTGACCGCCCGCGTCGCCTCCGACGCGGAGGAGGCGCGCGCCCTGCTCGCACAGGGCATCGTTCCGGTGCTCGCCGATCCGGAGTGCGTCTGCCGCGCCGCGCTGCGGCCCGACGCGCTCGTGGACGCGATCCTTGCCAAGCGCAACCTCGGCACCGCCATCACGGACGCGCCCATCGTCATCGGTGTCGGCCCCGGCTTCACGGCGGGGGAGGACTGCCACGCGGTCGTGGAGACGATGCGCGGGCATACGCTCGGGCGCGTGATCTACTCGGGCAGCGCGCTGCCGAATACCGCCGTTCCGGGGCTCATCGGCGGCTTTGCGGGCGAGCGCGTGCTGCGCGCTCCGGCGGACGGCGTGTTCCGCTCCGCGAAGAAGATCGGCGACCTCGTCGCCGCGGGCGACATCGCGGGCTATGTTGCCGATGAGCCGATGCGCTGTACGATCGACGGCGTTCTGCGCGGATTGCTCGCCGATGGCATTCCCGTTCAAAAGGGTATGAAGTCCGGCGATGTGGACCCTCGCGGGAAGATCGAGCACTGCTATACCGCCTCGGATAAGGCGCTCGCCGTCGGCGGCGGGGTGCTCGAGGCGCTGCTGCACTTCCGCGCAGAGGCGCGCGAGGAATAAGGGATAATGGGAGGGAGACGGCGCGCCGTCTCCCTCCTCCGATTTATTATAAGGTATAAGCGCGTCCCGCTTCGCATAAGCTCTCCTGAACAAGCCGGAGAAGGGGGAGAGCATGATGGGAAAGGGAGTGTGGCTTCGCCGCCGAATGCGCGCGTGGGGAAAGCGCCGCGCCGCGGCATCGCGCAGGAGAGGGCGGAGTGCGGCGCGCACCGTGTCCGAGAACTCGCGCGGCGTGCAGCGCCGCTTCTGGCAGACGGTGGTCTGCGGCGCGCTGTTCGTGTCGCTCGTGCTGCTCAAGATAGTCGTGCCGGGAAATCTCTCCGCCTTTCGCGGGACGCTCGCGCAGTGGCTCGTGCGGGACGCGGACTTCGCCGAGGCGTTTTCCGCCGTCGGACAGGTCGCCGCCGCGCCCGAGCAGCTCGTGGAGTCGCTCGGCAGCGCCTATGTCGCCGTGTTCGGCGCGGGGGAGGCGACGGAGGTCGGCGGAGAGGAGCCCCTTGCCGTGCCGGACGGCGCGGCGGCGCGCGAGACGCGGGTGCTGCCCGACTATGCCTCCGCCGAGCAGCCGGAGCTGCCCTTCGCCCATGCCTCTCCGCTCGACGGTGTGCTGACCTCGCCCTTCGGCTGGCGCGAGGACCCGAACACCGGCGCGGAGGGCTTCCACACGGGGCTCGACCTCGCCGCGGACGAGGGGACGGCGTTCGCCGCCTTTGCCGACGGGACAGTCGGCGTGGTGGGGGAGAGCGCCGTGCTCGGGAAGTACCTCACCGTCCTCCACGCGGAGGGCTTTGAAACGCTCTACGCGCATTGCAGCAAAATTTCCGTCGCCGCGGGGCAGAGCGTCGCGCGCGGCGATGCGCTCGGCGCGGTCGGCGCGACCGGCAACGCCACGGGCGCGCACCTGCACTTCGAGCTGCTGCGCGGCGCGAAGTACCTCGACCCCGCGCCTTATGTCGGCGATGCGGCGTGAGCTCCGCGCGGGCGGGAGCTTCTGGCTGCTCCTCGCCCTTGCGCTGATCGTCTCGCCGCTCACGGTGGTGGCGGCGGTGCTCTCCGCCGCGGCGCTCCACGAGCTGGGGCATCTTGCCGCGCTGCGGCATTACGGCGTGCGCGTGCGCGCGCTGCGCCTCACGGCGCTCGGCGCGGAGCTGGACGCCCCCTCGCTCACGCGGCTGTCCTATCCGCGCGAGCTGATCGTCACGCTCGCGGGCGTGGCGGTCAATTTTCTCTGTGCCGCGCTCCTTGCCGCGCTCGCGCAGCGGAGCGGGTGGGAGGGGGCGTATCTCTTTGCGGGCGCGCATCTGGTGCTGGCGGCGTTCAATCTCCTGCCCATCTCGCCGCTCGACGGTGCGCGCGCCCTCTCGCTGGTCCTCGCGTGGAGCTTCGGCCCCATGGTCGCGGCGCGCGTCGGCGCGGCGGTATCGCTCCTTCTTTCGCTCGCGCTCTGCGCGCTGGGGGGCTATCTCTCCATCGCTCTGCACAGCGGCTGGCTCTTCGCCATCGCCGCGCTCGGACTCCTTTGCGGCACGCTGCGGCAACTGGGGCTTGCGCGCGGCGTGAAAAGCGTGTAAAATACAGTTCAATGCTTTTGAACTTCACAAAAAGGAGCCTGACTGTGGATAAACGACTGGAACGCATCTTGCCCCGCGTGCAGAAGCCCGCGCGCTATGTGGGCGGGGAATACAATGCGGTGATGAAGGACCTCGCGCAGGTGGATACCCGCGTGGCCTTCTGCTTTCCCGACACCTATGAGATCGGTATGTCGAACCTCGGAATGCGCATTCTCTACGGCCTGATGAACAACATGGAGGGCGTGTGGTGCGAGCGCGTTTTTGCGCCCTGGGGCGATATGGAGGAGGAGATGCGCAAGGCGGGGCTTCCGCTCTACGCGCTCGAGTCCGGCGACCCCGTGCGCGATTTCGACATCATTGCCTTCTCCGTCGGCTACGAGATGGCGTTTCCCGCCATGCTCAATATGCTCGACCTTGCGGGTGTGCCGCTCCATGCGAGCGAGCGCACGGCGCTCACACCGCTCGTCATCGCGGGCGGCACGGCGATGTTCAACTGCGAGCCGATCGCGGATTTCATCGACCTTGCCCTCATCGGCGAGGGCGAGGAGGTGGACATCGAGCTCATCGAGCTGCACCGCCGTGCGCGGCGCGAGGGCTGGTCGAAGCATGAATTTCTCGTTCGGGCCGCGCAGATCGAGGGCATCTATGTCCCCAGCCTTTATGAGATCGACTACAATCCGGACGGCACGGTGAAGTCCATCACGCCGACCTGCGGCGCGCCGAAGGTCGTCACTAAGCGCATCATTCAGAATATGGACAAGGCGTACTATCCCGCCAGGACCATCGTCCCCTCGACCGAGATCGTGCAGGACCGCACGACGCTCGAGCTCTTCCGCGGCTGTATCCGCGGCTGCCGCTTCTGCCAGGCGGGCTATGTCTATCGCCCCGTGCGCAACCGCTCGAAGGAGCTGCTCGTCGAGTACGCGAAGGAGGCGATCGAGGATTCGGGCTACGAGGAGATGACGCTCTCGTCGCTCTCGACCTCGGACTTCCCGCCGCTCGTTGAGCTGTGTGACGAGTTGGAGGAGTTCTGCGCGCAGCGCCATGTGAACCTGTCGCTGCCGAGTCTGCGCGCGGACAATTTCTCGATGGCGCTGATGGAGCGGCTGCAAAAGGGCAGAAAAACTGGTCTCACCTTCGCGCCCGAGGCCGGCACGCAGCGCCTGCGCGACGCGATCAACAAGAATGTCACCGAGGAAGATCTGCTCGAATCCTGCCGCCGCGCGTTCTCCGGCGGCTACAGCGCGGTCAAGCTCTACTTCATGCTCGGCCTTCCGACCGAGACGGACGAAGATGTGCTCGGCATCGCGGAGGTCGCCTCCCATGTCATGCACGCGTGGCGCGAGAGCGCGAGCAACAAAAACCGCGGCGTGCGCATCACGGTCTCGACCTCGTGGTTCGTCCCCAAGCCGCACACGGCGTTCCAGTGGGAGCCGCAGATCCCCAAGGAGGAGTACGAGCGCCGCGTCAAGCTGCTGCGGGAAAATATGCTGACGAAATCCGTCACCTACAACTGGCATGACTCCGACACGAGCTATATGGAGGCGGTGCTCTCCCGCGGCGACCGAAGGCTATGCAAAGTCTTGGAGACCGCGTGGCGTAAAGGTGAACACCTTTCCGCGTGGGAGGAGTATTTTTCTCTCGACCGCTGGCTCGAAGCCTTCGAGGAGTGCGGCCTCGACCCGCATTTCTACGCCAACCGCACGCGTGAGCGCGGCGAGCTGATGCCGTGGAGCATGATCTCCAGCGGTGTGACGGAAAACTATCTCTGGCGCGAGCACGAGCGGGCATATCAGTCCGTGACCACGCCGGACTGCCGCACGCATTGCAACGGCTGCGGCGCGAATCTCCTGATCGGGAGGGCTTGTGATGGCTAAGCTGAGACTGCTGTTCACCAAGGAGGCACAGGCTTCCTATATTTCGCATCTCGACACGATGCGCACCTTCCAGCGCGTCTTTCCCCGTACAGGACTGCACATCAAGCACTCCAACGGCTTCCACCCGCACCCGATCCTCTCCATCGTTCTGCCGCTGCCGGTGGGACAGTCGAGCGACTGCGAGCTGCTGGACTTCGAAACGGTGGAGGAGAGCGACGGCGCGGGCATCGCGGAAAAGCTCAACACGGGGCTTCCCGCGGGGCTGCGTGTCACGGACTGCTATCCGGTCACGCGGCCGGTGCGCGAGTTCGCGTTTTTGCGCGCGGATATGGAGCTGCTCTACGACGGCGGCGTCCCCGCCGGTGCCGCGGACGCGCTGCGTGCGCTCTTCGAGCGGCCGTCGCTGCTCATCGAAAAGCGCACGAAGCACAAGTCGATGACCGAGGTGGACATCGCGCCGCTCCTGCGCTCGGTGACGCTCCGCGAGGAGGGGGAAACGATCTTCGCAGAGGTGATCGTCGCCGCGCAGAACCCGGGACTGAATCCCGCCTATCTCGCCCAGGCGATCGAGCGCGAGCTGCCGGAGTACAAGCCCGACTTTGTCCGCGTGCGGCGCAGGGAGCTGTACGACGCGGAGCTGGAGGTCTTCCGCTGAGGTGCGGGCGGTATTTTGCCGGAATTTCTGCCAAATTTTGAAATTTATCAAAAAGCACAAAAATTATGCTTGCAATTCGGCGAAAAACATGATACTATCCTTTTTGGCTTTTTAAGCACATTCGGATCGGAAAGAGGTGAACACGAGCAATGAAGGAAGGAATCCATCCCAATTAT
>CAYWAS010000013.1:0-36477 GCA_964455915.1 uncultured Oscillibacter sp. | reverse complement strand
TGCATTCTTCATTTTTCTGAATTTCCTGCTTGACAAAACTTAGCAGGTCTTCTCAAAAATATGCTTCAATTTTACCGCTCCACGCTGCCACGGTCAAGTGAGCATACTGCTCAACCTTTTCACGGTGAAGCGGCAAAGCATTGGCGCTGTTCACAAAAACGCGGCAAGGGAAAGCGCCTCCCCTTGCCGCACGATCGGCCTCCGCCATGACCAACAGCCCCGCCCGAACTGCGGAGCTTATTTTTTCAGATACGCCGTGTGGTACGCAAAGCCCAGCCCCATGCCGCCGACGATGTTCCCCAGCGTCACGAAGAAAAGGTTGCGCGCGCAGCCCGCAAGCGGCAGCGCCGCCTCGATGCCGTACTCCGCCGCCGCGAACATTCCCGCGGGCAGGTAGTAGAGATTCGCGATGCAGTGCTCGTAGCCGCAGAGGACAAAGAGAAGGATCGGGAAAAAGAGCACGATGATCTTCCCCTCCGCCCGCTTGGAGGCCGCCGCCATCCACACGGCGAGGCAGACAAGGAAGTTGCAGAGAATGCCGCGCAGGAATGCGTCCGACGCGCCCAGCGCGGCCTTGCCCTCCGCGATGCTCACCATCGAGCGTGCCAGCGCGCCGCCGAAGAGCGAGGGGGTGTGGCTGTAGACCGCGAGCGCCGCCGTCACGCACCCGCCTATGGCGTTGCCGAGGTAGACGATCAGCAGGTTGCGCGCCATCGCGCGCAGCGTGATGCGCCCCTCGCGCAGCGCAATGATCATCAGGCAGTTTCCGGTGAACAGCTCGCTGCCCGCGAGCATCAGCATCGTCAGTCCCGCGGGGAACACGCACGCGGACAGCAGCTTCGCGAGCGACGCGTTCTCCACCGTGACGCTCACTGCGGTCGCGCCGACGCCCGCAAGCGCCACATACGCGCCCGCGAGCACCGCGAGCAGCAGCATTTTTCCACTCGGAAGTTTGGCCTTCGTCTCGCCGACGGCGAGGAAGCTCTGTGCGATCTCAGATGGTGTGAGCATGGGCATTTCTCCTCTGTTCATGTTGATTAACTCGGATATTATATCGAAATTCGCCGCCTCGGTCAAGCATTGCGTGCCGTGTTCCCTCCCGTGCGCTCAATTTTTTCATTTCCGGAAAACATTTCGCGCTTTCTTCTTGACAAACGCCCGCCCGATATGGTAAGATACTGCTTGCGTTTGAGGGTGAACCGGATTTCAAAGCTACGGAGAGATGGCTGAGCGGTTGAAAGCACCGGTCTTGAAAACCGGCGATGTGAAAGCATCCGTGGGTTCGAATCCCACTCTCTCCGCCAAAGTGAAGATCGGCTGATTTTGATTCGACATTTGCGGAAGTACCCAAGTGGCCGAAGGGGCTCCCCTGCTAAGGGAGTAGGGTGTGTAAAAAGCGCCGCGGAGGTTCAAATCCTCTCTTCCGCGCCAGGAGAAGCAAGAGAAAACATCGCGTTTTCCCTTGCTTTTCTTTTTCGCTCTCATTTCCTACTTGACAACTATGTTTTAAGGCGCTATAATCCCTATCATCATAGCAGTCATTTCAGCCAACAGGAGGCGTCCACATGCCGCTCACTTCTCTTCTGCGATGTCGCCGCCGCGAAAACGCACAGCCCCGATCTTAATTCTAAAGGAGACGACATCAAATGAACATCTACTCTTCCATCACCGACCTGATCGGCGCGACGCCGCTCGTGCGGCTCGACCGCTTCGCCGCCGCGGAACAGCTCGGCGCGGAGCTCTGCGCCAAGCTCGAATACCTCAACCCCGCGGGCAGCGTCAAGGACCGCATCGCGCTCGCCATGATCCGCGACGCGGAGGAGCGCGGCGCGCTGGAGGAAGGCTCGGTCATCATCGAGCCGACCAGCGGCAACACCGGCATCGGCCTTGCCGCCGTCGCCGCCGTGCGCGGCTACCGCGTGATCCTCGTCATGCCCGAGACGATGAGCGTCGAGCGCCGCGCGCTCATGCGCGCCTACGGCGCGGAGCTGGTGCTCACGGACGGCGCGCTCGGCATGAAGGGCGCGATCGCCAAGGCGCAGGAGCTCGCCGCCGCGACGCCGAAGAGCTTCACTCCCTCGCAGTTCACCAACCCCGCCAACCCCGCCGCGCACCGCGCGGCGACCGGCCCCGAGATCTGGCGCGACACCGACGGCAAGATCGACCTCTTCGTCGCAGGCGTCGGCACCGGCGGCACGATCACGGGCGTAGGCGAATATCTCAAGGCGCAAAATCCCGCCATTCGCGTCGTCGCCGTCGAGCCGGCGGGCTCGCCGGTGCTCTCCAAGGGGAGCGCGGGCGCGCACAAAATTCAGGGCATCGGCGCGGGCTTCGTGCCGGATACCCTCAACACCGGCGTCTACGACGAGATCATCACCGTGGAAAACGAGGACGCCTTCGCGACCGGACGCGCGCTCGCGCAGCGCGAGGGACTGCTGGTCGGCATCTCCTCCGGCGCGGCGGTCCGGGCGGCGGCGCAGCTCGCCCGCCGCAGCGAAAACGCGGGCAAGCGCATCGTCGTTCTGCTGCCCGACACCGGCGACCGCTATCTCTCCACGCCGATGTTCGCCGAGTAATGCGCGCCCTCCCACTCTACTCCAATGACCTCGATCTCCTCCGCGCGCAGCGCGAGGGAGGCGTACAGCGCGGCGAGGAGCTGTTCCGGCTCCTCGCCGCGCTCCTGCGTCCGGAGAGGGCGATAGCGCACGCGCAGCGCGTCGCTCGTGAGCGGCAGAAAAATGCCGCTTCGCAGCCTCTCCGCGCTGCCGTCGAAGTCTATCACGAGCGCCGCGCCCTCCGGCGCGCGCAGCACGGGCGCGGCGATCCCGAAGCGGCTGCGCAGCGACTGTGACAGCTCCCGACCGCCGCGCGCGGTGCAGAGCTGCAAATACCGCACCTCGCCTGCGAGCGACTCCGCCGCCATGGCGTAGGCGCGCGTGACCTGCGCCGCGCAGAGCGCGACGGTCGCGCGCTTCGGCGCGATCTCCGCCTGAGACATCGCCCGACGCGCGATGGCAGCAGCCGCCGCCTCACGCAGCGCAAGCGTCTCCATCGGTCGGACGCCGCGCGCAGTGAACGGCTTGTATGCCGCAAAGTCTGCGGGGAACACCGCCCGCTCCACGCCGCGCTTTCGCAGCATCCGCGCGGCACGGCGAATGCTCCATGCGGCGCGCCGACCCTCTCCTCGCCGGACACCGACGGCAAAAAAGCGCACGCCGCCGATCCTCTCCTCCCGCGCCGCGCAGGACTCGCCCGCACCGCGCCACTCGACCAAACCGAACACCCGCACGCCCTCCCATGCAGCAAAAAACAGGACCCTCCCCACTCTATGGGAGAGTCCTGTTTTTCAACACAGAAAAATCATTTCCACGCCTTGACATAGTCGGTCAGGTACTTGAGCGGATCGACGAGCTGCCCGTTCTCCGTGATCTCGAAGTGCAGGTGCGGACCGCTGCCCACGCCGCTCGAGCCGGTCACGCCGATGGCGTCGCCCTGCTTGACCGTCTGCCCCACACTCACCGAGCGCTTGGAGAGGTGCTGATAGGTCGTGGTGTTGCCGCTGCCGTGGCTGATGACGATGTACTGCCCGCGCACGCTGTTGCTCGACGAGACGATGACCGTGCCCGCCTTCGCCGCGTAAACGGTGGAGCTGTAGTAAACGCCGCCGATGTCGATGCCGCGATGGTTGGTCGACGCGCCCGCGATGCCCGTGTTGCGCTTGCCGAAGGGCGAGGTCACGCGCTTGCTGGTCGTGACGGGCCAGATGTAACCGCCGTAGGTCACCTTGGTGTTGCCCTGCTGCGCGGCGAGCTCCTTGCTCAGTCGCACGATCTCCTGCTGCGTGCGCTCCTCCTCTGCCGCGATCTCGGCGAGGACTTCTTTATAATCCGCCTCGTTCTCTTCCATTTCCTTGATGAGACTCGTCGCCTCGGCGCGCTGATCGCGCAGCTCGCTGTTCTTCGCGGCAAGCTCCTCCTTCGCCGCCTGCTGCTCGGCGAGCGAGCCCTCGAGCGTCGCCTGCTTTTCGGCGATCTCCGCCTGCATCACGCGCAGCTCGTCGATCACACGCTGGTCGGCCTCCATGACCTCGCTGATGAAATCCAGCGCGCCGAGCAGCTCCTCAAAGCTCGCCGCCTGGAAGAGCACCGACCAGTAGGAGATCGTCCCGCGCTCCTCCATCGCGCGCACGCGCTTGCAGAAAAGCGTATACTGCTCCGCTTCCTCCGCCTGCTTTTCGTTCAGCTCGCGGGTGGTCTGCTCGATCAGCGCCTCGTACTGCGTGATCTGCTGCTCGGTGTTGGCGATCTCCTCGCTGATGAGGGCGATCTGCTGGTCGAGCAGATTCTTGCGCTGGAGCGTGTTTGCCTTGTCCTTCTTGAGGGCGCTGAGCTGACTGTTGACCTCTTTTTTCTTGCTCGCGAGGTCATTGGATTCCTTTTTGAGCTTGTCGATATCCGCCTGCGTCACCGCGGCAGCGGTCTGCGGCGTCATGCGCAGCGGCACGAGGTCTGCCGAGAGAAGGCAGAGCGCAAAGAGCAGCGCAACGACCGCGCGCAGGGTATGGTTTGATCTCATGGGCGTGCGCCCTCCTTTTTCGTAAGTCTCAGACCTGCAGGAACTTGCGGATCGCCGTCAGGCTGCCGCCGATGCCGATGAGGACACCCGACACGCCGAACACGATCGCCACCGGCTGCCAGATCTGCGTGAATTCCACCACGCCGAAAATGCGCATCACATCAGATGCCTCGATGCTCCGCGCGACGGTCGCGTACAGCAGCCATTGCAGCGCGAAGGCGATGCCGCCGCTGAGCAGTCCGATGATGAAGCCCTCGTAGACAAAGGGCCAGCGGATAAAGCCGTTCGTTGCGCCGACCATCTTCATAATGGCGATTTCGTCGCGGCGGTCGAAGGTCGTGAGCTTGATGGTGTTGGAGATGATGAACACCGAAACGACGAACAGGATCGCCACGAGCGCGAGACACACCACGCCCGCCACATTGCGAAGCGTGACGAAGCCCTCGGCCAAGATCTCGTCCGCGCGGGCGTCGGCGATGCCGTCCACCTGCGCTTTGATGGCGCTGCGCGTCTCCTCCATGATGCTCAGGTCGTTCACCTTCACAGCGAAGCGGTCGCGCAGGATCTCCGCGTCCAGATCGCCGAGAGCGTACTTGCCCTCGTACTTCTCCACGAAGGCCTCGCACGCCTCCTCGCGCGTGATGAAGCGGGCGCTTTTCACATTCTCGATGCTCTCGATCTTCGCCTGCAGCGCCCGTCCCTGCTCGCGCGTGAGCGTCTCGTCCACAAAGGCGAGGATCTCATTCTCGCTCTCGAGCTGGCGGAGCTGATCGTTGACATTGTACGCCACGAGCGAGAAGGTCCCCATGACCAGCAGACAGGCCACCGTGATGCCCACTGCGGCAAACGACATGAAGCCGTGGCTGAAGAGATTCACCACACCCTCATGAAAAAAGTAGGAAAAATCGTGTTTTTTCATGCACCCTTACCTCGCATTATAGCCGATGCCGTCGCCTACGACAACGCCGCGCTCGAGCGTGATGACGCGCTTTTGGAACTTATCCACCAGATCCTTTTCATGCGTCACGACAAGCACCGTCGTTCCCAGACGGTTGATGCGCTCGAGCAGCATCATGATCTCCAGCGAGCGCGCGGGGTCAAGGTTGCCCGTCGGCTCGTCGGCGATGATCGTATAGGGATTGTTGACCAGCGCGCGGGCGATGGCCACGCGCTGCTGCTCGCCGCCGGAGAGCTCGTGCGGGTACTGCCCCGCCTTGCCGTCCAGCCCCACGAGCTTGAGCACATAGGGGATCCGCTTCTTCGTCTCCCGCGGTGAGGAACCGACCGCGCGCATGGCAAAGCTCAGATTCTCATACACCGTCTTTTTCTCGATCAGGCGGAAATCCTGGAAGATGACGCCGATCGAGCGGCGCAGCAGCGGGATCTGCCGGTCGGAAATGTTGTTGAGGTTGAAGCCGTTGATCATCAGCCTTCCGCCGGACGGCAGCACCTCACCCGTGAGGAGCTTGATGATCGTCGACTTGCCGCTGCCAGACGGTCCCACAAGGAAAACAAACTCCCCGTCCTGCACCTCCAGCGTCACGCCGCGCAGCGCGTGCGTTCCGTTTTCGTATTCCTTTTGCACATCAGCAAGACGGATCATTGCCGCGGACCCTCCTGATTCTCCAAAATCACCGATTTTATTCCATTATACGCGACGGCGCGAAAAATGGCAACTCAAATTATGTAAACGAGCGCGAAATTTTTGACCGCGCCCCCCACACCGCGAAAATATGAGCGTCCGCGCGGCAAAATACCGTGCGGACGCCGGAAATTCACTCTGCTTATCGCTTTTTACGCCTCGATGCCGCGGGAGGCAAGATACTTCTTGACCATCAGCGCGACCTTGAAGGTGATGGCATCGTCGAACTCGCGCAGGTCGAGCCCCGTGAGCTTCTTGATCTTCTCGAGACGGTAGACGAGCGTGTTGCGGTGGACGAAGAGCTTGCGCGCCGTCTCGGAGAGGACGAGGTTATTCTCAAAGAACTTGTTGATGGTGAAGAGCGTCTCCTTATCGAGCGAGTCGATGGGGTTCTTCTTGAAGACCTCCTGCAAAAACATCTCGCACAGGGTGGTCGGGAGCTGATAGATCAGGCGGCCGATGCCGAGGTTCTCATAGCTCACGACGAACTTCTCCGTGTCGAAGACCTTGCCGACCTCAATGGCGATCTGCGCTTCCTTATAGCTCTTGGCGAGGTCGCGCAGGTGCGCGGCGACCGTGCCGATGCCGACAACGACCGTGCTCTCGCCGTTCTCGCGCAGCGTCTCCTCGATGAGCTGCGCGGTCCTCTCCGGCTCGCGCTCGTCGACATTCTCGCCGAGCTGACGGATCAGCACCACATCGCTCTCGCCCATGGAGAGGACGAGATTCGTCTGCCGGTCGGGGAAAATGTTCTGCACCGCCTCGATCGTCAGCCCCTCGAAATGGTCGTTCAGGCGGCGGATCAGGAACACGCCGCGGTTGAGCTCGCTCTCCACATGAAGCTCCTTGGCGCGGATATAGAGGTCGCTGAGCATGATGTTGTCGGAGATGATGTTTTTGACGAAGGAGACCTTGTCGTACTTTTCCTCGTAATAGCTCTTGGCGGCGTTGAGCGCGACCGCTGCCATCGAGCACGCAGCGCGGCTGAGCTCGTCCTCGCCGTAGGCAAACACGGCGAAATCAAAGTGACCGCTCCAGCCGGAGAGAGCCTTAAAGGTTTTGCCTCCGGACACGACGACCGCGTCCTCCGCTCCGTTGATGCTCTGCACCGGCTCGCTCCATCGGCTGCCGATCTCGCCAAGCTCCGTGCAGGCGATGACCGCCCCGTCGGCGTCGATCACGCCGATCCCGGTCGCAACAGCGTCTTTGAACTGCAAAACGATATTTTGAAAAACTCTCCCTGACATGATGTACCTCCCAAAGCCCGTCTGCGGGCTGTTTGTGCAACTTGCCGATTGAATAAAAACATTATACTTGCACCAAACGCATATTGCAAGATATTTTTTCTTTTTTCAACAAAAAAATTCTCTATTTTTGTCCATTCCGTAAATGGCTTTGTCGGTATTCTCCACACGCGCCGTTTTCCCCTTGGGCATTTTGTCTACCGAAAACGCAGGGAGCGCTCCTCCTCTTCCGTCAGCAGGCGAAATTCGCCCGGAGCGAGCGAATCGTCCAGCCGCAGCGCCCCCATGGACAGGCGCTTGAGGTACTCCACCGGCTTGCCGCGCGCGGCGAGCATTCGCTTGACCTGATGGAATTTCCCCTCGCGCAGCGTGACAAGACACTCGCTCCGCTCCCCCGCAGAGAGGATCTCCAGCCCCGCGGGCATACACGCCAGCCCGTCGCCGAGCGTCATGCCCGCCTCAAATGCCGCGCAGTCCTCCGGCACGAGCCGCCCCGTGACGCGCGCGTAGTAGACCTTGTCGATGTGCTTTTTCGGACTGAGCAGCTCATGCGCCAGCGCGCCGTCATCGGAGAGGAGCAGCAGCCCCTCGGTGTCCTTATCGAGCCGCCCGACGGGAAACACGCCGATCTTGCGCAGCTCCGGCGTGAGCAGATCGAGCACGGTCGCTCCGCGCCCGTCCTCCGTCGCGCTCAGCACGCCCGCGGGCTTGTGGAGCATGACATAGGTGAAGCGGCGCAGCGCCAGTTCCTCGCCGTTGACCGCGATGCGGCAGGTCTCCGCATCGTATTTCTCCTCCGCGCTGCGCGCGACCTGTCCGTTGACGAGCACGCGCCCCTCGCGCACGAGCTGCTTGACCTCGCGGCGCGACCAGCGCCCCGTCGAGGCGATGAGCTTGTCCAGGCGTTCCGCCATCGATCCTCTCCCCTTTCTTTGCCTGTATCCTATCATATTTTGCCGCGCTTGGGAATAGTCTTTCGCGAAAGGGTGTGACACCGTTGCTGATCTGTACGCTCAAATGTCCCCGCCGCAGACTTCTGCGCGTCCTGCTGCCCGTCCTCTTCGCGCTGCTGTGCCTGCTCGTGCTGCTCTTCTCCCGCGCGGAGCGCGGCGGCTCCGCCGAAACAGGCGCACAGGGCGCCGCCTATCTCGCCTCCCTCGGCTGGGAGGTCGAGCCGGAGCCGCTCGAAACGATCTCTCTCACGCTGCCCGACCCGCTCACCGAACCGTATCTGAGCTACAATGTGCTCCAGCAGTCGCAGGGCTTCGACCTGCTTCCCTACTGCGGCAAAACGCTCGAGCGCTGCACCTACGCCGTCACGAACCACCCCTCCGGTGGCGACTGCCGCGCGGATCTCTACTTCTGCGGCGGCGAGGTGATCGCGGGCGATCTCCTCCGCACCGGCGAGAACGGCTTCCTTGCGCCGCTCGCCTTCCCGAAGTGCTGATGCCTCGCCGCTCCGACGCGGCGATGTCCATGCGCTTTCGCCTGCACGCAAAAAGAAAGACAGCCTCTCGGCTGTCTTTCTTTTTATCGTAATTCAGGAATTACTCCTTGCACTCGATAACAACACCGGAACCGACGGTACGGCCGCCCTCGCGGATAGCGAAGCGGAGACCCTTCTCGATAGCGATGGGGGTGATCAGCTCAACGTTCATGTCGACGTTATCGCCGGGCATGCACATCTCGGTGCCCTCGGGCAGAGTGATGACGCCGGTGACGTCGGTGGTACGGAAGTAGAACTGAGGACGATAGTTGTTGAAGAACGGGGTATGACGGCCGCCCTCGTCCTTGGTCAGAACGTAGACCTGGCCAACGAACTTGGTGAGGGGGTGAATGGAGCCGGGCTTGCAGAGGACCTGGCCGCGCTCGATCTCGGTCTTGGCAACACCGCGGAGCAGGGTACCAACGTTATCGCCGGCTTCGGCGTAGTCGAGCAGCTTGTGGAACATTTCGATACCGGTGACGACGGTCTTGCGGCGCTCGTCGGTCAGACCGATGATCTCGACTTCCTCGCCGAGCTTGAGCTGGCCACGCTCGACTCTACCGGTAGCGACGGTGCCGCGGCCGGAGATGGTGAAGACGTCCTCAACGGGCATCAGGAAGGGCATATCGGCCTTACGGTCGGGAGTGGGGATATAGCTGTCAACAGCGTCCATGAGCTCCTTGATGCAGCCGAACTCGGGGGCGTTGACATCGCTGGACTCGGAAATCAGAGCATTCAGAGCGGAGCCCTTGATGATGGGAATATCATCGCCGGGGAACTCATAGCTGGAGAGCAGCTCACGGACTTCCATCTCGACGAGCTCGAGGAGCTCCTCATCGTCGACCTGATCGCACTTGTTCAGGAAGACAACGATGGCGGGCACACCGACCTGACGGGCGAGCAGGACGTGCTCGCGGGTCTGGGCCATGGGGCCGTCGGTGGCAGCGATGACCAGGATCGCGCCGTCCATCTGAGCAGCGCCGGTGATCATGTTCTTGATATAGTCGGCGTGGCCCGGGCAGTCAACGTGAGCATAGTGACGGTTGGCCGTCTCGTACTCAACGTGAGCAGTGTTGATGGTGATGCCGCGCTCGCGCTCTTCGGGCGCCTTATCGATGGAGCTGTAGTCGGTGTACTGAGCGCCGCCCTGCATGGCGAGCCACTTGGTGATGGCAGCGGTCAGAGTGGTCTTACCATGGTCGACGTGACCAATGGTGCCGATGTTTACATGGGGCTTGTTTCTCTCGAATTTCTGCTTGGCCATTAGAGTGATCCTCCTATTATTATGATTTTGACATAATTTTTCGGTGTCATTTGCACAACACCATGATTTTACCGTAAAACGAGCTGATTTGCAACTGTTATTTTTCTCAGCTCATGTGGCGCCCGGTGCGCGCGTCGATGATCTTCTCCTGAATGTTCTTCGGGATCTCGACATAGTGCGAGGGCTCCATCGTGTACTGACCGCGTCCCTGCGTGCGGGAGCGGAGGTCGGTCGCGTAGCCGAACATATTGGCCAGCGGCACGAACGCGTCCACCTGCGTGGCACCGGAGCGGATCTCCTGACCCTGGATCTGACCACGGCGGGAGTTGAGGTCGCCGATGACGCTGCCGAGGTAATCGTCGGGGACGATGACGCTGACCTTCATAATCGGCTCGAGCAGCGTGGCGCCGGCCTTCTGGCAGGCTTCCTTGAACGCCATGGAACCGGCAATCTTGAACGCCATTTCGGAAGAGTCGACCTCGTGGTAGGAGCCGTCGTACAGCGTGACCTTGACATCGACCACCGGATAACCGGCGAGCACGCCCGCGAGCATCGCGCCCTGGATACCGGCATCGACCGCCGGGATATACTCCTTGGGAACGCTGCCGCCGACCGTGGCGTTGACGAACTCGTAGCCCTTGCCGGACTCGTTCGGCTCGACATGGATCTTGACATGACCGTACTGGCCCTTACCGCCGCTCTGACGGGCATACTTGGTGTCCTGATCGACGGCCTTCTTGATGGTCTCCTTATAGGCGACCTGCGGCGCGCCGACATTGGCCTCGACCTTGAACTCGCGCAGAAGGCGGTCAACGATGATCTCCAGATGGAGCTCGCCCATACCGGCGATGATGGTCTGACCGGTCTCCTCGTCCGTCCAGGTGCGGAAAGTGGGGTCTTCCTCGGCGAGCTTCATGAGCGCAATGCCCATCTTCTCCTGACCGGCCTTGGTCTTTGGCTCGATGGCAACGCGGATCACGGGGTCGGGGAACTCCATGCTCTCGAGGATGATCGGGTGCTTTTCGTCGCAGAGCGTGTCGCCCGTCGTGGTGTTCTTGAGACCGACTGCCGCGGCGATGTCGCCGGAGTAGACCGTCTCGATATCCTCACGATGGTTGGCGTGCATCTGCAGGATACGGCCCATGCGCTCGCGGACTCCCTTGGTGGAGTTGAGCACGGAAGAGCCGGTGGTGAGTGTACCGGAATAAACGCGGAAGAAGCTCAGGCGGCCGACATAGGGGTCGGTCATGATCTTGAATGCCAAGGCGGAGAAAGGCTCGTCATCGCTCGGCTCACGCTTGTCTTCTTCGTCCGTTTTCGGGTTGACGCCCTCAATGGCGGGAATATCGGTCGGCGCGGGCATATAATCCACGATCGCGTCGAGCAGCTTCTGCACGCCCTTGTTGCGGTAAGAGGTACCGCAGACCACAGGGATCATTTCGACCGAAACGGTCGCCTTGCGGATCGCTGCGCGGATCTTCGCGGTGGGGATCTCCTGACCCTCAAGATACATCTCCATGATCTCATCGTCGAACATGGAAATGGCGTCGAGCAGCTTTTCGCGGTATTCCTCCGCGAGCTCGCGCATATCCTCGGGGATCTCCTCCACGCGCATATCCTTGCCCATCTCGTCGTAGTAGATATCCGCATTCATCTCGACTAAGTCGATGATGCCGCGGAAGTCCGCTTCCTTCCCGATGGGGAGCTGGATCGGCACCGCATTGCACTTGAGACGCTCATCGATCATGCGCAGGACATTGTAGAAGTCCGCGCCCATGATGTCCATTTTGTTGACATAGATCATGCGGGGCACATGGTAGTGATCCGCCTGACGCCAGACCGTCTCGCTCTGCGGCTCAACGCCGCCCTTGGCGCACATGACGGTCACAGAGCCGTCAAGCACGCGGAGGCTGCGCTCCACCTCAACTGTAAAGTCGACATGACCCGGGGTATCGATGATGTTGATGCGGTGATCCTTCCAGAAGCAGGTGGTAGCCGCGGAGGTGATGGTGATACCACGCTCCTGCTCCTGCTCCATCCAGTCCATCGTCGCCGTACCCTCGTGGGTCTCGCCGAGCTTGTAGTTCACGCCTGTGTAGTACAGGATACGCTCGGTCGTGGTGGTCTTGCCTGCATCGATGTGCGCCATGATGCCGATATTTCTTGTTTTCTCCAGAGTTACTTTTCTCGGCATAAGATTCTCCTTGCCTTCTTACCAGCGGAAGTGCGCGAACGCCTTGTTGGCCTCGGCCATCTTGTGGGTGTCCTCGCGCTTCTTCACAGCCGCGCCGGTGTTGTTCGCAGCGTCCATCAGCTCGCCGGCGAGACGCTCCGCCATGGTGCGCTCACCGCGAGCGCGGGAATAGGCCGTCAGCCAGCGCAGACCGAGGGTCTGACGACGGGCGGGACGGACCTCCATCGGGACCTGATAGTTGGCACCGCCGACACGGCGGGTCTTGGTCTCGAGCACGGGCATGATGTTTTCCATCGCCTGGGTAAAGACATCGAGCGGCTCATTGCCGGTCTTTTCCTTGATGATGTCAAACGCGCCGTAGACGACCTTCTGTGCAACGCCCTTCTTGCCGTCGAGCATGATGCTGTTGACGAGTCTGGTCACGAGGACGCTGTTGTACATAGGATCGGGCAAAATTTCTCTTTTGGGAACATTACCTCTTCTGGGCACTTTGCTTCCCTCCTTCTTAATTATATAGAAATCATAGGTACTCGCGGACGGGACTTGCTCCCGCCGTGTTTCGGCCTGCCAAAGAGGTATTCTTATCTGATAAGACCTTTTGGCAAAGCTCTACTTTCATGCAGACCTTACTTCTGCTTCGGGCGCTTCGCGCCGTACTTGGAACGGCTCTGCATACGGCCCTGCACGCCCTGCGCGTCCAGAGTGCCGCGAATGATGTGGTAACGCACACCGGGGAGGTCCTTGACACGACCGCCGCGGATCATGACCACAGAGTGCTCCTG
The DNA here is from genome assembly GCA_964455915.1 of uncultured Oscillibacter sp. Taxonomy (GTDB): domain Bacteria; phylum Bacillota; class Clostridia; order Oscillospirales; family Oscillospiraceae; genus Hominicoprocola. The sequence goes on along the minus strand of CAYWAS010000013.1, from coordinate 23,290 downwards.
CAGAGAATGTCCGACGCCGGGAATGTAAGCGGTGACCTCGTAGCCGTTGGTAAGACGCACACGGGCGATCTTACGAAGAGCGGAGTTCGGCTTCTTGGGGGTCGCCGTTCTCACAGCGGTGCAGACGCCGCGCTTCTGAGGGGAAGGAAGGTTGGTTTCCTTGTTCTTCAGCGTGTTGAGACCGTACTGCATAGCGGGAGAATTGGACTTGTAGGTGGCCTGCTCTCTGCCCTTGCGGACCAACTGATTAAAAGTAGGCATTCAAAAGTTCTCCTTTCTGAAAAAATGTTGAGCCGGAGCTCGATTTATTTTTTGCGGAACAGCGGTAAACTATCCCGAAAAAACCAAACTTATCCGTTGAGGATCGTCACGACGGCAGCGCCCACGGCGATGCCCGCAGCGGTGCCGAGCTGCGTCATCGTGTACCCGCGCTCGACCGCGACCTCTGCGCACAGCGCCTCCACGCGCCCCGTCAGGGCGGGGTCGGCATCGCAGGCGAGGAATACCTTTTTGGCTCTCCCCTCGCGCAGAGCGCGCAGCGATTGCTTCACGCCGACGACGCGGAGCGCACCGTTCATTTCACTCAGCACAGTGCGCCCTCCTCACGGCATAACAAAATCCGCGAAACAGTCTCGCGCAATTTGAGATTATAGCATAGTTGTCCCCCACCGTCAAGCAATATTTGCCCTTCTGCGGCTAAAATTTTCTCCGAATCGCACGATTTTTCCCGCCCCTTTTCGTTCTAAACCCACAAAAAAGAGAGCCGACCGGCCGGTCGGCTCTCTTTTCTTCTCTCTTACAGCTCGTCGGGAGCCTCGCTCGCCTCGGTCGAGGCCGCTTCCGCGGCGCTCTCCTCGGCAGGCATCTCCTCCTCGGCGGGCTGGGGATCGGGAACGATCTTCTCGGCAAACTCGCGGTAGGCGTCCAGTCCGGCGCCCGCGGGGATCAGCTTACCGATGATGACATTCTCCTTCAGACCCAGCAGATGGTCCACCTTGCCCTTGATGGCCGCCTCGGTGAGAACCTTCGTCGTCTCCTGGAAGGAGGCGGCGGACATCCACGAGTCGGTTGCAAGGGACGCCTTGGTGATACCCATGAGGAGCTGCGTCGCCTCTGCCTCGCGCAGCGGCTCGCCGGTCTCGGCGTTGACCTCGCCCGCAGCGGCGCGCGCGCGGATCTCCTCGTTGGCGTCCATCAGCTCGAGCACATCGACCATCGCGCCGGAGAGCAGGCTCGTGTCACCGGAATCCTCCACGCGCACCTTGCGCATCATCTGGCGCACGATGACCTCGATATGCTTATCGTTGATGTCAACGCCCTGCTGACGGTAGACCTTGAGAACTTCCTGAATGAGATAGTTGTGGACGGCGGACGCGCCGCGGATACGCAGAACATCGTGCGGGTTGAGCGCGCCCTCCTGGATCTGGAAGCCCTTTTCGATCGTCTCGCCGTCGCGCACGCGCAGACCCGTGTGCGGCACGGAATAGATGCGCGTGTCGCCGTCGTCGGCGGTCACGATGATGTTCAGGAGGCTGCCCTTGGTGGCCTCCTCGAACTTGACCTTGCCGGCAATCTCGGAAAGCGTCGCCATCTTCTTCGGACGGCGCGCCTCGAACAGCTCCTCAACACGGGGAAGACCCTGCGTGATGTCGCCGCCGGCGACGCCGCCGGTGTGGAAGGTTCGCATCGTCAGCTGCGTACCGGGCTCGCCGATGGACTGGGCGGCGATGATGCCGACCGCCTCGCCGGGGCCGACGGGCTTGGAAGTTGCAAGGTTCATGCCGTAGCACTTCGCGCAAACGCCCGAGTGCGCGCGGCAGGTGAGCACGGTGCGGATCTCGACTTCGTGGATATCGAAGCTCTCGAGCACCTGCGCGTCCTCCGCGTCGAGCATACGATCCTTGGAGAAGAGCACCTCGTCCGTACCCGGCTTGAGGATATCATGCACGGGATAGCGGCCGTGGATACGCTCGGAGAACTTCTCGATGACCTGACCGTTTTCGCTGATCTCGCCGGCGATGATGCCGTGATCGGCACCGCAGTCGTCCGAGCGAATGATGACGTCCTGGCAGACATCGACCATTCGGCGCGTCAGGTAACCGGAGTCCGCGGTACGAAGCGCCGTATCGGCGAGGCCCTTACGCGCACCTCTCGAGGAGATGAAGTATTCCAGAACGGAAAGTCCCTCGCGGAAGTTCGCCTTAATGGGGATCTCGATGGTCTTACCGGCGGTGTTCGCCATCAGGCCGCGCATACCGGTGAGCTGACGGATCTGCTTCATCGAACCACGCGCGCCGGAGTCCGCCATCATGAAGATGGGGTTGTAGCGGTCCATGTTCTTCTGCAGAGCGTCGGTGACATCGGCGGTGGTCTTTTCCCACTCCGCCACGACCGCGCGGTAGCGCTCGTTCTCGGTCATGAAGCCCATCTTGAACTGATCCTCGATGTCCACGACGCGCTGCTCGGTCTCGGCGATGAGGGTGTACTTCTCCTCGGGAATGGTCATATCCGCGATGGAGATAGTGATGGCGGCGATGGTAGAGTTATGATAGCCCGTCGCCTTGATGTTGTCGAGCACCTCTGCCGCGACGGTGAAGCCGTGCTTTTTGATGGTGCGGTCAACGATCTTGCCGAGCTGCTTCTTGCCGCAGGTGAAGGTGATCTCGTAGTCGAAGTAGTGCTCGGTGGGATTGCCGTTCTCGTCCACACGCTCGACGAAGCCAAGATCCTGCGGAATGTTGTGGTTGAAGGTGATGCGGCCGATCGTCGTATCGACGATCTTGCTGCCCATCGTGCCGTCGGGCAGTTCTTTCTGAACGCGCACGCGGATCGGCTGATGGGTGCCGATGAGGTGATCCTTGAAGGCGAGCATCGCCTCGTCCTCGTCGCGGTAGACATTGAGGTGTGTGTTCGCCTTCTCCTCGTCGGTCAGCTCGCTGTAGCTCCTGCCCGCGAGGGAGAAGTCGATGTTCGACGGCCAGGACTCGTCGTTGTCGAGCTGGCTGAAGCCGTTTTCAAAGCGGTCGAAGGTGAGGTAGTAGGAACCGAGCACCATATCCTGCGTCGGCACGGTGACGGGGCCGCCGTCCTGCGGGCGCAGGAGGTTGTTGGCGGAGAGCATCAGGATACGCGCCTCGGCCTGCGCCTCGGCAGACAGGGGCACATGAATGGCCATCTGGTCGCCGTCGAAGTCCGCGTTGAACGCCGTGCAGTTGAGGGGGTGGAGCTTGAGCGCACGACCCTCGACGAGCACCGGCTCGAACGCCTGAATGCCCAGACGGTGGAGCGTCGGCGCGCGGTTGAGCATGACGGGGTGATCCTTGATGACGAAGTCGAGCGCGTCCCAGACCTCCGGACGACCCTTATCGACCATCTTCTTTGCGGACTTGATGTTGTTCGCGCTGCCGTCCTCCACGAGCTTTTTCATGATGAACGGGCGGAACAGCTCCAGCGCCATCTCCTTGGGAACGCCGCACTGGTAGATCTTGAGCTCGGGGCCGACGCAGATAACGCTACGACCGGAGTAGTCCACGCGCTTACCGAGCAGGTTCTGACGGAAGCGGCCCTGCTTACCCTTGAGCATATCGCTCAGGGACTTCAGCGCGCGGTTGTTCGCGCCGGTGACGGCGCGGCCGCGGCGGCCATTGTCGATCAGGGCGTCGACCGCCTCCTGCAGCATACGCTTTTCGTTGCGCACGATGATGTCGGGAGCCTTGAGCTCCATGAGCCTCTTGAGGCGGTTGTTGCGGTTGATGACGCGGCGATAGAGATCGTTGAGGTCGCTCGTGGCGAAGCGGCCGCCGTCGAGCTGGACCATCGGGCGGATCTCCGGCGGAATGACCGGCAGCACATCAATGATCATCCACTCGGGCTTGTTGCCGGAGATGCGGAAGGCATCGACGACCTCCAGACGCTTGACGATGCGCGCCTTCTTCTGACCGTTCGCGCCCTTGAGCTCCGCATGGAGCTGCTCGGAGAGCGCTTCAAGGTCGATCTGCTGGAGGAGCTTCTTGACGGCCTCGGCACCCATACCGGCGTCGAAATCGTCCTCATACTTCTCGCGATAGTCGCGGTATTCCTTCTCGGAGAGGATCTGGTTGCGGATCAGCGGCGTTTCGCCGGGATCGGTGACGATATAGGCGGCGAAATAGAGGACCTTCTCGAGAATGCGGGGGCTGATGTCGAGCAACAGACCCATGCGGGAGGGAATGCCCTTGAAGTACCAGATATGGCTCACGGGCGTAGCCAGCTCGATGTGGCCCATGCGCTCGCGGCGAACCTTCGCGCGGGTGACCTCGACGCCGCAGCGGTCGCAGATCTTGCCCTTGTAGCGGATCTTCTTATACTTACCGCAGTGGCACTCCCAGTCCTTGGTGGGGCCGAAGATGCGCTCGCAGAAGAGACCCTCGCGCTCGGGCTTGAGGGTGCGGTAGTTGATGGTCTCCGGCTTTTTGACCTCGCCGTAGGACCACTCACGGATCATTTCCGGAGAAGCGATGCCGATTTTAATGGCGTCAAAGGTTGCGTAACTCATAATTCATGCTCCTCCTTGTCTTAATAATCGTCCCGCTCGTCGGCAAGGTCGGCCTCGACCTCATCGTCGGGAACATATTCAAAACCGGCTTCCTCCAGCTCCGCCTCGTCGGCGAAGGGATTGCGGTTTCTCTCATCGTCCGCGTCCATGCGGGAGAGGTTGAAGGTGTCGAGCGCGTCCTCGTCCTCCTTGAGCTCGATCTGGTTGCCGTCGCGGTCGAGCACCTGAATGTCGAGGCAGAGGGACTGGAGCTCCTTGACGAGCACCTTGAAGGATTCCGGCACACCGGGCTGCGGGACATTGTGACCCTTGACGATCGCCTCGTAGGTGCGCACACGGCCGGTCACATCGTCGGACTTCACGGTCAAGATCTCCTGGAGCGTGTAGCTCGCGCCGTAGGCCTCGAGCGCCCAGACTTCCATTTCGCCGAAGCGCTGGCCGCCGAACTGCGCCTTGCCGCCGAGCGGCTGCTGCGTGACGAGGGAGTACGGGCCGGTGGAACGGGCGTGGATCTTATCGTCAACGAGGTGGTGGAGCTTGAGGAAGTAGACATAGCCCACCGTGACCTTATTATCGAAGCGCTCACCGGTGCGGCCGTCATAGAGCCAGCTCTTGCCCTCGGGATCGAGGCCGGCAAGCTCAAGGGCTTCGGTGATGTCCTTATCGGTCGCGCCGTCGAAGATGGGCGTTGCGACCTTCCAGCCAAGCGTCTTGGCGGCGTAGCCGAGATGCACCTCGAGCACCTGACCGATGTTCATACGGGAGGGGACGCCGAGGGGGTTGAGGACGATATCCAGCGGCGTACCGTCGGGCAGGAAGGGCATATCCTCCTGCGGCAGAACGCGGGAGACAACGCCCTTGTTGCCGTGGCGGCCTGCCATCTTGTCGCCGGGCTGGATCTTGCGGCGCTGCGCGATATACACGCGCACGACCATGTTCACGCCGGGGCCGAGGTCGTCGCCGTTCTCGCGGGAGAAGACCTTCGCATCGACCACGATGCCACTCTCGCCGTGCGGGACCTTGAGGGAGGTGTCGCGCACCTCGCGCGCCTTCTCACCGAAGATCGCGCGCAGCAGGCGTTCCTCCGCGGTGAGGTCGGTCTCGCCCTTGGGCGTGACCTTGCCGACGAGAATGTCGCCGGCGTGGACCTCCGCGCCGATGCGGATAATGCCGCGCTCGTCGAGATCCTTGAGCGCGTCCTCGCCGACATTGGGGATATCGCGGGTGATCTCCTCGGGGCCGAGCTTGGTGTCGCGGGAGTCAAGCTCGTACTCCTCGAGGTGAATGGAGGTGTAGAGATCCTCGCGCACGAGGCGCTCGTTGAGCAGCACCGCGTCCTCGTAGTTGTAGCCTTCCCAGGTCATGAAGCCGACGAGGATATTGCGTCCGAGGGCGATCTCGCCCTGATCGGTGGCGGGGCCGTCGGCAAGCACGGTGGGGTCGATCGTCTCGCCCTGCTCGTTCACATACTTGCCGTGCACGCGCTCGCCGACCTCGACGATGGGGTGCTGGTTGATGCAGGTGCCGTGGTTGGAGCGCAGGAACTTGGTGAGCTTATATTCCTTCGTCTCGCCGTTGTCGTAGGCAACGGTGATCGCGCGCGCGTCCATCTTGGTCACCACGCCGTCGCCTTCGGCGAGGACGGCGACCTCGGCGTCCATGCAGATCTTGTGCTCCATGCCGGTGCCGACGATGGGCGCCTCGGGGCGGAGCAGAGGAACGGCCTGACGCTGCATATTCGCGCCCATCAGCGCGCGGTTCGCGTCGTCGTTCGGGAGGAAGGGGATCATCGCCGTCGCGATGGAGACCATCATGCGCGGGGAGATATCGATGAAATCGACGCGGTCGCGGTCGACCTCGACGATCTCGTCGCGATGGCGGCAGGTGATACGGGGATTGACGAGGCAGCCGTCCGCGTCCACCGGCTCGGCGGCCTGACCGACGATGTACTGATCTTCGACATCGGCGGTCATATAGGTCACATCATTGGAGACATGGCCGGTCTCGTGATCGACGGCGCGGAAGGGCGCCTCGATGAAGCCGTACTCATTGATGCGGGCGTAGGTCGCGAGGTAGGAGATCAGACCGATGTTCGGACCTTCCGGCGTCTCGATGGGGCACATACGACCGTAGTGGCTGTAGTGGACATCTCGGACCTCCATGTTGGCGCGCTCGCGGGAGAGACCGCCGGGACCGAGCGCGGAAAGACGGCGCTTGTGCGTGAGCTCGGCGAGCGGGTTGGTCTGATCCATGAACTGGCTGAGCGGGCTCGAGCCGAAGAACTCCTTGATCGCCGCGGTCACGGGGCGGATATTGATGAGGCTCTGGGGCGTGACGATGTCGAGATCCTGAATGGTCATGCGCTCGCGGATCACGCGCTCCATGCGGGAAAAGCCGATGCGGAACTGGTTTTGCAGCAGCTCGCCCACGCAGCGCAGACGGCGGTTGCCGAGGTGGTCGATATCGTCCTTGCCGACAAGGCCGCAGGCGAGGGCGTTCATATAGTTGATGCTCGCGAGGATATCGTCGGCGAGAATGTGCTTGGGCGCGAGGCGGTCGGCGTTGTCGCGGATCGCTTCCTTGAGCTCCTCGCCCTCGTACTTCTCCAGCAGCTCCTCCAGAACGCTTCTGCACACGCGCTCCTTGATGCCGCACTCTGCCTCGGGATCGAAGTCCACGAAGCGGGAGAGGTCGACCATGTTGTTGGAAAAGACGCGCATCGTTCTGCCGTCGAGGTCGAGCGTAACCTCATTGACGCCGATAGCGTCGAGCTCGCGGGCCTCCGCGCTCGTCATGACATGACCGGCGTCGAAGAGGATCTCGCCCGTGCGCGGGTCGGCGACGGGATAGGCGAGCTTCTGGCCGTGGATACGGGTCCACAGCGAGAGCTTCTTGTTGAACTTATAGCGCCCGACCATGCTCAGGTCATAGCGGCGCGGATCGAAGAAGAGGTTCTTGATGAGTCCCTCGGCAGCCTCGACCGTGGGCGGCTCGCCGGGACGGAGCTTGCGGTAGATCTCGAGCATCGCCTCTTCGTAGGTCTTGCAGGCGTCCTTCTCGATCGTGACCTTGATGCGCTCATCGTCGCCGAAGAGGGCGAGAATGCCGCTGTCGGTCTTGAGGTCGGCGTACTGCTCGGTCTGTCCGCCGATGGCGCGGATCAGCTCCGTGATGGGCAGCTTGCGGTTTTTGTCGATGCGGACCCAGAACACCTCGTTCGTGTCCGTCTCATACTCCAGCCACGCGCCGCGGTAGGGGATCACGGTGGAGGTCAGCAGCGGCAGGTCGGTCTTGAGGTCGATCTCCTTGCCGTAGTACACGCCCGGGGAGCGCACGATCTGGCTGACGACCACGCGCTCGGCGCCGTTGATGACGAAGGTGCCGGACTGCGTCATGAGCGGGAAGTCGCCCATGAAGATCTCCTGCTCCTTGATCTCCATTGTCTGGTTGTTGAACAGGCGCACATTGACCTTCAGCGGAGCGGCATAGGTCGCGTCGCGCGCCTTGCACTCCTCCACATCGTACTTGGGCGCCTCGTCCATTTTGTAGCCGATGAAGCTCAGCTCGAGGTTGCCCGCGTAGTTGGAGATCGAGGCGACATCGTTGAACACCTCCTGCAGTCCCTCGTCAAGGAACCAGCGGTAGGACTTCTTCTGGAGCTCCAGAAGGTTCGGCATCTCCATGATCTCCTCATGTCGGGCAAAATTCTTGCGAAGGGTCTTACCATACAGCTTGTCTTTGGCCATTTTTGCTCTTCACGCCTTTCCTCTCCCGCGGCAAAGCCCTCCGCGGGGAATGTATTGCTGCGCCGCACGACACGCACGGCTTTGTTGACAGAAGTATCGTTTTCGCTCTTGTGCTTTTTTGACGAATATGCTATCCTCTTGTTATCGGGTGAGAGTCTGCAAAGCGCATACTTTCACATATAAGCGCCTTATTCTATCAAAGTCAAGCGCGCAAGTCAAGTGTCATTTTGTGAATTTACGAAAAAACGACGGCTTTTTTCAAGCCGTCGTTTCTTTTTTGTCTTTTTTTATTCCTCCGCGTCCTCCGCGCTCTCCTCCTCTGCCTCCAGACGGGAGACGCGCGCCCATTCGACGCGGCGGTCGTTGAAGCTCTGCACCTCGATGTGCAGTCCGCAGGTATCGACGGTGAACTGGCTGCCGTCCTCCGGAATGAAGGAGAGCTGGGCAAAGACCAGTCCGCCGAGCGTGTCGGAGCCCTCGTCCTCGGGGAACTCGACGCCGGTCGCCTCCGCGACCTGCTCCAGCTCGCACGAGCCGGCCACGCGCCAGAGGTTGTCCCCGAGCTTTTCGATGTCCTTCTCCTCCTGCGGGTCGAACTCGTCGTAGATGTTGCCGACGATCTCCTCAAGAAGATCCTCCATCGTCACAAGCCCCGAGGTGCCGCCGTATTCGTCCACCACGATCGACATGTGGATCTTCTTGCTCTGCATATCGCGGAAGAGCACATCGGTGCGCACGGACTCCGGCACGAAGTACGCCGGACGCAGCAGCTCGCGCATGGGTCTGGGCTGCTCCGCCTGCGCGTTGAGCAGATACTCGCGCGTGGAGAGAACGCCGATGATGTCGTCCGCGTTCTCCTCGTAAACGGGGAAACGGGAGAGACCCGACGAGCGGATATCGGCAAGGATCTCCTCGCGCGTATCCTCCACCCAGATCATCTTCATGTCCGTGCGGTGGATCATCACATCTTCGGCAGTGGTGTTGTTGAATTCAAAAATATTGTCGATCAGCTCGCGCTCGGTCGACTCGATCGCGCCGCGCTCCTCGCCGAGATCCACCATCATGCGGATCTCGTCCTCGCTGACAGCCTCCTCGTCCGCCTTGGGATCGATGTGCAGCGCGAGCAGCACGCCGTTCGTGGACTTGGAGAGCAGCCAGATCACCGGCCGGAACACCTTCGCCACCGCCGCCACGGTGCCGACCGTGAAGCGGGCGACCGCCTCGGTCTTTTTCATGGCGATGCGCTTGGGCACGAGCTCACCGAGCACGAGGCTGAAGTACGAGAGGACGATGGTGATGAGCACGACCATGATCGTGTTGAGCGTAGCGGGCGGCAGAGCGGTGACGCCCTTTGTCTCCGTCAGCCACACGACCAGACGGTCGGAAAAGCTGTCCGCCGCGAACGCGGACGAGAGGAAGCCCGCCAGAGTAATGGCGATCTGAATGGCGGAGAGGAAACTGTCCGGCGCCTGCGTGAGCGTCAGCAGCTTCTTTGCTTTTTTGTCGCCCTCCTCCGCCTGCTTCCTCAGCTTCGTTTCCGAGAGCGAGATGACGGAGATCTCAGCGGCGGCAAAAAACGCATTGATAAGAATAAGTATGACCAGCAGCAGGATTTTCGGCAATAAAGGGTCGGCAGGGTCCAAGAGAATACCTCCTAAGTACAGGTCTGTTGAGATTAGCCGCGGCAGCGGCGCAGACCGATTTTCCTTAGGATAACATACTTATGCGCAAATTGCAATCGGCAGTTTTCGCGCCCGCCCTCTTTTCCACGCGGCGGGCAGGCGGAGCGCGCCGCGCGCCCCGCCTCCGTCCGTCCTCAGGACGATAGCAGCGCGTCATGGACCGCACACAGCGCCGTGTCCGCGTCCTCCCGCCGGACCGTCAGCGTGATGCGCTGCCCGCCCTCCTCGACGCCCAGCACCGTCACGCCCGCGCGCTCCGCCGCCGTGATCGCGGCGTGCAGCGCCGCGAGCGAGGGCAGCGCCCTTCCGATCGCCGTCACGCGCGAGACCTCTCCCGCACTGCGGCGCGTGATCCCCGTGACCTCTCCGTTCTCCGCGCGCTCGACCACGCGCGTCCCGACGCTCTCCGCTTCGCAGGAGCGCACCTCCATATCCACGCTGTGCTCCGCCGCGAGCCGGACCGAGCGGTCGTGGAGCACCTGCGCGCCGTGCGCGGCAAGGCGCAGCATCTGGTCGCGTGAGATCGCCGCGAGCCGCCGCGCCGTCGGACACACGCGCGGGTCGGTCGTAAAAACGCCGTCCACATCGGTGTAGATGACGCAGCGCTCCGCGCCGAGCGCCGCCGCGAGCGCCACGGCGGTCGTGTCGCTGCCGCCGCGCCCGAGCGTTGTGATGTCTCCCGCGCCGTCCACGCCCTGAAAGCCCGCCACCAGCACGACGCGGCGCGCCGAAAGCTCGCGCGCGAGCCGTTCCCGTGCGACCTCCCTCACCTCCGCCTCGCCGTGCGCGCCGTCGGTTTTGAGCGGGAGCTGCCAGCCCGAGAGCGACACCGCCGGCACACCGAGCGCGTGGAGCGCGATGGCGCCGAGCGCGACGCTCGCCGTCTCCCCCGTGGAGAGCAGCGCGTCCAGCTCCCGCGCCGGCGGATCGGGCGCGAGCTCGCGGGCGCGCGCGAGCAGCTCGTCGGTCGTGCCGCCCTGCGCGCTGAGCACGCAGACCACATCGTTCCCCTGCTCCCACGCCTCTTTCACAAGCTCCATGGCGCGCAGCAGCCGCGCGCGGTCGCGCACGGAGCTGCCGCCGAATTTCTGTACGATAAGACTCATGTCCGTCCCCTTCTCTTCGCAGCAAAAAATGGACCGGCAAACTGCAAGCAGTCTGCTGACCCATTGTATGCCGTGCGGGGAACGCGGGTTCAGCCCGCGAGGATCTCAAAGCGCACCACGCCCGCGGTCTCCGCAGCGCAGGCGATCAACTCCTCGAGCGACTCGTGCATCTCGCTCGTCTCGGCGGAGATCGTCACGGCGGCGCAGCCGTCGGTCGGAATGCTCTGGTTGATGGTGAGTATATTTGCGCCCGATGCGGCAAAAATAGAGAGGATATTGCTCAGCACGCCCGGATTGTGCTTGAGCAGCGCGTAGAAGGTGATGATGCGGCCGGTCTTCATGTCGTTGAACGGCTGCACGCTGTCGCGGTACTTATAAAAAGCGCTGCGGCTGATGCCGACGCGCCGCGCCGCCTCGCCCGCCGTGGCGACCTCGCCCGCGTGGAGCATCCGCTTCGCCTCGGCGACCTTGATGAAAATTTCCGGCAGAGCATCTGCCGCGACCAGATAGAATTTCGTTTTCGTTCCCATACCTGTTCTCCCTCCGTGGGCATTTGTCCTTATTTCCTGTATTCTACCACACTTGCCCGCGCGGGGCAAGTGGTTTTTCACCGCCGAAAAAGGAGGCGCGCCATGCACCCTGACCGCAGACTGTCCTTTCTCCTCTCCGCCGCCTACTATGCCGTGCTCGCCGCGGCGCTCTGGCTCTTTCTGCGCTATCTGCTCCGGTGGCTGCTGCCCTTTCTCCTCGCCTTCGCCGCGGCAAGCGCGATGGAGCCCGCCATCAACTACCTGCGGCGCACGCTGCGCTTCCGGCGCGGCTTTTCCGCCGCGCTCCTCACGCTCTTTCTGCTCTTTCTCATCGGCGGACTGCTCGCGCTGCTGCTCTCGGCGCTCTTCGCCGAGGCGACCGCCTTCCTCGCGCGCCTGCCCGCTCTGCTCGACGCTCTGCCCACGCTGACCGACGCGCTCCTTGCGCGGCTGCGCGCCTACTGCGCGCTCTGTCCCGCGCCGCTGCAAAGTCTTTTGGCGGAAACGCTCTCCGACTGGACGAGCCTGCTCTCCTCTGCGCTGCGAAGCCTCGTCCCCCGCGCGCTCGCCGCGCTCGGCGCGCTGGCCGCCGCCGTGCCGGGGCTCGTCCTCGCCGCCGCGACGACCTTCCTCGCCATCTTTTTTACCTCCGCCTCCTATCCGACGCTCCGCACCTCGCTCGCAAAGCGCCTGAGCGCCGAGCAGCGCTCTCGGCTGCTCCTCTGGCGCGAGGGCGTGACGCGCTCGCTCGCGCACTGGCTGCGCGCGCAGCTCCTGCTGTGTCTGATGACCTTCTGCCAGCTCCTCCTCGGACTCCATCTGCTCGGCGAGCCCTTCCCTCTGCTCGCCGCCTTCCTCATCACGCTCGTGGACGCCCTGCCGGTCTTCGGCACAGGGACGGTGCTCGTCCCCTGGGCGCTCGCCGAGCTGCTGCTCGGCTCGGGGCTTCGCGGCGCGGCGCTGCTCCTGCTCTATCTCTGCACGCTCACCGTGCGAAGCATCGCCGAACCGAAGCTCGTCACGGCGCGCTCGGGCGTCCCGCCCGTCGCCTCGCTCGCGGCGATGTACCTCGGCTTTTGCGCCTTCGGCGTGGCGGGCATGATCCTCCTGCCGCTCTCTCTGCTGCTCGCCGCGCAGCTCTGCGCCGGACGCGATGGCGCGTGACGCGCTCATGAGAAAAGCCTCCGCCCGCAGGCGGAGGCTTTCGCTGTTCTTTTATATGGTTCGCTTATCCCGCGGCGTTGAGCAGCCAGCTCAGAAAGTCGTTGTTCCCCTCCGACGCCCCGCCGTCCGTCTCCCCCATCTCGCCCTGCTCGGGCTCCGTGGGGATCCACACGCCGTTTTCATCGAAGTAGCCGCTCTCCGGCGGAAGCTCGGGCTCGACATACTCGTGGATATCGCACACGCCGCGCACCGTCAGGTCGGTAAAAATGCGTCCGCTGTCGTCCGCCTCGACCGCCTTCCCCTCGGGGATCACGACCGTCGGGTCGAGCGCCTGCATCGCCATATACTCGTCCCGCTCAGCCTGCGTCAGCGGCAGATAGACCGGCTGGCGCTCATAGCCCCACGCCGCCATCAGATTCTCCGCGGTGAAGTCGACCGCGTTCACCGTCTCCACGCACTCGGCGGGACAGAACTCCGTGGCGAGCTTGCCGCTCTCCTTGCAGAGATTCATGCTGACATGACCGTCGCACTTGAGCGTGGGGGCATTGCCCGCCTCGACCCAGACCGTCTGCACCTCGGGGCAGAGCGGCCCCTGCAGCAGTCCCGTGCGTGTGCAGACCGTCACGCGCGTCATATCGTCATGGCTCGTGTCGAAGTCGCGGTCGGGCAGCGTTTCGTGAACCTCGCTCATGACCTTCTTCCAGAGCTGCGCGGCCGGATTCCCGTTCGCGCGAATGCTGGTGTTCCTGTCGTAGCCGATCCAAACCGCCGCGGTATAATACGGCGTGTAGCCGACAAAATAGCGGTCGTAGTTGTTGCTGGTCGTACCGGTCTTGCCCGCGATGGTCATGCCCGAGAACGCCGCCTCGGTGCCCGTGCCGCTGCGCACGACGCCCTTGAGCAGATCGTTGATCGTGCTGGCGGTGGACTCCTTCATCGCGACCTGCGACTCCTGCTTATTCTCCAGCACGAGCGCGCCGTTGCTGTCGCGCACCTCGACATAGGTGCGCGGGCGGGTGTAAACGCCGTTGTTGGCGAAGGCGGAGTACGCCGCCGCCATCTCGACCGTGTTCACGCCGTAGGTCAGACCGCCGAGCGGCAGCGCACCGGGCGCCAGATCGTCGTTCACCAGCGTCGTGAAGCCGAGCTTCTGCGTCATGAAATCGTAGGATGCCGCCGGCGTGAGCTGCTCGAACACGCGCACCGCCGCGGTGTTGGTCGAAACGCGCAGCGCGGTCTGGAGCGTGACGAGCCCCTTGTAGCCGGAATACGAGTTTCTCGGCCACGCCTTTTCCACGCCGTTCTCGTTCTTCTCCAGCCGCACGGGATAATCGTCAATCACCGTCGCGGTCGTGATGATCCCCTCGTCGAGCGCCGGCGCGTAAACGCTGAGCGGCTTGATGGCGCTGCCGCAGGGACGCACCGCCGTGGCGTAGTTGAAGAGGAAGCGACCCTCGCGCTCGCCGATGCGCCCCGCCATCGCCACGACATTGCCCGTCGCGTTGTCGATCACGGTCATGCCCGACTGGAGCTGCTCACCCTTGGCAGAGGTGTAGGGCAGATTGTTCGTGTCGGCGTAAACGCGCTCCACGAGCGCCTGAAGCTCGGGGTCGATGGTCGCGTAGATCTGATAGCCGCCCGTGTAGAGCAGATCCTTGGCGATCTTCTCGGAATAGCTGTAGGTCGCGCACAGATCGTCCACCACATCGTTGAACACCTGCTCGACGAGATAGGGATCGACCTCCACCGCGGCGCTCTCCGCCTCGTCCGTCTCCTCCCCGCCGACATAGTCCTTGTCCCACACGAACACGAGCGGCTCGCTGACCGCCGCGTCATAGGCGGCATCGTCAAGATAGCCGAGCTCGTGCATCTTGTAGAGCACGGTCTCCTGACGCTCCTTGTTCTTCTCGCGGAAGGTCTTTCCGCTGTCGAGCGTGCCGGAGCGCGAGGGGTCGTAGAGGTAAGGGTACTGCGTGATGCCGACGATGGCCGCGCCCTCGGCGACGGTCAGCTCGCTCGTATCCTTGCCGAAGTAGTTTTCCGCCGCAGCCTGAATGCCGTAGGAGCTGTTGCCGAAGTAGACAAGGTTGAGGTAGAGCGTGAGCGTCTCCTCGCGCGAATAATTCTCATAAAAGCGCAGCGCCTGGAAGATCTCCGTCACCTTGCGCTTGATGGTCGGCTGATTGTTGCCCGTGACATTCTTGATGACCTGCTGGGTGATGGTCGAGCCGCCGCGCTGCGTGCCGCCGCCCGTGAGCATCGTCAGCACCGCCTTGCCGGTGGACTTCCAGTCCACGCCGTGGTGCTGGAAAAAGCGCTCGTCCTCGATCGACACCAGCGCCTGCCACACATGGTCGGGAATGTCGGAATACTCCACGAGCGTGCGGTCCTCGGTGCCGTGGATCTTCTGCAGCTCCTTCCACTCCAGCGTCTCCTTATCCTGATAGTAGATAACGGAGCTCTGGTTGAGCGTATAGGCGCTCGTATCCACATCGAGCACCGGCTCGAGCGTGGTGTGAACATATTTCATAAAGATGCCGAAGAACATCAGCGCCGTGACGATGCCGATGGCAAAAAGCGTTCCGATCGCCTTGAGCACCGTGATGCCCGCGCCGCCCCTTCTGCGTTTTTTGTGAGGCGCACGAGCAGTTTCCCTGTTCCCTTCCGTAAGCGCCACCTCCTTTTGCGAATTGAAAAAGCCTGTCTTATCCTCTTCGTTTTGACATAGATAGTTTATTGTAATACAAAACCCGCAATATGTCAAACTTGCATTCTGCATGAAAATGCGCTATACTGTTCCCACCTTACAAAATACCGACTGCTGAGGAGGGCTCCCCATGAGCGAAGAATACGGCCCGAATTTCGTCACACTGACCGACGATGAGGGCAACGACATCGAGCTGGAATACATCGACGCGCTCGAGCACAACGGCACGACCTACATGGCCTTTTTCCCCGTCGTGGAGGAGGGCAAGGAGGAGGACGAGGACGAATACGGCCTCATTATCCTCAAAAGCGAAACGGTCGACGGCGAGGAGATGCTCTCGAACATCATGGACGAGGAGGAGCTCAACGCGGTCTACGACCTCTTCATGGAGCAGCTCATGGAGGACGGGGAGGAATAATCCCCGCTGCCCAAACACATGATAGTAATGCGCGCTGCCCTGCGCGGTTCGTGATAGGCTCTTTATAAACCCACATTTCGTCATAAGGGACGCCGGTACGCTTCGGCGGTTTGCAGGCCTCCCGACTGCATTCTCGCGGTCGGACGTTGGAAGCAGTAAAGCCGGACAGAGGCGACCCACCTGTTCCAGAAGGTGCAGGTTTGACGGGGTCTACACGGCCGGCGCGGGGCAGCGTCATTTTATTTCATCGCTTTGCACAAAATTTCGCGGTGCAATTTCTCCGTTTTCGCAGGGGGCTTTTCGCTTATTTTGACGAAATTGGCATTGAAATTGTTCCCGTTTTCCGTTAAAATAAATCTACAATCCAAGATTGATAGCTGTAACGAAGTGCTGCGCGCACGGGCTGAAACTATCACTCCGGCAGAAACGACGGCGTTTCGGGCGAGTGAGACTCGCTTGAAGCGCCTTTTGTTTTTTCCACCCATTCCTTTCCACACCACACCAAGGAGGAGACTACCATGAAGCTTATCACCAACGGACGGCTCATCACCCGTGACGCGGAGGGCCGCGGCTACTACGAGCACGGCGCTGTCGCCTACGAGGGCGCAACGATCGTCGAGGTCGGCGAGGAGGCTGCGCTGCGCGCGAAGTATCCCGCCGCCGAGCTCGTGGACGCCAGGGGCGGCGTCATCATGCCCGCGCTCATCAACGCCCACACGCACATCTACTCCGCCCTCGCCCGCGGCCTTTCGATCGTCGGCAACAACCCGACGAATTTCTATGAGGTGCTCGACGGCACCTGGTGGGCGATCGACCGCAAGCTGATGATGGACGGCACGCGCGCCTCCGCCACCGCGCTCTACATCGACTCGATCAAGCAGGGCGTCACCACCGTCTTCGACCATCACGCGAGCTACGGCGAGATCCCCGGCACGCTCCACACCATCGCCGAGGAGAGCAAGCGTCTGGGGCTTCGCTCCTGCCTGTGCTACGAGGTCTCCGACCGCGACGGCGAGGAGAAGTGCTTACAGGCGATCCAAGAGAACGCCGACTTCATCACCGAGTGCGAGAAAAACAAGGACCCCATGCTCGCGGCGATGTTCGGCGGTCACGCCCTCTTCACCATCTCCGATAAGACTTTCGAGCGCATGGTCGCGGCGAACAACGGTCGCACGGGCTATCATATCCATGTCTCCGAGGGCATGAACGATGTCTACGACTCCCTCCGGAACTACGGCCGCCGTCCCGTCCAGCGTTTGCAGGATCACGGCATTCTCGGCGAAAAGACCATTCTCGGCCACTGCATTCATGTCAACACCGCCGAAATGGACATCATCAAAGAGACCGGCACGATGGTCGTGAACAATCCCGAGAGCAACATGGGCAACGCCATCGGCATCTGCCCTGTCCTCCAGCTCCACAAGCGCGGCATTCTCCTCGGCATGGGCACCGACGCCTACACGAACGATATGCTCGAGAGCATCAAGGTCGCTCTCTGCTCGCAGCGCAGCCAGAACTGCCTGCCGAATGTCGGCTGGTGCGAAGTGACCGATATGCTCTTTAAGAATAACGCCAAGATCGGCGAGAAATACTTCCCCGCGACGCTCGGCGTTTTGAAGGCCGGCGCGGCGGCGGACATCATCGTGATGGACTATAAGCCCTTCACTCCCTTCTCCGACGCGAACATCGACGGCCACATGATCTTCGGCATGACCGGCCGCCAGTGCCAGACGACCATCGCCGCCGGCAAGACGCTCATGCTCGACCGCGAGCTCGTCGGCATCGATGAGGAGGCAGAAAACGCGCATATCCTCGAAGCCGCCAAGAAGCTTTGGGGCAACCTCAATCACTGCGAATACTAAGCCTGCCGCATTACAGAGAGGAGAACACAAATGTCTGAGAAAATGTATCCCATTCCCTTTTCGTCGCTGATGAACTGGGTGACGACCGAATACGCCCGGAGCGGCGACATCTTCGGCGTCCACAAAAAGTACGAGGCAACGGGCAAGACGCTGCCGATCTTCGGCGAGCGCATCGAAACGCCCTTCGGCCCCGCCGCGGGTCCGAACAGCCAGCTCGCGCAGAACATCATCGCCTCCTACTTCGCCGGTGCGCGCTTCTTTGAAGTCAAGACCGTGCAGAAGATGGACGGCGAGGATCTCGCCGCCTGCGTGCCCCGCCCCTGCATTCTCACCGCCGACGAGGGCTACAATCAGGAGTGGTCCACCGAGCTGACCGTGCAGCAGGCGCAGGACGAGTACATTAAGGCGTGGTGCGCGCTCAAGGTCATCTCCAAGGTCTACGGTCTCGGCGATCCCGACGGCTTCGTGTTCAATATGTCCGTCGGCTACGACCTCGAGGGCATCAAGGGCAAGAAGGTCGACACCTATATCAACAACATGATGGACGCGTCGAAGACCGCGCAGTTCAAGGAGTGCAAGCGCGTCCTCACCGAGCTCTTCCCCGCCGAGCGCGACTATATCGCCCACATCTCCCCGCGCGTTTCGCGCTCCGTGACGCTCTCCACGCTCCACGGCTGCCCGCCGCAGGAGATCGAGCGCATCGCGACCTACCTCCTCGCGGAAAAGCATCTGCACACCTTCGTCAAGTGCAACCCCACCATTCTCGGCTACAAGACCGCGCGCAGCATTCTCGACTCGATGGGCTATGACTACATCGTCTTCGACGAGCATCACTTCAACGAGGATCTCCAGTGGGAGGACGCGGTGCCGATGTTCGAGCGCCTCCAGAAGCTCGCGGACAAGGAGGGGCTGGAGTTCGGTCTCAAGCTCTCCAACACCTTCCCCGTGGACACCACGCGCGGCGAGCTCCCGAACGAGGAGATGTATATGTCCGGCCGCAGCCTCTTCCCGCTGACGATCGAGATGTGCAACCGCGTCTCCCGCGCGTTCGGCGGCAAGATGCGCATTTCCTTCGCCGGCGGCGCGGAGTATTTCAACTGCGATAAGCTCTTCGCCGCGGGCATCTGGCCCATCACCGTCGCCACCACCATCTTGAAGCCCGGCGGCTACAACCGCCTGCACCAGATGGTCGAAAAGGTCGAGGGCATGGAGTACCGCGCCTTCTCCGGCACCGACTCCGCCGCGATCTCTGACCTCGCTGCCGCCGCGCGCACGGACTTCCATCACTTAAAGCCCATCAAGCCGCTCGCGAGCCGCAAGAGCGATAAGCAGGTGCCCTGGCTCGACTGCTTCGTCGCGCCCTGCAAGGGCGGCTGCCCCATCGAGCAGGATATCCCCGAGTATATCGAGCTGTGCCGCAAGGGTCTTTACGGCACGGCGCTGAGGCTCATCACCGAAAAGAACGCCCTGCCCTTCATCACCGGCACCATCTGCGCCCACCGCTGTCAGACCAAGTGCTCGCGCAATTTCTATGACGAGAGCGTCCGGATCCGCGACACCAAGCTCCTTGCCGCCGAACGCGGCTACAACGCGCTCATGGCGTCCATTCGCCCGACCGAAAAGGTCGAGGGCAAGCGCGTCGCCATCGTCGGCGGCGGCCCGACCGGTATCGCCGCGGCGTACTTCTGCGCCCGCGCCGGCATCGAGACGACCATCTTCGAGCGTGAGCGCAAGCTCGGCGGCGTGCCGCGCTATGTGATCCCCGCCTTCCGCATCTCCGACGAGGCGATCGATAAGGACATCGCCCTCATGCAGAAGTACGGCGTCGAGGTCAAGTGCGGCAAGCCCGCTCCCTCCGTCGCCGAGCTCAAGGAGATGGGCTATACCCATATCCTCCTCGCCACCGGCGCGTGGAAGGCCGGCAAGCTCGACATTGAGGGCAATGTCCAGGGCGTCATCGAGTGGATGAAGAAGGAAAAGAAGCAGGTGAAGCCCAACCTCACCGGCCATGTCGTGGTCGTCGGCGCGGGCAACACCGCGATGGACGCCGCGCGTGTTGCCAAGCGCATGGGCGCGCACGCGACCATTCTCTACCGCCGCACGAAGAAGTTCATGCCCGCCGACGAGCACGAGCTGCAGCTCGCCATCGCGGACGGCGTGGAGTTCATCGAGCTGGCTGCCCCCGTCCGTCAGGCGAAGGGTCAGCTCCTGTGCGATAAGATGGTGCTCGGTGAGCCGGACGAGAGCGGCCGCCGCAGCCCCGTGAAGTCGGGCGAGCAGTTCTCGATCCCCTGCGACCTCGTCCTCTCCGCCGTCGGTGAGCAGGTCGACAGCGATCTCATGGCCGCCAACGGCATCGAGATGGGGCGCAAGGGCGTCGCGTTCGAGACGAATGTCGAGGGCGTGTACTGCGCGGGCGACGCGCACCGCGGTCCCGCGACCGTGGTCGAGGGCATCGCCGACGCCGCGCGCTTTGCCGAAGTCGTGGTCGGCGCGCCGTATGAGTATGAGATCCCCGCGCAGGCTTTCGTCACCGAGAGCGATGCCATCGCCAAGCACGGCATTCTCAAGATGTCCGGCAAGTGCGAGGGCGAGCGCTGCCTGCAATGCTCCACCGTGTGCGAAAACTGCGTCGATTCCTGCCCGAACCGCTCCAATGTCGCCATCGTCATGCCCGACGAGAGCCACCAGATCGTCCACATCGACAAGATGTGCAACGAATGCGGCAACTGCACGCAGTTCTGCCCCTACGCCTCCGAGCCCTGCCACGATAAGTTCACCCTCTTCCAGACGGCGGAGGATATGGCGGAGAGCACCAACCCCGGTGTCCTCTTCCTCGACGAGACCCATGTCCGCGTCCGTATGGTCGATGTCCGCGACTACGATCTTGCGACCTCCGACAACGACCTCCCCGTCGATATCGAGGCGCTGATCTTCACCATTCGCGATAAGTACAGCTATCTCTTCGCCTGATCGCGGCAAGCGCAAAGGGCGCCCCCGATGCGGTGATCCCGAAAAACAAAGAAAAAGCGGAAGCGTTTGCTTCCGCTTTTTCAGCTTTCCATGTGCTTTCCGAGGAAGGCGGCGATGGCCTGCGCGAGCTTGTGCTCCGTCTCGCCCACGCGCGCCTCGCCCTCGCTCTCCACGAACAGCACCAGCCCCAGCGCGTCGCCCTCGGAGATGATCGGCGCGGCGATGGCGGCGCAGTAGCGGTCGAGCGTGTCGGTGACATAGACGCTGCGCGCGCCGCCCTGCGCGCGATAGATCGCGCGGTCCTCCATGATGCGCTCGAGCTCACTGCTGATGCGCTTGCCGATCAGCTCGCGCCGCGCGCCGCCCGCGGCGGCGATCACGCTGTCGCGGTCCGTCACGGCGACAGTCAGTCCGGTCGTTTTGCTCAGTGTCTCGCAGATCTGCGCGGCGAACTCGTCCACGCCGCCCATGAGCGAATATTTTTTGAAAATGACCTCGCCGTCCTTGCTTGTATAGATCTCCAGCGGGTCACCGTCACTGATAACATTGGCACGAAAGACCTTGTCCGCTCGCAGTTTTGCGCTCTGGACGATGGTAATGGTTGAGATATCTCCCGTGCCCTCAGGAAAATTTACGGTGTCCTCCGTGACCGCCATGGCAGCGACGGCGTCCCCCTCCCGGGGCAGCGCTCCGCTGCGGAGCAGACAGTCAATGTCAGCTTTCAATCGAATTTCCAGATGATCCTCATAGACTTTGATCTTCTCAATGATGAGCTGCAAGTCCTTGCGGTCCAGATGGTCTTTGTTCAGCAGGTCGTCAAAGACCTCCATGGCGGTTTTCGCCGCGCGGTTCACCTGAATGATGGTGTTGCGCTTGTCCGCCGTTATATGAAGCTGATTCTGCAAGCCGTTGATGCGCCGGATCAGGTCATGCTCCAGCTCATCGTAAGTCTCCTCCAAAATGGCCTCCTGCTCCGGGTGCCGCGCCATGTCCCGGATACGCTGGCGCTTGGTTGCTTTCAGCTCCTCCTGCGCGTCCAGCAGCAGCGCTTCCAGATTCTCCGCCGTGCGCTCTGTTTCGCCCACGTCCTCCTGCTCATGGGCAAGGTCGGCGTTGAGGCGTTCCAGCATTTCCGCGGAGTTGTCCTTTACCTTTTTAAGATACAGCTTCATCAGCTCGTCCAGCTTGTCCACCCGAATGTGGTGGCTGGTGCAGCCGGACAGCCCCCGGCGGTGATAGGTGCCGCAGGTGTAGGCGGGACGCAGATCCCGGCGGCTCATGGCGAACATAGGACTGCCGCAGTCGCCGCACTCCAAAAAGCCGGAGTACACATTGTCGTTGATCTTCTTCCCCCGGTAGTGGTTGGTAGAGCGCTGCTCCCGCAGGGCGCGGACGGTAGCGAAGGTGCGGTAGTCGATGATGGCCTGATGGTGGTGCTCGATGACGATGTGCTCCAGCTCGTCCCGCTTCACATCTTTGCCGTTGATCCTGGCGCGGGCATACTTGCCCTGCCGCAGTGTACCGATGTAGAAATCGTTATCCAAAATCCCCTGCACCGTGACGATGGCCCAGTCCTTTTTCGCTGTGCGGCGGGATTCCTCCCCCTCCGCCTCTTTGCGAAGCTGCTCCGACATTCGAGGGGTAGGTACGCCGGTATCCGTCAGGTGGTTGGCGATTTTCTTGTAGCCCCAGCCGTCTAAATAGAGCCGGAAAACTTCCCGCACGATCTCCGCCTCGGTGGGGACGATCTCAAACTGCTTTTGCTTGTTGAGAAGGT
The DNA here is from genome assembly GCA_964455915.1 of uncultured Oscillibacter sp. Taxonomy (GTDB): domain Bacteria; phylum Bacillota; class Clostridia; order Oscillospirales; family Oscillospiraceae; genus Hominicoprocola. Next base: position 791 of record CAYWAS010000013.1, on the reverse strand, counting down.
AGCCGTAGGGCGCGGCGCACAGCCATGCGCCGTCTGCCTGACGGCGGCGAATGACGGATTTTACCTTTTTGCTGGTATCCGTCACCGGCATCTCGTTGATGAGGAATTGGAACTGAATTTTCAGCCAGTCATCGTCGTTGGGAAAGTCGATGTTGTCCCCGATGGAGATGATACGCACACCGGCGTCTCTCAAATCTTCCAGCTCCACCAGACCCCGGGAGTTGCGGCGGGAGAAGCGGGAGAAATCCTTGACGATGAGAATGTCGTATTTGCGGCGCATCAGTCCCCGCCGCATTTCCTGATAGCCCTCCCGCTGCTCAAAGGTGTAGCCGGAGCGGTCACGGTCCTCGTAGAAGGTCAGCGTGCTGTCGGGGAAGCGGTGCTTCACAAAATCTTCAATGATGGCCTTTTGATTTTCGATGGACACATTGTCGCGGTCCAGCTCCTCGTCCACCGAAATGCGCGCGTAGCCCGCGATGGCAAAGCGTTCGATCATAGCTCGCCGCCTTTCAGATATGCAGCGGTTTGTCGGTCAAATTCAGAGATGTAGTCGGCATCCTGCTTTTTGCGGAATTCCTCATAAATACCGCTCACCTTTTTCACCGCCGCCTCATGGGAGATCCTGCCCTTGCCGTCTAAGACATTGCGGCGGTTGTTGGCGAGAAAGCGGTCTGTTTCATTGAGCCAGTCCTGCATACTCATGAGCTGCTCGTCCTCCGCCATCAGCTCGGCGTAGTCGATGAACATGGTCACCAGCCGGTTCAGGCGGCTCAGTTCTTTCTCATTTAAGT
>CAYWAS010000012.1:0-38574 GCA_964455915.1 uncultured Oscillibacter sp. | reverse complement strand
TTTGCAGGTAAATGTGAACTTCATAACGGTTCGCTCCTTTCAATTTCTGCGAGTGATGCGGGTGGAAAGCAAAGAGGAAGCCTTTGCCGACTCCCTCTTCACTTTTACTGATTATAGCACGAAAAGGACTGTTCGCCAATAGCGTTGTGTGTGAAAAAATATTTTTGGTGCTTTTGACGAAAATGAGGTGTTCGACCGCGCTCGACCGCGTTCGCCGCGTTTCGGCAAAAGCTCCTGTTGCATCGGCGGGACAGGTCTGGTATCATAAGCATCGGAAGCTTTCCAATATCCCACCCGCTTGGGCCGCTGTCGTGAGACGGCGGCTCCTTTTTATATGCCGGCGCTCAGTCCTCGAGCAGCTCGGTGTCGAGCAGGGCGAGGATCGCCTTGTCCGCGCTGGGGAAGTAGGCGGCTTCGCCGACGAGGGAGGTGATGCCCGCGCGGTCGAAGTAGGTGCGGACATCGTCGGAAACGCAGCAGAAGTTGACCGTGCGGCTTTGCGCGTGCAGACGCTCGCACAGCTCGAGCACCGCCTGCGCGCCGGAGACATCGACGCTCGGCATACCGCGCAGGGAGAGAATGAGGTGATCCTCCTCGGGGATCTCGCTCATGCGGTGGTTGAATTCGTCCACCGCGCCGAAAAAGAGCGAGCCGGTGACATAGACGACGCCCGCGGAGTCGAGAACGGGAGACTTGCCGACATCGCAGCGCAGGCGGTTGGCGTCGATGGTGGAGAAGGCGACCTCGATGCGGCTGGACTTGGCAACATAGAGAATGGCGGAGTAGACCACGCCGAGAATGATGGCAACGGTGAGGTCGAAGACGACGGTCGCGAGCATGGTGACGAGGAACTGGCTGATGGCGGACTTGAAGCGGCGGGAGAAGATGTAGCGAATGCCTGCCCAGTCGTTCATGCGCCACGCGGTGACCATCAGGACGCCCGCGAGGGCGGAGAGAGGCAGGCGCGCCATCACGCCGCCGAGCAGGAACATGGAAAGGAGCAGAAAGACCGAGTGGAACACGCTCGTCAGGCGGGTCTGCTGGCCGGACTTGATGGCGACGCTTGTGCGGGCGATGGCAGCGGTCGCGGGGACGCCGCCGAAAAACGGCAGGAGAATGTTGCCGACGCCCTGGGCGATGAGCTCCTGATCGGCGTGGAAGGGCTCATTTTTCATGCGGGCGGCGGAGGCGCCGCACAGCAGGCTCTCGATCATGCCGAGGGCGGCGATGGTGACGATGGGGGAGACGAGGTCGGAGAGCATATCGAGGCGCAGGCTCGAGAGCCGGAGGCGGTCGGCGAGGAGGAGCGTGCGGGGAATGTCACCGACGACGGCAAGGTCGGTATAGCCGAGCAGCGCGGCGGCTGCGGTCGCGGCGATGATGCCGACGAGGGAGCCGGGGACGCGCGCGCCCCATTTTTTCGGCCAGACGAGCATGACAACGACCACGAGCGCACCGATGAGGACGGTGTGGGGGTCGGGGCGGAAGCCGAGGCGGGCGTAGGAAAAGAGGCGCTCGAGGTCGGAGCTGCCCTCGGAGACGGTGCCGAAGAAGTTATCGACCTGACCGAGCGCGATGATGATGGCGATGCCCGAGGTGAAGCCCATGATGACGGGCATGGGAATGAAGCTGGTGAGGCGGCCGAGCTTGAAGAGTCCGGCGGCGAGCAGCAGCACACCGGCGCAGAAGCAGGCGAAGAAAACGCCCTGAAGCCCGTACTGCGCGACGATACTGATGAGCACGGCGCTCATCGCGCCGGTGGGACCGGAGACCTGATAGCTCGCGCCGCCGAGCAGCGCGATGACGGTGCCCGCGAGGATCGCGGTGACAAGACCCGCGCCGGCGGAAGCGCCCGAGCTGACGCCGAAGGCGAGCGCGAGCGGCAGTGCCACGGCGCAGACGGTCAGACCCGCCATGAGGTCCTTGAAGAGCTTATCGCTGTTATAGCCGCGAAATTCGGTGCGAAGATCGTGAAAAAAGGTGGAAAACATGACACTTACCCTCCTGCGTGATACGCTCACTATAGCATGAGGACACGCGGCGTGGCAAGGTAAGAAACGGTAAATGCGGAAAACCGTTAGAAAAACGAAAAGAGCGGCAGAAAATGCCGCTCTTTTCGTGCATCACTCTCGGTTTTTCGTATTTTTGAAGCGCTCAGTTGCTCACATCGTAGAAAACACGCTCGCCGGGGGCGACCATGTCGAGCTGCTCGCGGGCAAGCTCCTGCAGATACTCCGGATCACCGGCCTTGTCGAGCGCGGCGGAGAGGGAGTCGTTTTCACGCTGCCGCTCCTCGACCTGCGCGGCGAGGGCTGCCTTTTCCGCCTCAGCGCCGTCGATCTTCGCGCGCAGCGTGAGCAGATGGCTGCCGACGAGCAGCGTGAGCGCGAGGAGAAGAAGCGCCGCCAGAAGGCTGCTGCTCTTTTTGCGCGCCGCGGCCTTTTCTGCTGCCATAGTGAATGTCCCCCCTTCGCTCGGCGGCGCGACGGGAGCGCCGCGCCGACCATTTGTAATTTTCTATTATAAGAGAGCGGTGGGAAAAAAGAAAGAGCTTTTTTGCAAGTTTGTGCAGTTTACCATAATATTTTTTCGCGAGCAGGAGCGGGGCGCGCAAAAGACGCAGAAAAGCGGCGAGGCAGTCTGCCCAGAAGTCCCAGAGGGGGCGGAGGAGCGGGGAGAGAAAGGCGAAGCTGAGGGCTGCGCCGAGCAGGACGGCAAGGAGCATATAAAGGCGCAGCTCGCCCCCGCCGACGCGGAGCGTGAAGGAGAGGAGTGCGGCGGCGAGGAGCAGGCAGAAGAGCGCGTCGAGCGCGCCGGTCAGGACGCGGTGCGTGCGGCGGCGCAGGCGCAGGGCGCGCAGACCGTCGTAGAGCAGGGCGAGCGCCGCGCCGAGCAGGAGCGAGGCGGCAAGGCTTTCGAGCTGGGAGGCGATCTCGACGCCCATTTCAGCCACCGAAGAGGCGGCCGAGCAGACCGCCGGAGGAGGGGGCGTCCTCGTAGCTGAGGGAGTCGATGCGGCCGTCGACATGGAGCTCGCCGCCGTCGAGACTGAGCTTGCCGATGTGCAGGTGCTCGCCGGTGACGACGAGCGTGCCGACGGAGGTGGTCATGACAATCTCGGTGTCGTCGAAGCGGTCGACATCGTCCACGCCGGTGACGGTCAGGCGCTCGCGCGCGTCGAGCTCGATGCGGTGGGCGGCGGGGGAGAGAGGATCATAGGGCATAGAAAGACCTCCTGCAAAAGATAGACTTCATGCGTCGGGGGGAAAAGGGCGGAGAGAAGAAAACCTCCCATACACAGAGAGTGTATGGGAGGCGTGTCCGGAATATGACAGAAATGCGCGTCACTCGTTCGGCAGGGCGCGGTAGAGCGCGGCGGCGTCCGCCTTGGAGACATTGTCCTCCACAGAGAGGACCTCAACGGTGAGGGTGCGCTCGCCGAAGTGCAGGGCGATGCGGTCGCCGGTCTTGACCTCGTAGGACGCGCGGGCGACGCGCCCGTTGACGGTGACGCGGCCGAGGTCGCAGGCTTCGTTCGCGACGGTGCGGCGCTTGATGAGACGGGAGACCTTGAGAAATTTATCGAGACGCATGGGGGCTCCTTTCCTGTGCCGGAGTTCGGCGGAGATCGGGGGTCAAAGCCGGACGCGGACGCGCTCGCGGCCCGCCATCGCGCGCGCGCAGAGCGCGTCGATATCGAGCGCGGCTTCCATCTCGCGGACCTCTTCGACATGGGGCTTCGTTTTGGGGTGGCGCGGGGTGAAGACGGTGCAGCAGTCCTCATAGGGGAGAATGGAGGTATCGAAGGTGCCGATCTTGCGGGAGAGGCGAATGATCTCCTCCTTGTCCATGCCGATGAGCGGGCGCAGGACGGGGAGGTCGACGACATCTTCGCTCACGCGCAGCGCCTCCATCGTCTGGCTCGCGACTTGCCCGAGGCATTCGCCGGTGACGAGCGCCTTGGCGCGCACCTCGTCCGCGACGCGCTGGGCAAGGCGCATCATGAAACGGCGCATGATGAGCGTGAAGTGATCCTCGGGGCAGTTCACGCGGATCTGCTCCTGAATTTCGGTGAAGGGGACGATGTGGACGGTGAGCCGTCCGCACCAGGGGGTGAGGAGCTGGGCGAGCTCGAGGACTTTTTCCCGCGCCGCGTCGGAGGTGTAGGGCGGGGAGAAGAAGTGGACCATCTCGAGCGAAACGCCGCGCTTTGCCATCATGTAGGAGGCGACGGGAGAGTCGATGCCGCCGGAGAGGAGCGAGACGGCGCTGCCGCCCATGCCGATCGGAAGTCCGCCCGCGCCGGCTTCGGCGGGGCCGTGGACATAGGCCGCATCGTCGCGGATCTCGATAAAAACGGTCAGGTCGGGGTCGTGGACATTGACCGCGCAGTGCGGGAACGCCTGATGGAGCGCGCCGCCGACCTGCTGGGAGAGCTGAATGGAGGTGAGCGGGAAGGTCTTGTCCGCCCGCTTACTTTCGACCTTATAGTCCTTCGCGCGGGCGAACTCCGGCGCGAGGTATTCCTTCGCGGTCGCGATGATGGCCTGCACATTTTTTTCGCAGGGCAGCGCGCGGGAAACGGCGATCACGCCGAAGACCTGCTTGCAGGCTTCATACGCCGCGGTGAGGTCGGCGGAATCGTCCGCGGGCTCGACATAGATGGTGCTCTGCTTGGAGTAGACGCGGAAGCTGCCGCACTTCGCCGTGCGGCGGCGGAGGTTGCCGATGAGCTTATCCTCAAAGCTGCGGCGGTTGAGCCCTTTGAGGACGACCTCGCCGAGCTTGCAAAGGATCATTTCACGCATGGGGGTTCGTCTCCTTATCGTTATCAGGTGTTGCGGCGGGCTTTGCGCCGCAGGTCAGGCCGAGGGTGAAGCACAGCGGCTCGACGGCGCACAGGAGCGCGCCGAGGAAGAGATACGCCGTGCCCTGTCCGCCGAGGACGCCCTCCGCGCCGGTGAGGGCGGGGGCGATGGGGAAATTCCAGAGCATCGCAACGATGTTCTCACCCGCCATCGGCTCGGGCGCGAGAAGGAAGAGGGCGAGGTTCAGAATATAAAGCACCATCGCGGCATTCCAGCAGGTATTTTTGGCAAGCGGCGCCTTCGGACGCAGTCCCCGACCGAAGCCAAAGGACAGCGCCGCGATGAACACTGCGCCGAGGGCGAGGCCGCAGGCCGCGCTGAACGGGAATTCCGCCGTCGGCCCGACGGCAGCGAGCAGCAGAATGAGGGCGGCGCACTGCGCGGTGTGGCTCAAAAGCGCGAGGGCGGCGTAGAGAAGATAGTCGTGCGTTTTCATCAGGCTTCTCCTTTCAGAATGTCCGTGTTGCGGTATTGAATGGCTTCGGCGAGATGATGCGCCTCGATCGACGCGCTGCCGTCGAGGTCGGCGATGGTGCGCGCGACGCGCAGGAGCTTATCGTGGCTGCGGGCGGTGAGGCCGAGGCGGTCGAACGCGCCCTTGAGGAGCTTTTCGCCTGCAGCGTCGAGGCGGCAGAGCTCACCGACCATCGGCGCGGTCATGTAGGCGTTGCAGGTGACGGCGGTGCCGGAAAAGCGCGCTTTCTGCACCTCGCGCGCGGCGTTCACGCGCTCGCGCACGGCGGAGGAGGGCTCCGCCTTCTCGCGGCGGCGCATCGCTTCGAACTCCACCGAGGGAACGCTGACCTGAAGGTCCATGCGGTCGAGCAGCGGGCCGGAGATCTTGGAGACATACTTCTCCACATCTTTTTGCGAGCAGCGGCAGCGCCCCGAGGGGTGACCGTACCAGCCGCAGCGACAGGGGTTCATCGCGCCGACGAGCATGAAGCGGCTCGGGAGCGTCACGCTGCCCGCGGCGCGGGTGATGGTGACCTCGCCGTCCTCGAGCGGGGCACGGAGGGATTCGAGCACATCGCGGTGGAACTCGGGGAATTCATCGAGGAAGAGGACGCCGTGGTGGGCGAGGGAAATTTCGCCCGGGGAGAGCGACTTGCCGCCGCCGGACATCGCCGCAGCGGAGAGCGTGTGGTGCGGCGCGCGGAAAGGGCGCTCGGTGAGCATCGGGTGGGCGCGGTCGGTGAGACCCGCGACGGACCAGATCTCGGTGGCTTCCAGCGCCTCTTCGTGCGTCAGGTCGGGGAGGATCGAGGGGAGGCGCCGCGCGAGCATGGATTTGCCCGCGCCGGGGGAGCCGATGAGCAGAATGTTGTGGCCGCCCGCAGCGGCGATCTCCAGCGCGCGCTTGACATTCTCCTGCCCCATGACATCGGCAAAATCGGGGACGGGACCGGTCGGCGCGTCCGCAGGACGCTGCAAGGCGGGGGTGAGGCGCTCCTCACCGCGCAGATGGCGCAGGAGCTGTGGCGCGTCCTCCACGCCGTAGACGGTCAAACCGTCTGCCAGCGCGGCCTCGGGCGCGTTCGCGGCGGGGACATAGAGCGTTTTGATGCCCGCGCGCACTGCGGCGAGCGCCATCGGCAGCACGCCGTTGATGGGGCGCAGCGCGCCGGTGAGCGACAGCTCGCCGACAAAGGCGGCGTCCGGCGCGGGCGCGTCGAGCTCGCCCATGCCCGCAAGAATGCCGAGCAGGAGCGGCAGGTCGTAGACGGTGCCCTCCTTGCGCAGATTCGCGGGCGCGAGGTTGACCGTGATGCGGCTGACGGGGAACTTGCCCCCGCAGTTTTTGATGGCGGCGCGCACGCGCTCGCGCGCCTCCTTGACCGCCGTGTCGCCGAGACCGACGATGTCGAAGGCGGGGAGCCCGCCGGAGAGGAAGCACTCCACCGTGACCTCGTAGCCGAGAATGCCCTGTAAGCCGAGGGATCGCACCGTTGTGACCATACGCCGCCCGTCCTTTCCGCAGCTTATTTTTGTAGAAGAAGTGTACCACAGTTTGCGCCGTATGGCAAGCGCGGCGCGCGTGTGGGAGAGAAAGGAATTCTATCCTGCAAAATGGAGCGGCGCGGCGGGAAAAATGAATAATAAATTGCAAAATAATGGGGCGATTGAGAAGAAGTAAATATTATCTTGCAAAAAAATGAATCTTTTTTGCAAAAGCGGCGTTTACAGCGGGTGAAAATCGTGCTATGATAGTAAAGTCAGATTATGCGTGAAAACGCAGAGACACCGTCGCTTGCGGCGGTGAATATAACAGGAGGTTTCATTTATGGCAAGAAAAATGAAGTCTATGGACGGCAACAACGCTGCCGCGCATGTATCCTATGCGTTCAGTGAAGTTGCCGCGATCTACCCCATCACCCCCTCGAGCCCCATGGCCGACTTTGTGGACCAGTGGAGCGCCAACGGGCTGAAGAATATCTTCGGCACGCAGGTGAAGGTCGTTGAGATGCAGTCTGAGGCAGGCGCCGCGGGTGCGGTCCACGGCTCCCTCGGCACGGGCGCGCTGACCACCACCTACACGGCCTCGCAGGGTCTGCTGCTGATGATCCCCAATATGTATAAGATCGCGGCCGAGCAGCTCCCCACCGTGTTCCATGTTTCCGCGCGTACCGTCTCCACCCACGCGCTGAACATCTTCGGCGACCACAGCGATGTCATGGCCTGCCGTCAGACCGGCTTTGCGATGCTCTGCGAGGGCAATGTGCAGGAGGTCATGGACCTCAGCCCCGTCGCCCATCTGGCGGCGCTGAGCGGCAAGGTGCCCTTCATCAACTTCTTCGACGGTTTCCGTACCAGCCATGAGATCCAGAAGATCGCCGTGTGGGATTATAAGGATCTCGCCGAGATGTGCGACATGGACGCGGTCAAGGCGTTCCGTGAGCACGCGCTCAACCCCGAGCACCCCGCCATGCGCGGCAGCCACGAGAACGGCGACACCTTCTTCCAGCACCGCGAGGCGTGCAACCAGTATTATGATGCCCTGCCCGAGGTCGTCGAGGGGTACATGGATAAGATCAACGCCAAGCTCGGCACGAACTATAAGCTCTTCAACTACTACGGTGCGCCCGACGCCGACCGCGTCATCATCGCGATGGGCTCCATCTGCGATGTCGCCGAGGAGGTCATCGACTATTTGAACGCCCACGGCGAGAAGGTCGGTCTCATCAAGGTCCGCCTGTATCGTCCGTTCAAGGCCGAGCGTCTGCTCGAGGCCATTCCCGCGACGGCGAAGAAGATCGCGGTCCTCGACCGCACGAAGGAGCCCGGCGCGCAGGGCGAGCCGCTCTACCTCGATGTCGTCACCGCGCTCGCGAACGCCGGCAGATGTGATGTTCAGGTCATCGGCGGCCGCTATGGTCTCGGCAGCAAGGATACCCCGCCCGCTTCCGTCTTCGCCGTTTATAACGAGCTGAAGAAGGACGAGATGAAGCGTCAGTTCACCATCGGCATCGTGGACGATGTGACCGGTCTCTCCCTCGAAGAGGACAAGGACTGCCCGAACACCGCGGCAGAGGGCACCATCGAGTGCAAGTTCTGGGGTCTCGGCGGCGACGGTACCGTCGGCGCGAACAAGAACTCCATCAAGATCATCGGCGACCATACCGAGAAGTTCGTTCAGGCGTACTTCCAGTATGACTCCAAGAAGACCGGCGGCGTGACCATCAGCCACCTGCGCTTCGGCGACAAGCCCATCCGCAGCCCCTATTACATCAATAAGGCCGACTTCGTCGCCTGCCACAATCCCAGCTACATCATCAAGGGCTTCAAGATGGTCAACGATGTCAAGCCCGGCGGCGTCTTTATGATCAACTGCCAGTGGGATTTCGATGAGCTGAACCATCACCTCAAGGCGGACGCCAAGCGCTACATCGCCAAGAACAATATCCAGCTCTACACCATCAACGCCATCGACCTCGCCATCGAGATCGGCATGGGCAAGCGCAACAACACCATTCTCCAGAGCGCGTTCTTCTCTCTCGCCAAGGTCATGCCCGAGGCGGAGGCCATCGGCTACATGAAGGACGCTGCGACGCACTCCTACCTCAAGAAAGGTCAGGATATCGTCGATATGAACCACAAGGCCATCGACCTCGGCGCGACCGCCTATAAGAAGATCGATGTTCCCGCCGAGTGGGCGAACGCCGTTGACGCGGACGAGTCCGTCGCGCTCAAGGGCAAGGCGGAGCTGGTCGCGCAGGTCAAGAACATTCTCGACCCCGTCGACAAGATGGACGGCGACAGCCTGCCCGTCTCCGCGTTCATGCCGCATGTGGACGGTCAGTGGGAGCTGGGCGCTGCCGCTTACGAAAAGCGCGGCGTCGCCGTGTCCGTTCCCACCTGGGACGAGACGAAGTGCATTCAGTGCAATAGCTGCGCCTATGTCTGCCCGCACGCCACCATTCGTCCCTTCGCTCTCACCGAGGAGGAGGCGAAGAACGCTCCCGCCGCGGCGAAGATCGTCGATGTCAAGGCCGGCAAGGGCAAGGGCGTTTACAAGTACACGCTGGCGGTCAGCCCGCTCGACTGCATGGGCTGCGGCGTGTGCGTCGGTCAGTGCCCGGTGAATGCGCTGACCATGGTCGCGCAGGAGGGTGAGCTTGCCCAGCAGGAGGTCTTCGGCTACTGCGTGGACGAGGTCGCGCCCAAGGCGGATATGCAGGATACCACGGTCAAGGGCAGCCAGTTCATGCAGCCCATGCTCGAGTTCTCCGGCTCCTGCGCCGGCTGCGCGGAGACGAGCTATGCCCGCCTCATCACCCAGCTCTTCGGCGACCGTATGTATATCTCCAACGCCACCGGCTGCTCGTCCATCTGGGGCGGCCCCGGCGCTACCTCTCCGTACTGCACGGATAAGAACGGCCACGGTCCCGCGTGGTGCAACTCCCTGTTCGAAGATAACGCCGAGCACGGTCTCGGTATGTTCATCGGTCAGGAGAAGATCCGCGAGGATCTTGCCGACATGACGCGCGAGCTCCTCGCCGGTCACTGCACGGACGAGCTCAAGGCTGCCGGTCAGAAGTGGCTCGACACGATGAACGACGGCAAGGCCAACGCCGAAGCGACGAAGGAATATGTCAAGGCGCTCGAGAACGGCGTTGCCACCATCGACGAGTCCATCGGCTTCCTCTCCAGCGACGCTGCCAAGCAGATGCTCGGTGACAAGCAGCCCGAGATGCTCGCTCACGCCGAGGCGCACAAGGCCAACGGCGGCAAGTTCTGCACCTGCCCCGCCTGCACCCTCGCGCTGAACATTCTCGACAAGAAGGCGTACCTCTCCAAGAAGAGCCAGTGGATCTTCGGCGGCGACGGCTGGGCGTACGACATCGGCTACGGCGGTCTCGACCATGTGATCGCGCAGAACAAGGACGTCAACATCTTTGTCTTCGATACCGAGGTCTATTCCAACACCGGCGGTCAGGCGTCCAAGGCGTCCAACATCGGTCAGGTCGCGCAGTTCGCGGCTGCCGGTAAGGAGGTCAAGAAGAAGAGCCTCTCCGAGATCGCGATGCAGTATGGCTATGTCTATGTTGCGCAGGTCGCCATGGGCGCGAATCCCGCGCAGACCATCAAGGCCATCACCGAGGCCGAGGCCTATCCCGGCCCGTCCCTCATCATCGGCTACTCGCCCTGCGAGATGCACTCCATCAAGGGAGGCATGGTCAACTGCCAGAAGGAAATGAAGAAGGCCGTCGAGTGCGGCTACTGGAACCTGTTCCGCTTCAATCCCGCCGCTGAGCAGAAGTTCACGCTCGACTCCAAGGCGCCCGCGGGCGGCTATCAGGAGTTCCTGATGAACGAGGCGCGTTACTCCCGCCTGACCCGCGAGTTCCCCGAGCGCGCCGGCACGCTCTTCGAGCGCAACGAGGAGGCTGCCAAGGAGCGCTACGAGCACCTCGTCAAGCTGGTCGATATGTACTCCAAGAAGTAAAAAAGAGCGAAAGCTCGGATAAAACGGAGGACTGCCGCATGGCAGTCCTCTGTTTTTGCACGCCGCAGGTAAAATTTGGGCAGATCCGTGAAATGGATCAAAAAATTTCTCTTTACATCACCTATAGATTTGTTCTATAATTAGTTAACGGCGGCTGCGTCGTTTTGACGCGGCCGCTTTGTCGTTGAGAAAGGTGTGAAGGTTTTGTCGAGACTTGACATTATGACGCCCTCCCATGCGCAGACCGTGATCGACGGGCTGTATCGCGATGCGGAGCGGCGGATCGCCGCCAGTCCGCCGGGACTGTGTCCTGTGGATCTGGCGATGAATTTCCTTGATCTCTGCCACGCGCAGACCTGCGGCAAATGCGTCCCCTGCCGCATCGGGCTTGGGCAGCTCTCCGACCTGATGGAGCAGGTGCTCGACGGCAGGGCGACGATGGAGACGCTTGCCCTCATCGAGCGCACGGCGCGCGTGATCGTCAACAGCGCGGACTGCGCCATCGGGCGCGACGCGGCGCGGCTGGTGCTCGACGGCGTGCGCGGCTTCCGCGAGGACTATGAGGAGCATATCCTGCGCCACCGCTGCCTTGGCGGAATGGAGAATCCCGTGCCCTGCGTGGCGCTGTGTCCCGCGGGCGTGGATATCCCCGGCTACACGGTGCTGGTGAAGTACGGGCGCTACGCCGACGCGGTGCGCCTGATCCGCCAGGATAACCCCTTCCCCTCTGCCTGCGCGTACATCTGCGAGCACCCCTGCGAGGCGCGCTGCCGGCGCAACATGATCGATGACGCGGTGAATATTCGCGCGCTCAAGCGCTACGCGGTCGATCACGCGGGCTATGTGCCGCACCCCGACTGCGCGGAGGCGACCGGCAAGACGGTCGCGATCGTCGGCGGCGGTCCGAGCGGGCTGTCGGCGGCATATTATCTTGCGCTGATGGGGCATAAGGTCACGGTCTACGAAAAGCGCGCGAAGCTCGGCGGAATGCTGCGCTACGGCATTCCGTCCTACCGTCTGCCGCGCGAGATCTTAGATGCGGAGATCGCCTCGCTCCTCTCGACCGGCATCGAGGCGAAGGTCAATGTGGACATCGGCGAGGAGATCAGCTTCGACGAGCTGCGCGAGCAGTACGACGCGCTCTATCTTGCCCTCGGCGCGCACACGGACAAAAAGACCGGCATCGAGGGCGAGGACGCCCCGGGCGTGATGTCCGCCGTGGAGATGCTGCGCGAGATCGGTGACGACCGTATGCCGGACTTCCGCAATAAGGAGATCGTGGTCATCGGCGGCGGCAATGTCGCGATGGACGTGTGCCGCAGTGCGGTGCGCCTCGGCGCGCGCAAGGTGAGCTGCGTCTATCGCCGTCGGCGCGTGGATATGACGGCACTGCCCGAGGAAGTCGACGGCGCGGTCGCGGAGGGCGTGGAGCTGCTGACGCTTCAGGCACCCGTGCGTATCGAGACCGGCAAGGACGGGCGCGCGGCGGCGCTGTGGACGCAGCCGCAGATCATCGGTGAGATGGACTCCAAGGGCCGCCCGAAGCCGGAGAAGGCGAAGCTCTTTGAAAAGCGCATCGCGGCGGACATCATCGTCGTTGCCATCGGGCAGGGCGTGGAGACGCACGGCTTCGAGCAGAGCGAAATTACCATCAAGCGCGGCGCGTTCGTCACCGAGGCGAGCGGACAGATCGGAAATATGGACGGCGTGTTCGCGGGCGGCGACTGCGTGACGGGGCCTGCGACCGTCATTCGCGCGATCGCGGCGGGCAAGGTCGCGGCGGCGAACATCGACGAGTATCTTGGCTTCCACCATGTGATCGATGCGGGCGTGGAGGTCCCGACCGCGCGGCTGAACAACAAGCCGCCGCACGGCCGCATCAACACCACCGAGCGCGAGGCGGACGAGCGCAAGCACGACTTCAAGTGCATCGAGTGCGGTCTGACGGACGAGGAGGCCTACGCCGAGGCGTCCCGCTGCCTGCGCTGCGACCACTTCGGCTACGGGATCTTCCGCGGAGGGAGGAAGGCAAAATGGTGAAAAATGTAACGCTGACCATCGACCATAAGAGCATCTCCGTGCCGGAGAACACGACCATTCTCGAAGCGGCACGCGCGCTCAACATCAACATTCCGACCCTGTGCTACCTCAAGGACCTCAACGAGATCGCGGCGTGCCGCCTGTGCTGCGTGGAGGTCAAGGGTATGCAGCGTCTGGTGCCCGCCTGCGACAATGTCGTGGCGGACGGCATGGAGGTATTTACCAACAGCCCCATGGCGCGCGAGGCGAGGCGCGCCAATCTGCGCCTGATCCTCTCCGAGCACGACACGAGCTGCACGAATTGCTCGCGCAGCGGCAACTGCACCTTGCAGACGCTGGCGAACGACTTCAATATGCGCGGCGAGCACTACACCAAGAAGCTGCGCCGCGAGAGCGTGGACTACACCACGCCGCTCATTCGGGAGAACGACAAGTGCGTGAAGTGCCTGCGCTGCGTGCAGGTGTGCGAGAAGGTGCAGAGCGTGAAGATCTGGGATCTTCTCGGCACGGGCTCGCGCGCGACGGTCGATGTCTCCCGCAACCGCCGCATTCAGGACACGGAGTGTACCTACTGCGGGCAGTGCATCACGCACTGTCCCACGGCGGCGCTGCGTGAGCGCGACGATACGGGCCGCGTCTTTGACGCGATCGACGATCCGAACACCGTGACGGTGGTGCAGGTCGCGCCGGCGGTGCGCACGGCATGGGCGGAGCAGTTCGGCCTCTCGCCGGAGTTTGCCTCGCCCGGACGCATGGCGGCCGCCTTGCGCGAGCTGGGCTTCGACTATGTGTTCGACACCGATTTCGCCGCCGACCTCACGATCATGGAGGAGGGCAGCGAGTTCATCGAGCGCTTCACGCACAGGGACGGCGCGGCGATGCCGATGTTCACCTCCTGCTGCCCGGGCTGGGTGCGCTTTTTGAAGTCGCAGTACCCCGAGCTGACGGCGAATCTCTCCACCGCGAAGTCGCCGCAGCAGATGTTCGGCGCGGTCGCCAAGAGCTACTTTGCCGAAAAGCTCGGCATCGACCCAAAGCGGCTGTTCGTGGTCTCGGTGATGCCGTGCGTGGCGAAAAAAAGCGAGTGCGCGCTGCCGACGATGTGCACGGAGGACGGTACGCCCGAGGTCGATGTGAGCATCACCACGCGCGAGCTGGACATCATGCTGCGCGCCAACCACATTTCCCCCGTCCATCTGCCGGAGGAGGCGTTCGACTCTCCGCTCGGCAGCGGCACGGGCGCGGCGGTCGTGTTCGGCACGACCGGCGGCGTGATGGACGCGGCGCTCCGCTCGGCGTACTATCTCATCACGGGGGAGAATCCCGATCCCGACGCCTTCACCGCCGTGCGCGGCATGGACGGCTGGAAGGAAGCGAGCTTTACGATCCCCGATGCGGGCGAGGTGCGCGTTGCGGTCGTGAGCGGGCTGGGCAACGCGAGGAAGCTCATCGAGGCGCTGCAGGGCGGCAAGGTCAGCTACGACTTTGTTGAGGTCATGGCCTGTCCCGGCGGCTGCGCGGGCGGCGGCGGGCAGCCGATCCACGACGGCGTGGAGTCGGCGGACGCACGCGGCAAGGTGCTCTGGCGGCTCGATCAGGGCGAGGAGCTGCGCTTCTCGCACGAGAATCCCGATGTGCGCGCGCTCTACGACGATTACCTCGGCAAGCCGCTGGGCGAAAAGTCGCATCACCTGCTCCACACCGATCATCTCGCGTGGGAGATGCCGCGCGCCAGACGCGGACAGTAAAAAACACGGACGCAGGGGCCGGAACAGCCGGTCCCTGCGCGTTTTTTTGAAATCAATGCGCTGCCGCTTTTCAAACGCGCGCAGATGTGGTAGAATTGATCAGATCGAGTTCGGAACAACGGGAGGACATCGCCATGCCGGATACTATCGCCGCCATCGCCACCGCGCAGGGGACTGCCGCGGTCGGCATCGTGCGCATCAGCGGCGCGCAGACGCACCGCGTGCTGGGCGCGCTGTTCACCGCCGCGAGCGGCATACCGGCGCAGGAGCTGCCGCCGCGCCGCATGGTCTACGGCACGGTGCGCGACGCGGAGGGGCGTGTGCTCGACCACGCGCTCGCGGTCATCTTTTCCGCTGCGCACAGCTATACGGGCGAGGAGAGCGCGGAGCTGCACTGCCACGGCTCGCCCATCGTTTTGCAGGAGGTGCTGCGCGCGGCCTTTGCCGCGGGCGCGCGGCAGGCGAGAGCGGGAGAATTCACGCAGCGCGCCTTCCTGAATGGGAAAATGGACCTCACGGAAGCCGAGGCCGTCATCGACCTCATCGACGCGGAGAGCGCCGAAGCGGCGCGCAACGCCGCCGCGCAGGTGGACGGCGCGCTGCGCCGTCCGATCGAGCAGGTCTGCGACGGTCTGCTCGACCTCACGAGCCGATTTTACGCCATCGTGGACTATCCGGACGAGGACATCGAGGAGCTCACGCGCGAGCAGACGCAGCGCACGCTTGCGGACTGCGAGCGGACGCTCGCCGCGCTGCTCGGGAGCTTCGCGCGCGGTCGTGTGCTCAAAAGCGGCGTTGCGACGGCGATCGTCGGCGCGCCGAATGCGGGGAAGAGCTCGCTGCTCAACGCGCTCGTCGGCTACGAGCGCGCCATCGTCACCGACATTGCGGGCACGACGCGCGACACGGTGGAGGAAAAGGCTGTGGTCGGCGGCGTGCTGCTGCGGCTCATCGACACCGCGGGTCTGCGCGAGACAGAGGATATCGTCGAGCGGCTCGGCGTCGAGCGGTCAAGAAGAGCGGTCGAGGAGGCGGAGCTGATCTTCGTTGTAGTGGACGGGACCGAATTTTACAAAGAGGACGACCGCGAAGCGATGCAGCTTGCCCGGGAAAGCGGAAAGCCCTGGCTGCTGCTTCGCAGCAGGAGCGACTTGAACTGTCTGCCGTGCGGCGATTTGACGCAGGATAAAAGTTGGACAGGGCTTCAAAGGGAGATCTGCATTTCGTCCGTCACGCACGAGGGCTTTGAGGAGCTGGAGGCGGCAGTCCGTGCGCTCTATCCCGCGCCGCCGGAGGACGGGACGATGCTCACCAACGCCCGTCAGGCAGAGGCAGTCGAGCGCGCGCTCACGGCGGTGCGCGCAGCGCAGGGGGCGCTGGAGAGCGGCATGACGCCCGACATCGTGCTCACGGAGGCGGAGGGCGCGCTTTCCGCGCTCGGCGAGCTGACGGGACGCACGGCGCGCGAGGACATGGTCGCGCGCATCTTTGAGCGCTTCTGCGTGGGGAAATGACGCGCGGAGCGGATTAAAACGGAGGGCGGACGGGGAAAATGAGGTTTTGCCGGAAATTTATCGGTAAAATCTTGATATTATCTTAACACTTTGCTAAAATACAGCCATTCTGACCGTTTGCTGTCTCCCTTTTCATTCATCGACACAGGTGCCGCCGCGCGGCGGCCCGGAAAGGATCCAACTATGCGGGACTACATCATTATGACGGATAGCTGCTGCAGCCTGAATCAACAGGAGGTCGCAGAGCTTGGGCTGACGGTCTTGCCGCTTTCCTTTATGATGGAGGGCAAGACCTATCGTGACACGCCCGATCACGCCGATATGTCGCCCGAGGAATTTTTTGATCAGATCGCATCGGGCGTGGACTGCACGACGGCGGCGGTCAATGTCGGGCAGTTCAGCGAGGCGATGCGTGCCGCGCTGGACGCGGGGAAGGATATCCTCTGCATCTGCTTTTCCAGCGCCCTTTCGACGACCTATCAGTCCGCCTGCATCGCGGCGGACGATCTGCACGGGGAGTATCCCGAGGCGAAGCTCATCGTGATCGATTCGCTCTCCGCCTGCCGCGGGCAGGGAATGCTGCTCTATCGCACGGTGCGCGAGCGGCGGGAGAAAAATCTGGATATCGATGCGCTTGCCGCGTTCGTGCGCGAGACGATCCCGCATCAGGACCACTGGTTCTTTGTGGACGATCTCAACCACCTCAAGCGCGGCGGGCGCGTGAGCGCGGCGACCGCGCTGGTCGGCACGGTGCTGGGCATCAAGCCCATCATGCACACCGACAGCGAGGGGCGGCTCACGCCGGTGAGCAAGGCGCGTGGCAGCAGGGGGGCGCTCAAGGCGCTGGTGGACAAGATGGAGGAGCTGGGCATTGAGCCGGCGAAAAATCAGCCGATCTTTATCTGCCACGCGAACTGCCCCGATTATGTGGAGTATATTTCCGAGCTCCTGCGCGAGCGCTTCGGCGTGACGGATATCCGCGCGGACTTCATCGGGCCGGTCATCGGCGCGCACACGGGCTGCGGCACGCTGGGACTCTTCTTCGTGGGGGTAGAGCGATGAAGTGGCTGGAGCTGAGGATCGACACGGCGCCTGCGGGTCTTGAGCCGGTCAGCGAGCTGCTGCGCGAGCAGGGCGTTGAGGGCATCGTGATCGACGATGAGGGGGATTTTCAGGACTTTCTGGAAAATAACCACCAGTATTGGGACTATGTGGACGATGCGCTGCTGGCGGAAAAGCGCGGCAAGTGCCGTTTGACCTTCTATCTGGAGGAGGGCGAGGGCGGCTTTGCGACGCTCGCGCAGGTGCGCATCGCGCTCTCGGCGCTCAAAAAGCAGCACCCGGAGTTTGCGCCGCTGCTGCTGACGATGGCGAATGTGGAGGACGCCGACTGGGAGAACAACTGGAAGCAGTTCTATAAGCCCATGGAGATCGGCGAGCGGCTGCTGGTCATTCCCGAGTGGGAGGAGGCGGAGCCGTCGGAGCGCGTGAAGCTCATCTTGAATCCGGGGCTGACCTTCGGCACGGGCAGTCACGCGACAACGCGGCTGTGTTTGCAGGCGCTGGAGAAGCATATCCACGGCGGGGAAAAGGTGCTCGATCTCGGCTGCGGCAGCGGCATTTTGTCGATCGCCGCGCTGCTGCTCGGTGCGCGGGACGCCTTCGCCTGCGACATCGACGACAAGTGCGTGGGCGTCGCCTACGAGAACGCGGCGCTCAACGGCATCGGGCGCGAGCACTACACCGTCCGCGCGGGCGATGTGCTCAGCGACAGGAAGCTCGCGCGTGAGTTCGGCGGGGCGTATGACATGGTGGTCGCGAACATTGTGGCCGATGTCATCATCGCGCTCGCGCCGCAGGTGCGGCCGCTGCTGAAGGCAGGCGGACGCTTCCTCTGCTCCGGCATCATCGACGATCGCGCCGACGAGGTCGCCGCCGCGCTGTGCGCGGCCGGCTGGGAGATCGAGGAGACGCGGACGAGCGAGGGCTGGTTTTCGTACCTCTGCCGGTAAAAGAAAACGGACTGCTGCGGCAGTCCGTTTTTTCACCTCTGAACGGGGAGAAAAAGGAAAGGCGCTTCCCGCGATGGGAAGCGCCTTTGGTTTGTGTTTTGCGGGGAAGAATTACTCCGCTTCCTGCATCGCCTTCGCAGCGGCGACGGCCTTCTCCTGCGCGTCGGCAGAGCACTGCTCATAGCGCACGAACTGCATGGTGAAGGAGCCGCGGGACTGCGTCATGGAGCGCAGGTCGATGGCGTAGCTCATCAGCTCCGCCTCGGGGCACTCCGCCTCGATGATCTGCTCGCCGTCGCCGGTGGGGTTCATGCCCATCACGCGGCCGCGGCGCTTGTTGAGGTCGCCGAGGATATCGCCCATGTACTGATCGGGCACGGTGACCTTCAGCTCGCAGACGGGCTCGAGCAGGACGGGGGACGCCTCGGGCATGGCGGCCTTGTAGGCGAGGTTCGCGGCGGTCTTGAACGCGATTTCGGAGGAGTCGACCGGATGGTAGGAGCCATCGTAGAGGACGGCCTTGAGGTTCACGACGGGATAGCCGGCGAGAGGACCGTGGACGCAGGCCTCGCGCAGACCCTTTTCAACGGCGGGGAAGAAGTTCTTGGGCACGCTGCCGCCGAAGACTTCCTCGGCGAAGACCATCTCTTCGCTCTCCTCGTTGGGCTCGAAGCGGACCCAGACATCACCGAACTGGCCGCTGCCGCCGGTCTGCTTCTTATGACGACCCTGCTTCTGCACGGTC
The DNA here is from genome assembly GCA_964455915.1 of uncultured Oscillibacter sp. Taxonomy (GTDB): domain Bacteria; phylum Bacillota; class Clostridia; order Oscillospirales; family Oscillospiraceae; genus Hominicoprocola. The sequence goes on along the minus strand of CAYWAS010000012.1, from coordinate 19,700 downwards.
TTGCGGATCTTCTCACGATAGGGCACGCGCGGGGTGTCGAGCTCGGACTCCACGCCGAAGCGGGTCTTGAGCTTGCTCACGAGCACATCGATCTGGATATCGCCCGCGCCGGAGACGACCATCTGATGCGTCTCGGCGTTGTTGACGACGGTAAAGGTCGGATCCTCTTCGTTGAGGCGGTTGAGGCCGGTGCCGAGCTTTTCCTCCTGCCCGCGCGTCTTGGGCGCAATGGCGCGGGAGTAGCAGGGCTGCGCGTAGGGCATACCGGCGAGCTTGACGATGTTCTTCGCGTCGCAGAGGGTGTCGCCGGTCTTGACGCGGTCCATCTTGGCGATGGCGCCGATGTCGCCGCAGCAGATCTCCTTGACTTCCTCGTTCTTCTTGCCCTTGAGGGTGTAGAGACGGCCGAGCTTTTCGGTGTTGCCGGTGGCGGCGTCGTAGAGCGCCACATCGCCGGTGATCTTGCCGCGCACGACCTTGACGAGAGAATACTTGCCGTACTGGTCGGAAACGGTCTTGAAGACGATGGCGGCGGTGGGGCCGTTCTCGTCATAAGCGACTTCGATGGCCTTATCGTCATCGTCCTGCGCCGCTTCCGCGGGCATATCGGTGGCGACGGGAACCAGATCGACGATGGTCTGCAGGAGCATATCGACGCCGAGACCGGAGAGCGCGCTGCCGCAGAGGACGGGAGCGACGCTGCCGTCGCGCACGCCGAGCTTGAGGCCCTTGGCGATCTCTTCCGCGGAGAGCTCCATCGTGTCGAAGAACTTCTCCATCAGCTCTTCATCGGCGCCGGCGGCGGACTCCATCAGCTCGGCACGCAGCGCCTCGACCTCATCGGCCATGTCGGCGGGGATCGCGCACTCGACGGCCTTGCCGCCCTTGACCTCGTAGGCCTTGTTGTGCAGCAGATCCACGATGCCGGTGACCTTCTTGCTGCCGTCGATCACGGGGGCGACGATGGGGGCGACGGCGGTGCCGAACTTGCCCTTGAGCGCCTCGAGACAGGCGGAATAATCGCTGTTCTCTTCATCGGTGCGATTGATGAAGAGCATACGGGGCTTGCTGCCGAGCATCTTCCAGCAGCGCTCCGCGCCGACGCTCAAACCGTCCTTCGCGCCGCAGACCAGCACGGCGCACTCCGCCGCGCGAATGCCCGAGAGGGCTTCACCGGCAAAGTCGAAGTTGCCGGGAGCGTCGAGCACATTGATCTTGATGTTCTTGTACTTCACGGGCGCAACGGCGAGAGAGATGGAAATGCCGCGCTTGATCTCCTCCGCGTCGTAGTCGCAGGTGGTGTTGCCGTCGCTCGTTTTGCCGAAGCGGTCGGTGCCGCCGGTCATAAACAGCATACTTTCGGCGAGGGTGGTCTTGCCGCTGCCGCCATGGCCAAGCAGCACGATGTTGCGAATGTCTTTTGCACTCATAGGGGTCGTCTCCTTCCAAATGGTAATTCCCTTGCGGGAAGTCACTTCAACACTTCAATTATATAATAAAATCTCTGCCAATACAACCATAATTTTCGGCAATTTTGACCTTTTTTTGGTGAGGCTTCAATAGTTGGCGGCCAGCAGCCCCTCGCACAGCGCCGCAAACGACCAGAGAAGGAGGTAGAGCAGCATGGAAACGGGGGTCAGGGCGGCGTAGGCACCGACGAAGGTGAGGTAGAAGGCGAGCAGGGCGGAGAGAATGCTGCCGGCGAGGGAGACGGCGGCGGCGGTGTGCACGGCGTGCACAAGGCGCTTGCTGCCGACGGCAAGCTCGGCGTAGGGCATGAGCCCCTCGCGGTAGAGCAGGGCGTAGGGGTGCGCGCCGTCCCGCTCGGAGAGGGCGAGGCGCGTGGAGATCGTGGGGTAGACGGCGCGGGCGTCGGTGCCGAATTTGCGCTTGAGCAGCGCGGGCGTGAGGTTGCCGTCGCGCACGGCGAGGACCGGCGTGATGCGGCTGCGCTTGAGCGCGTGGAGCGCCCAGTCGACATTCTCCGCGGGCGTATATTTGACGGAGAAAATGGCGATCAGCGCGCCGTCAACGGCGAGGAAGACGCCCGTTTTCAGGCTCAGGCCGCCCGGCATGGACACGCGCATCTTGCGGCAGAAGGCGGCGGTGCCGAAGAGCACCGTTTCGCCGTGAATGATGCCGGAGACGCCGCCCTCCTCATAAAAGCTGAGATCGTCGAGCGGCGCAAGCTCGCCGCCCTCGCCGGAGAGGAGCGTGTCGAACAGGCGGCTCAGTCCGCTCTGCGAGGCGTGCGCCATCGTGGCGGCGTAGGTGATGACCTTGCCGCTCTCCTCGCCGTAGATCTTCAGTCCGCTGAGGGTGACCGTTCCGGGCGGGAAGAGGTCGGTATCGGTCAGAATGATGCAATTGCTGCGGCGCAGGCGGTTCGCGCCGACATAGCCGGCGAGCGCGCTGCCGGACTTCACGAAGCGCTTTGCCAGTCGGCGCAGCGGGAGCGAATAGCACAGCGGGAAGGCGGGCAGGTCGATCGCCGTGAGCAGGACGCCCCAGTTCCAGAGAAAGAGCGACTGCCCGCCGCGACGGAGCGTGGCGAGCACGGCAAAGACGAGCGAGGCGGCGAGCAGCACAGGCAGAAGCAGGCTTTGCCAGTGCGAGGCGGCGTCCTCCTTCTGCGCGCAGCGGGAAAAGCCCGCGGCACTGCCGCGGCGCTTTGCCGCGCCGCTGCCGGTGACGGTGACGATATAATCGCTCTCGCCGACCGCGGCGACGCGGAAGGTGTCGTACAGTCCGCCGAAGAGCATCGAGCGCCCGAGCAGGGCGCAGCTCATGCCGAGCATGGCGACGGCGTGGAAGGGCTGCGTGAGCGCGGCGCGCGCGGGCAGGGCGAGCACCAGCGCGGTGTCGGCAAGCGTCACGAGACAGGCGAGCGAGGTGAGCAGCTCGTAGGTGACGGTCTTTTTGCAAAGCTGCTCGACGGCGTAGACAAAGACATCGCGCCCGAGCACGCACACGAGCAGCTCCGCGAGGAGAAAGGGCAGTGTGTGGAGCAGCGGCTCGGCGGTATAGAGGGCGGGCATGAGCCCGAAATGATCGAGCAGCAGCACGCCCCACGCGAGCGCTGTGACGGCAAACGCAGCGCGGGCACCGGCAAGCGCGGCGCGGGCTTCACTGCGGTAGTCGGAGGCGAGCTCGCCGGCGGGCGGCTCGCATTCGGCGTCCTGTTCGCCGAAATCCTCGGTGAAAGGGTCGGTCTCGTCCGCGTCTTCCTCCGCGTAGTCGGCGGGAGCGTCGGTGCGCTGCGCGCGGCGCAGCCGCCTGCGGGAGAAGAGCGCGCGCGGCGGCGCGCTCGGCTCGGTGGGCGGCTCGGCGGCGTCCTGCTCGTCGAGCACGGACTGCACGGTGCTCTCAAGCACCTCCCGCAGGCTCACGGTCTCCTCCACAGGAGACTCCGCGGGCGCGGGGGGCTCGGCGGGAGCGTCGGATCGCTTCACGCGCACGGCAGGACGGAGCGGACGGTCGGGCGCGAGCACCTCGGGGTCCGGCGAGGGCGCTTCGTCCTGCCCGCCGCCGAACTCGGCGAGGATATTCTCGAGCGACAGCTCCGCGTCGTCCGCCGCGCTGCGCGCGGCACCGCGCAGCAAAAGCTCGGACTCGGCGAGCGTTTGTTCAAATTCCCATTCCTTTTTGTGATCCATGAAAAACCTCGTAAAGTGTGCGGCGGTGTGTCAGCCAAGGCGCTGACGCACTGCCTCGTAGAGCAGGATCGCGGCGGCAGCCGAGGCGTTGAGCGAGGAGATGCGCCCCTTCATCGGGATACTGACGAGGAAATCGCAGCTCTCGCGCACGAGACGGCCCATGCCGTCCCCCTCGCTGCCGATGACGATGGCGGCGGGACCCTTGAGGTCGGCCGCGTAAAGGCTGGTCGTCCCCTCGGCGGCGGTGCCGAAGACCCAGACGCCCTGCGATTGCAGGTCCTTCAAAAGCGCGGGAATGTTCGGCACGCGCGCGACGGGCAGATAGCTCACCGCGCCCGCGCTCGTCTTGCCGACGATGCTCGTCAGTCCCGCGCTGCGGCGCTTGGGGATCACGACGCCGTGCGCGCCCGCGCACTCCGCCGTGCGAATGATCGCGCCGAGGTTGTGCGGGTCGCTGATCTCATCGCACACCACGAGCAGGGGGGCTTCGCCGCGCTCACGGGCGGCGCTCAGGATATCCTCGACCGTGGCGTATTCGCGCACGGCGGCGAGGGCGACGACGCCCTGATGCGCCTTGGTCGCGCTCATATAATCGAGCTTGCGGCGGTCTGCCTCGACCACCACGATGCCCGCTGCGCGGGCGGTGGAGGCGATGTGACCGAGCGTTTTATCCGTTTCGCCGCGGGCGATGAAAATTTTATCCATCGGTGTTCCGGCGCGCAGCGCCTCCATCACGGCATTGCGGCCCTCGATGAGACCGTCTGCCTCCGCGTCGCGCTCGCGCAGGGGGCGGCGCTCCGTGTCGCGCTCGCGCGCCGCGCCGGCGTCCTTCGGCGTTCTGTATTCCTTCGACATAAACCGATCCTCCCGGTCAAAATTCGTATACATAACGCAGTATAGCACAAGCGGCGGATAAGATAAAGAGGAAAGCGGGCAAAAATTTACCGAAAATTCATAGGACTTCGCTTGTGAAACGACAGGGGGTATGTTAAAATAACGCGTAGCTTAAAAAGCTGCTGCCGCCCGTGGGCGGCTTTCATGCGAAAGGAACTGGATTCAAGATGGATCAAAACGATAAGAACAGAAAACCGGATAAAAACGACGGGAAGCGCAACGGCGTACTGTCACTGCTGATCTGGGCGCTGGTGCTGACGATCGGCTTCAACTATCTGCTCTCGGCGATGGACGCGGCAAAGACGGCGGAGAGCTCGTGTGAGATCCGCTACGATGAATTTCTCGAGCTCGTGCGCGACGGACAGGTCGAGCGCGTCGAGATCACCGACCGCACGCTCGACATCGTGCCGGTGGAGGGCTTCACCTACACCGACGGGAACGGAAACACCTACAGCGGCGAGTTCACGCTCTACACCACGCAGATCAACGACCCCGAGCTCAAGGCGTTTTTGGACGAGAACGGCGTGGAGTTCATCAAGCCCTATCAGGCGGAGACCTCTTATTTTGAGCTCATTCTCTATAATTACATTCTGCCCATCGCGCTGATGGTCGGCGCGTTCATGCTGATGATGCGCTTTATCAGCAAACGGAGCGGCGGAGGCGGCTTCGGCGGCATTGGCAGCGTGGGCAAGTCCAACGCGAAGGTCTATATGGAAAAGTCCACCGGCGTGACCTTTGCCGATGTTGCGGGACAGGACGAGGCGAAGGAGAGCCTCGTGGAGATCATCGACTTCCTGCACAATCCGCAGAAGTATACCGAGATCGGCGCGAAGCTCCCCAAGGGCGCGCTGCTCGTCGGCCCTCCGGGTACGGGCAAGACGCTGCTGGCGAAGGCTGTCGCGGGCGAGGCGAATGTGCCGTTCTTCTCCATCTCCGGCTCGGGCTTTGTGGAGATGTTCGTGGGCGTCGGCGCGAGCCGCGTGCGCGACCTCTTCGCCGAGGCCTCGAAGGTCGCGCCGTGCATCATCTTCATCGATGAGATCGACGCGATCGGCAAAACGCGCGATTCCCGCTTCGGCGGCGGCAACGACGAGCGTGAGCAGACGCTCAACCAGCTCCTCGCGGAGATGGACGGCTTCGATCCGGGCAAGGGCATCATCGTGCTCGCGGCGACCAACCGTCCGGAGGTACTTGACCAGGCGCTGCTGCGCCCCGGCCGCTTCGACCGCCGCATTACCATCGACCGCCCGAACCTTGCCGGACGCATTTCGACGCTCGAGGTCCACACGCGCAACATCAAGCTCGGCGAAGATGTCGATCTCAAGAAAGTCGCGCTCGCGACTGCGGGCTGCGTGGGCGCGGATCTTGCCAACATCGTGAACGAGGCGGCGCTGCGCGCCGTGCGCAAGGGGCGCAAGCTCGTCACGCAGGAGGATATGCTTGCGGCGTTCGAGTTCGTCATCGCGGGCAGCGAGAAGAAGAACAGCGTCCTCACGGAGTTTGAAAAGAAGCTCGTCGCCTATCACGAGGTCGGCCACGCGATGGTCGCCTACAAGCAGAAAAACGCCGAGCCGGTGCAGAAGATCACCATTGTGCCGCACACGGAGGGGAGCCTTGGCTATACGCTCCTCATGCCGGAGGAGGACAAGACGAACCTGCGCACGCGCGACGAGCTGATGGCGAAGATCGCCGTTTCCATGGGCGGCCGCGCCGCCGAGCAGGTCGTGATGCAGACGATGACCAACGGCGCGTCGCAGGACATTCAGGAGGCGACGAACATCGCGCGCAACATGGTCGCCATGTACGGCATGAGCGACGAGTTCGGCATGATGGCGCTCGGCTCTGTGCGCAATCAGTATCTTGACGGCGGCTACGGTCTCGACTGCGCGCAGGAGACGGCGGCGATCATGGACAAGGCTGTCAAGGAGCTGCTCGACAAGTGCTACGCCGAGGCGGTGAAGGTCATCGAGGAAAATCTGGAGGATATGCACAAGGTCGTCGCGTATCTTTTGGAGAAGGAGACCATCACCGGCGGCGAGATGGTCGCGATCTTAGAGGGGCGCGATCCCTCGACGGTGGAGGACGCTTACGCCTCCACGCGCCGGAGCGAGGACAGCTTCCGTCCCTCCGTCCCCAGCACGATCGAGGCGCCCGCCAAGCACATCTCCATGACGAGCGAGAAGATCGAGATGCCCCCGCTCGAGGAGCTCGAGGCATCGACCGACGCGGTCGAGGGCACGGAAGAGCCCTCCACGCCGGAGAGCACGGAGACGCCCGAGGCGTCCTCCGAGAGCGCGCCCGACTCCTGCGCTGACGGCAGCGGGGAGAAGGACGGGAACGAATAAAGCGAAAAGCGCCGCCTGCGGGCGGCGCTTTTTCATAAGGAGAGATCAAGATGCGGCAACAGACAAGAGAGCTGGCGCTGTGCAGTATGCTCGGCGCGCTGGCGGTGGTGTTTTTGTTCCTCGGCGGCGTGCTGCCGCTGGCGTTTTACGCCTGCCCGCTGCTCGCCTCGGCGACGCTGCTGCCGGTGCGCGAGGAGTGTCGGCGGAGCTATCGGTGGTGCTGCTTTTTCGCCGCGGCGCTCTTAGGGCTGCTGTTGGGACCGGACAAGGAGTCGGCGCTGCTGTTCTGCTTCCTCGGCTACTATCCGCTCGTGCAGCCACGGCTGGACGCGCTCCGTCCCCGCGCGCTGCGCGTGCTCGCGAAGCTGGGGCTGTATGCCCTCGCCATCGGCGCGATGTATGCGCTGCTGATTTTTGTGCTTCAACTCGACGCGGTGACGGCGGAGCTGACCGCGACCGCGCCGTGGCTCATCGCGGCGACCTTCGCGCTCGGCGCGGTGCTGCTCTTTTTGTACGACGAGCTGCTGCGCCGCTTCGCGCGGGCGTATCGGAGGAGAAAAAAACGGTAGAAAAAAGACCCCGCCGCGGCGGGGTCTTTTTTGTTGAAGACAGTGTCGGCGGCTCACGCCCGATCGGTGCTCGGCTGGAGCTTCGCGCTGAAATACGCGCCGACTGCGCCGACCACGGTGCAGAGCAGGCACAGGAGAATGTCCCGCGCGCCGTCGTAGTGCAGCGGGACGATCACGACGGTCGAGGCGAGGACGATGCCGAACACCGCGTGGTAAAAGAGCGAGTAGTGCGCGTTGAAGCACCAGTTCACCAGCCGCGCGAGCGTGAGGACGATGAGCGCCATGCCGAGGAGCCACGGGAGGAGGACGGAGAAGTCCAGCCCCGCAAGACCCTCTGCCATCGGCGTGAAAAGGCCGACCGCCATCAGAATGGAGGACGAGGTCATGCCGGGGACGATCAGGCTCAGTCCCCAGAGAATGCCGCAGAAGAGGAAACCGAGGAAGTTTGCCTCCATCGTGTAGAACGCGCCGTACTGCGCGTAGAGCAGGATCGCCGAGAGCGAGAGGAAGCTCGCCGCGCAGGCGAGGTACGCGCTGCGTCCGCGCCCCTGCGTGCCGGCGTCCGTCCAGATCGAGGGGAGTGTGCCGAGGATCAGACCGATGAAAAGGCAGGTCGCGAGCTTTTCCGAGCGGTCGAAGAGGACGAGGATCAGCCCGCCGCCGCCGATGAAGCCGAGCCCCACGCCGATGCCGACCGGCAGGAGCAGCGAGAAGTGGCGGCGCAGCCCGTCGATCGGGTGGGCGAGCACCTCCATCACGGGGCGGTAGATGCCGAAGATGACCGACAGCACACCGCCGGAGATGCCGGGCAGAATGCCGCCCGCGCCGATGATGAAGCCCTGCACGAAGCGCAGCAGCGCCGATTTGAAAGAGAGATCTTTCATCAGTAGCCTTTCTTTCGATCCACAAGGTGGGTGAGCGGACGGCCGGAGACATAGTTCTCCAGATCTTCGCGGAACATCTGGACGCTCTTATCGCAGGTGTAGCCGAGCGTCATGTTGCCCGCGACATGGGGCGTGAGGAGCAGATTTTTTGCGCTGCGCAGGGGGTGGTCGGCGGGCAGCGGCTCGGGGACGACGACATCGAGCGAGGCACCGGCAAGGTGGTCGCTGTTGAGCGCGTCGATGAGCGCGTCCTGATCGATCGCGGTCCCGCGCCCGACATTCACGACATAGGCGCCCTTCGGCAGCAGCGCGATGCGCTCGCGCGAGAGGACGCCGACCGTCTCCGCGGTCGAGGGCAGCGCCATCACGAGAAGATCCGTTTCGGGCAGGAGGGCGTCGAGCTCCGCGAGGGCGTGGACATCGGTGAAGGCGGGGTCGCTCGCGCGGACCGTGCGGCGCACGCCGTGGAGCGCGGCGGGGTGGAAGACCTGCGCGCGGCGGGCAAACTCCGTGCCGATGTCGCCCGTGCCGAGGACGGTGATGCGCGCGCCGTGGAGCGAGCGGATACCACCCGCGAGCGTTTCCCAGCCGCCGCGGCGAATGATCTCGGTGTATTCCATCTGGCGGCGCAGCAGCATCAGGCAGACCATGATGAGATGCTCGGAGATGGTGGTGCCGTAAGCGCCGGAGGAATTGGTGAGCGCGCAGTCGGGGTTTTGATAGAGCGACTCGTCGCAGAAGTGATCTACGCCCGCCCAGCAGCAGCAATACCACTTGAGGCTCTTCGCGCTGCGAATGACCTTCTGCGAGCAGTGACCGTAGAGGATCTCGCACTCGTCCACATGGCCGACCGCCGCGGCGCTGGAGGGGAAATACTCGATCTCGTAGCCGGCCTTTGCCGCCGCGTCGTTGAGCTGGCGCTCGTAGTTGTCGTTGAGGAAGTCGATGATGACGCCGATTTTTTTAGCCATTGCTTTGTAACTCCTTTATGATCTCCTCCGCGCAGCGCATTCCGTCCGCCGCGGCGGAGAGGATACCGCCGGCAAAGCCGGCGCCCTCGCCGCAGGGATAGAGCCCGCGCAGGGTGGATTGACAGGTTTCATCGCGCGCGATGCGCACGGGAGAGCTCGAGCGCGTCTCCACCGCGGTGAGCACCGCGTTGGGCGCGGCGAAGCCGGGGAGCTTCTGCTCGAGCATGGGCAGCGCCTCTTCGAGCGCCGCAGTGAGGAAGGGCGGCAGGCACTCGTGCAGGTCGCACCAGCGCACGGCGGGGCGATAGGTCGGCGCGAGCGCGCCCGCGCCCGTCGAGGGACGGTGGGCGAGGAAATCCCCGACCGTCTGCGCGGGGGCGGCGAAGCTGCCGCCGCCGAGGCGGAACGCCGCCTCCTCCAGCCGCCGCTGGAACGCGACGCCCGCGAGCACATCGCCGCTGCCGAAATCCTCGGGCGTGACGGAGACGAGGAGCCCGCCGTTGATGTTCTCGCCGTCGCGCGCCAGCTCGCTCATGCCGTTCGTGACCACGCGGCCCGCTTCGCTTGCCGCGGCGACCACCTGCCCGCCCGGGCAGACGCAGAACGAAAAGACGCCGCGCCCCTCGCGCGTGTGGACGGCGAGCTTATACGAGGTCGGCGGCAGCGAGGGGTGTCCGGCAAGGGAGCCGTACTGCTGCGCGTCCATGTCGCGCTGGCGGTGCTCGATGCGCACGCCGACCGCGAAGGGCTTCGGCTCCATCGCAAGGCCGAAGCGGTGGAGCATCTCGAAGCTGTCCCGCGCGCTGTGACCGAGGGCGAGGATCGCGTGCTCTGCCGGAAGACGGTACTCGCCGTCACCGGCGGCGACGCGCAGCGCGGCGAGGCGGCCGTTCTTTTCCTCCAGCCCCACGACCTGATGGCCGAAGCGCACCTCTGCGCCGAGGCGCAGCAGCTCGCGCCGCAGAGCTTGCAGCACGGTGTAGAGCCGGTCGGTGCCGATGTGGGGCTTCGCGTCGAGGAGAATGTCCTCGCTCGCGCCGAACTCGACGAAGGCTTGCAGGATATAGCGGTGGCGCAGGTCTTTGGTGCCGGTGTTGAGCTTGCCGTCGGAAAAAGCGCCGGCGCCGCCCTCACCGAACTGGACATTCGAGCGCTCGTTGAGTTCGCCCGTCGCCCAGAAATGCTCGACATCGCGCCGCCTTTGCTCGACGCATTTCCCTCGTTCGAGCAGGATCGGGCGCGCGCCGCAGCGCGCGAGCAGCAGCGCGGCGAAAAGTCCCGCGGGGCCCGCACCGACGACCACGGGGCGGATCTCCGGCGGCGCGACCATCGGCGGCAGCGCGTAGTACGCGGGCGCGTAGCGCGAGACCTGCCGCCCCTTCGCGCGGCGCAGCAGCTTTTCCTCGCCCTCGAGCGAGACGGCGACGGTGTAGATGAAGCGTACGCCCTCGCGCGCGTCGATGCTGCGGCGCAGCGGCGTCAGTGTGCGGATCGCTTCGGGCTTGACGCGCAGCACAGCCGCAGCGCGGCTGCGCAGAACGCTCTCACGCTCGCCCACGGCGAGCTTCAGCCCCTCGATCTTCAGCATGACGGCACCTCCCCTGCGCGGCGCGGAAATTTATAGTTTATTGTAGTATATCCCGACGGCGCGCGCAAGTAAATTTTCCCACTTTTGGCACGCTTTTCCCGTTCTTCGGAAAAAGTTCAGCGTTCGTTCAAAAAATATTCAAAGAAATCCGCGCGGGATTCATGATTTGGACACAAAAAACCGCTATCATCATAGCATAGACAAAAAGAAAACGCTTCGCAGCCAAGGAGGCTTCTTTATGTATTACGAAGACGAAAATAATCTCTACCACTACAGCTACCGCAAGGGCGACAAGGTCGAGCGGGTGCGCGATGTGGACTACACCGAGGTCCCGCCGACGGCGGAGCGCGCGGAGCCGTGGGAGACAAAGCGCCCGAAGCGCCGCCACAGCGGAGTGAAGCTCATTGCGCTCGCGCTGGTGTGCGCGCTGATCGGCGGAGCCGCCGGCGCGGGGCTGACGCATTACGGCATCTCCAACGCGCACGGCACGGCGCAGATCGCCGTTTCGGACCGGAGGGTCGCGGAGGTCAAGCAGGTCAAGGTCGACGGCAAGCAGCAGCTCACGCGGCCCGAGGTCTATCGGGCGAACGCTGACAGCGTGGTGAGCATCAATGTTTCCACCACGACCAACTACTTTGGGCAGACGACCGAATCTGCCTCGAGCGGCAGCGGCTTCTTCATCACCAAGGACGGCTTTATCCTCACGAACTACCATGTTGTCGAGGGCGCGGACCGCGTGAAGGTCACGACCTACGACGGCACGGAGTATGATGCGGTGATCGTCGGCGGCGACGAGGATTACGATATCGCCGTCGTGAAGGTCGAGGGCACGGGCTTCCAATCCGTCGTGCTCGGCGACTCGTCCACGCTGCAGATCGGCGAGGATATCACTGCCATCGGCAATCCGCTCGGCGAGCTGACCTTCTCGATGAGCGAGGGCATCGTCTCGTGCGTGGACCGCGCGATCAATGTGGACGGCACGCCCTTTAATATGATCCAGACCACCGCCGCCATCAACCCCGGCAACTCCGGCGGTCCGCTGTTCAACAGCTACGGCGAGGTCGTGGGCATCGTCTCGGCGAAGTATTCGAGCTATTCCAACACCACGGTCGAGGGCATCGGCTTTGCCATTCCCATTAACGATGTGATCGCCATGGTCGAGGACATCATGACCAACGGCTATGTGACCAACAAGCCCTATCTCGGCATCTCCGCCGGTACGCTGACCGCGACCATGGCGCAGCAGTATCGCTACAGCATCAGTGAGGGCGTGTTCGTCTACTCCGTCGATGAGGGCGGCGCGGCGGCCAAGGCGGGATTGCAGATGGGCGATGTCATCACGAAGATCGGCGACAAGACCATTCGAAGCTATGAAGACCTCGTCGCGGCGAAGAAGGCGTACAAGGCGGGCGACAGCGCGACCTTCACCATCTACCGCGCGGGCGGGACGCAGACCGTCGAGCTGACCTTCGACGCGGCTCCGCAGAGCGAGCAGGTCGAGGAGGACAACTCCCAGCAGCAACAGCAGCACGGCGGCTATTACTACGATCCCTGGAGCTTCTTCAATGATTTCTTCTCCCGCGGTTACTACGGCGGCAGCAGCTATGAGTCCGGCGACGCCGCGTGAGCATGATCTGATACCACTCTTTTTCTCTTTTCTTTTTTCTCCCCCCCGAAAAAGGGCGGCTTCCGCGGAAGCCGCCCTTTTTCCGCGCGCGGCGCATTTAGGGGCTTTTCCTTTCGGCGGGACTGTGATATAATTTTACCTCAAATGATGAAAAGGAGGGATATGCGTGCAGATCGGAAATGTGACGATCGAAACACCTTTGGCGCTCGCGCCGATGGCGGGCGTGACCGACGCGGCGTTCCGCGAGCTGTGCGCGTCCCTCGGTGCGGGGCTGACCTGCACGGAGCTCGTAAGCTCCAAGGCGCTGTGCTATCAGGATAAAAAGAGCCGCACGCTGCTCGTGCCCTTTCCGGGCGAGCGGCCAATGCAGGCGCAGATCTTCGGCAGCGACCCTGTGTGCATGGCGGAGGCGGCGCAAATCGCCATAGAAGCAAGCGGGGCGGAGATTCTTGATATCAACATGGGCTGTCCGGTGGGAAAGATCGTCAACAACGGCGACGGCTCGGCGCTGATGAAGGACTCCGAAAAGGCCGCGCGCATCGCCGAGGCGGTGGTCAAGGCCGTGCGCGTTCCGGTGACGGTGAAGATGCGCCGCGGCTGGGACAAGGGCAGCATCAACGCGCCGGAGCTGGCCGTGCTCCTCGAGAGCGTGGGCGTTGCGGGCATCACGGTCCACGGGCGCACGCGCGTGCAGATGTACGGCGGGCAGGCGGACTGGACGACGATCCGCGCGGTGAAAGAGGCGGTGAAGATCCCCGTATTCGCCAACGGTGATGTCTTTGCGCCGGAGGACGCCGTGCGCATTTTGAAGGCGACCGGTGCGGACGGCGTGATGATCGGCCGCGGCTCGTTCGGCAATCCCTGGCTCTTCGCGCAGGCGAAGGCTGCCCTCGCGGGGGAGGAGATCCCGCCGCTGCCGCCGCTTGCCGAGCGCTGCGACGCGCTGGTGCGTCAGATCGAGCGCAGCGCGGAGTTTCGCAGTGAAAAGGTCGCGCTGCTCGAAGCGCGGCGGCACTACTGCTGGTATCTCAAGGGCGTGAAATACGCCAATTACTATAAAGAGCAGATCAACCGCATGGAAACGCTGGAGGACCTCTACCGCGTGACGGCGGGCATCAAGCGCGATCTGCGCGACTGAGGGAACGGACATGAATGAGAGGGAACTGATCGCCCTCGCCCGCGGGGGCGATGAGGCGGCCTTCGAGCAGCTCGTGCGGCTGCACGAGAAAAGAGTATACAACCTCTGCCTTCGAATGTGCGCGAGCGCCGAGGACGCGGCGGAGGCAGCGCAGGACACCTTCCTTGCCCTCTGGCGGGGGCTGGAGAGCTTCCGCGAGGACGCGTCGCTTGCGACCTGGCTCTACCGCCTTGCGACGAATGCCTGCATCGACCTGCTGCGGCGCGCTCGGCGCACGGTAGACGGCGTTTCGATCGACGATGAGGAGGCGCACCTTGAGGTGACCGATCACGCGCCCACGCCCGAGCAGCACATCGAGCACGCCGAGACGCGGCAGCTCGTGCGCGAGGCTGTCGCTTCGCTCCCGCCGGAGTACCGGCAGGTGCTGGTGCTGCGCGAGCTACAGCAGCTCAGCTATGCCGAGATCTGCGAGGCGACGGGGCTTGAGCTCGGCACGGTCAAAAGCCGCATCAACCGCGCGCGGACCATGCTGCGAAATTATTTGGCGGCAGACGGGAACTTTTTTGATTTGTCAGCGTCAAAGGTTACAGAATGTAATCGAACTGTCGGAGGGGAGAGGAACGCAAAGTGAAGACCTGTGAAAAATTTGCGCCGCTGCTCTCGGCCTATTTTGACGGAGAGCTGACGGAAGAGGAGTGCGCGCAGGTGCGCGCGCATTTGGAGGAATGTGAGGACTGCCGCGTCCGCCTGAGCGAGTATGCCGCGCTGCGCGCGGGACTGCTCGACGCGTTCGCGGAGGAGGAGCCGCCCGCAGACTTTGCCTCGGGCGTGATGGCGGCGGTGCGCGCGGAAAAGATGGGCGCGGCACCGAAAAAGGCGAAAAAGCGCACCTGGCAGCGCTATCTGCCGGTCGCGGCCTGCGCGGCGATCGTGCTGCTGTCGGCATCGCTCTTCCCGCAGATGAGCGGGTTCGACGAGGCGAAGTCCACGGACACAGCTGCGCCCCAGTCGGCGCAGAACGAGAGCGCAGGCGCGGCGGACAGCGAGGCGGCGACGGGCGGCACGCTTGCGGATACCGTTAACGATACGGAAGCTCCCGAAGCCTTCTACGAGCACCGCGAGGACAGCACCTATTACGCGCCGGTCGGAGATGCGCAGACGGTCGAGAACGGCAGGACGCAGACGACCACGGCGAAATCGGCGGAGGACTTTGATCTTGTCTACTCCTGCGAGGCGCGTGAGATCAACGGGGAAGAGGGGCTTCTCTGGGTGCATCAGCACGGGCCTGTTGTGCTGGAGCTTCTCGGCGCGGGCGCGACGGCGTATGTTGAGGAAAACGGCGGCGTGAAGGACGGCGACGCGGGATACTACTACCTGCCTGTTTCGGCGCTGTACGCTCTGCCGGAGGGCATCGTTTTCGGCGACGCGCAGACCGCAGCGCCGGACAGTGTGCCGGAGGAGGCTGAATGGGTGATCGTCTATCCCGATGATTTTAGCGAGGTGGCGCAGCCGTGAGGAAGGATCGCTTGTGGCTCTGCGCTCTTGCGGCGGCGCTGGCTGTCGGCGCCGACCAGCTCGTCAAGCGCTGGACGGTCGCGAATCTCGCGCTGGGCGAGAGTCGGGACTTTATCCCGCAGCTTTTGAATCTGCGCTATGTGCAGAATTTCGGCGCGGCGTGGTCGAGCTTTTCGGGCGCAAGATGGCTGCTCGTCGGCGTGACGAGCGTGGGAATGCTCGCGCTCGCGTGGCTTTTGTGGAAGGTCGTGCGCCATTCGCTGGGCGTGTGGTCGCTGACGGCGGTCATCGCCGGCGGCGTGGGCAATCTGATCGACCGCGTGCGCCTTGGCTATGTGGTGGATATGCTGGACTGTGCGTTCATCGACTTTCCGGTCTTCAATGTGGCGGACTGCTTCGTGGTCTGCGGCACGGCCGCGGCGGTCATCTACTATCTGTGGGTCTATCCGAAGACCGACGAAAAGAACAGGGAGAAGGACAATGGAGCCGACGATCCTGAGGGCAGCACAAGAGAGTAAAAACCGGAGGCTCGACGCATTTCTTGCGTCGAGCCTTGATGCCTTGACGCGCGCGCAGGCGGCGCGTCTCATCGAGCAGAGCAGCGTCACGGTGAACGGCGACGCGGTGAGCAAGAGCTATAAGCTCACGGGCGGGGAGACGATCGCCGTCACGCTCCCCGAGCCGGAGCCGGTCGAGGCCGAGGCGCAGGATATCCCACTCGATGTGGTCTACGAGGACGATGATGTGATCGTCGTCAACAAGCCGAGCGGCATGGTCGTTCACCCCGCGCCGGGGCACGCGGACGGTACGCTCGTCAACGCGCTGCTGTATCACTGTGCCGGTTCGCTCTCCGGCATCGGCGGCGCGCTGCGCCCGGGCATCGTCCATCGCATCGACCGCGACACGAGCGGGCTCATCATCGCGGCGAAAAACGATGCGGCGCATCAGTTCCTCTCCGCGCAGCTTGCCGATCACACGCTCGCGCGCACCTACGAGTGCATCGTGGTGGGCGGGCTGCGTGAGGATCGCGGCACGGTCGACGCGCCCATCGCGCGCCACCCGACTGACCGCAAGCGCATGGCGGTGGTTGCCGGCGGACGCGAGGCGGTCACGCACTACGAGGTCCTCGCGCGCTATGCGGGCTTTACCCATGTGCGCTGCCGGCTCGAAACGGGGCGCACGCACCAGATCCGCGTCCACATGGCATACCTCGGTCACCCGATCCTCGGGGATACGGTTTACGGCGCAAAAAAGCCCGTACCCGGTCTCACGGGGCAGTGCCTGCACGCGGTGGGGCTGCGCTTTGTCCACCCGCGCACGCGCGAGACGGTGGAGCTGAGCTGTCCGCTGCCGGAGGAGTTTCGCAAAATGCTCCGCAAAATAGCGGACGGAGCGGGAATTTGATAAAAAAACAGGCGGCGTCCGATGAGCGGACGCCGCCTGTTTTATGCGGTGGAGCGCCGGAGCCGTCCGGCAGTGAGAGTGCTCAGCGCTGACCCTTGTCGTAGGGGATACCCTCCGCCTTGGGCGCGCGGGAGTGCTTGGAGGTGAACGAGAGCACGATGAGCGAGATGATGTAGGGCATCATGTTGTAGACCGGACTGGGAATGTTCAGCGCGGCGAGGAAACCGAAGCCCATGTAGACATTGGAAAGCGCGCGGAAGAGACCGAAGAGCAGCGCCGCGAATGCGATGCGCCACGGCTTCCACTGGCCGAAGATCATCACCGCGAGAGACAGGAAGCCGAAGCCTGCCACGCCGTACTCAAAGCGCCACTCGGACACGCCTGCCGTGATGAACACGATGCCGCCGATGCCGCCGAGGAAGCCGGAGATCAGCACGCCCGCCCAGCGCATCTTGTAGACATTGATGCCGACGCTGTCCGCCGCCTGCGGGTGCTCGCCGCACGCCATCAGGCGAAGGCCGAAGCGCGTTTTGTAGAGCACAGTGTGCGCGGCGATCAGCAGCAGCAGCGTGATGAGCATGAACCAACTGAACTCGAACGAGCCGATGTTGACGACGAACGCCTTCTTCGCGCCCGCGTACTGAATGATGGAGGAGACATCGTCGGGATTTGCGGCGGTGTTGATCGCCTTGACGATGACCGTCGCTCCCGCGGTGCCGAGCATATTCAGCGCCGTGCCGACGAGCGTCTGATCCGCCTTGAAGTGGATACAGGCGACCGCGAGCAGGGAGGAGTAGAGCATACCGACGAGCGCGGAGACCGCGAGCACGGCGAAGATCATCACGATCGCGGGGACATCGCTCGACACATAGCGCATGGCGAGCGCGCCGCCGAGGGCACCCATGATCATGATGCCCTCAAGACCGAGGTTGATGACGCCCGAATGCTCGGCAAAGCAGCCGCCGAGCGCGACGAGGATCAAAACGGAAGCGAAAATGAGAGTGTATTGCAGCAGCAATGCCATTACTGATCGCCTCCCTTCTCTGTATTAGCGGGGGTTTGCGCGGCCCTGGTGCGTAGCGCCGCCTTTTCCTCGCGGCGGGCGGCAGAGGTGCTCATCACATGCTTCATGAAGAGGACGAAGCCGCACAGGTAGATGATGAGCGCCGAGATCAGATCGGAGATCTGCGCGCAGTACATGGACTTATCCACATACGCGCCGCCGGCGGTGATGTGCTGAATGAAGAAGGAAGCGAGGATCGTGCCGAGGGGGTGGAGCCCGCCGAGGAAGGCGGCGGCGATGCCGTTGAAGCCCATCGCCGGCACGGAGGACGAGGAGCACTGCCACTGCTCGTAGCCGGTGAGGTAGAGCATCGCGGCGCCCATGCCGGCGAGCGCGCCGGAGATCATGAGGCTGAGGATCACATTGCGCTTTTCCGCCATGCCGCAGTATTTGGCGGCATTTTTGTTAAAGCCCGTCGCCTTGAGCTCGTAGCCGAACTTCGTTCTGCCGAGCACGATCCAGACCAGAACGGCCATCAGCACGGAGAGGGGGAGCGCAAGGCCGACATACTGGTTGCCGTTGAAGAAGAGGTCGCCCAGTCCCAGAGAGGGGAGCACTGCGTCGGGATTGATGTGGGTGAGCACCTTGGTGTAGGGGCTTGCCTCCTCCTTGACGGTGGTGAGGAGCATATTCGTGAGGTAGAGCGTGATCCAGTTGAGCATGATGCCGGAGATGACCTCGTTGACATTGCGGTAGGACTTGAGCAGACCCGAGATCGCGCCGAGCAGCGCGCCGCCGAGAATGGCGAGCAGCATACAGGGAAGCCAGCTCCAGCCGAGGCCGAGCGCCGCATACAGGCTCAGCGCCGCGCCCGCGCAATACTGACCGGCCGCACCGATGTTGAAAAGCCCGACCTTATAGGCAAACAGGATCGACAGCGCGCACATGAGCAGCGGCGCGGTCTTGACGAGGGTGTTGCCGAGGTATTTCAACTGCGAGGCGGGACGGTTGTAGGTCATGAAGTTCTTGATGACCGTGACGATCGCCTCGCCCGCGCCGGCGGGATTGATCAGCAGCAGCACGAGGTAGCCGAGGAAGAGACCCAGCACGATGCAGAGAAGGGACGCGAGCAGCGACCGGAAGCCGTCGCTCTTAAAGATGCTCTTTTTCATGCCTTCACCTCATCTCTCTTCGCGCCCGCCATGTAGAGACCGAGCTCCTCCTGCGTGGTGGTCTTGGGATCGAGCTCGCCGACGAGCTCGCCCTCGTACATCACGAGGATACGGTCGGGCACATCCATGACCTCGTCGAGCTCGAGGCTGACGAGCAAAACGGCCTTGCCCGCGTCGCGCTGCGCGACGAGCTGGCGGTGGATATACTCGATCGCGCCGACATCGAGACCGCGCGTGGGCTGCACGGCGACGAGCAGCTCGGGGCTCTTGTCGATCTCGCGCGCGACGATCGCCTTTTGCTGATTGCCGCCCGACATACTGCGCGCCGTGGTCACGGGTCCCTGACCGGAGCGGACATCGTACTGCTCGATGAGGCGCTCGGCGTAGGAGCGGATATTTTTGCGGCGCAGGAAGCCCGCCTTGTCGGTGAACTCGGGGTCGAAGTAGCGCTGGAGGACCATGTTGTCCTCAAGCGAATAGTCGAGCACGAGACCGTGCTTGTGACGGTCCTCGGGAATGTGGCTCATGCCCATGAGGCTGCGCGCGCGGATACTCTCCTGCGTGATGTCCTTCCCGCAGAGCTTGATCGAGCCGGCGGAGAGCGGCTCAAGACCGGTCAGACCGTAGACGAGCTCGGTCTGGCCGTTGCCGTCGATGCCGGCGATGCACACGATCTCGCCGCGGCGCACCTTGAAGGAGACATTCTTCACGGCGTTGTTCTTATGGAGCTTGGACGCCATGGTCATGCCCTCGACCTCAAGCACGACCTCGCCGGGCTCGGAGGGCTTTTTCTCCACATGGAAGTTGACATTGCGGCCGACCATCATGGCGGAGAGCTCCTCCATGGTGGTGTTCGCCGTTTCGACCGTGCCGATGTATTTGCCCTTGCGCAGCACCGAGCAGCGGTCGGCGACCGCCATGATCTCGGCGAGCT
>CAYWAS010000011.1:0-38631 GCA_964455915.1 uncultured Oscillibacter sp. | reverse complement strand
TCGAGCGGAAGGAAAAAAATCCCTGCTCGCTCTGCGCCAAGCTGCGCCGCGGCGCGCTCTCGACCGCGATGAACGAGCACGGGATCAAAAAGATCGCCCTCGGCCATCACTACGATGACGCCGTGGAGACGATGCTCATGAGTCTCATTTTCGAAGGGCGCATCGGCTGCTTCCAGCCCGTGACCTACCTCAGCCGCACCGATGTCACGCAGATCCGTCCGCTCCTCTATGTCAAGGAGCGGCAGGTCGCGAACGCCGCGCGGCGGCTGGCGCTGCCGATCGTGGAGAACCCCTGTCCCGCCAACGGCGAGACGCGCCGGCAGGAGATCAAGGAGCTGATCGCGGAGCTGGAGGGGCGCTATCCCGACCTCAAGCAGAAAATTTTCGGCGCGATGCAGCGCTATCCGCTCTGCGGCTGGGGAACGGGCGAAGATTCCTGAGCGCGGCGCTATGTAGCTATACGAACAGCATTTGCAGCAGCACGAGCAGCACCAGTCCCGGAAGGCCGAGAATGCCGACGGTGAGGGCGTTGAAAAAATTCAGCCCCAGAGAAAAGCCCGTGACGCTCTCGCTCAGTCCGAGCAGGAAGAGCGCGAGAAAGCCGAGCGCCGTGTTGACCAGCACCTTGACGGCGAGGCGCAGCGGCGCGGCGAACAGCCGCAGCACCGAGACCGCCACGAACAGCGCAAGGAGCGCGAGGCCGATCGTTTCCGTCAGACCCATTTGCTCCCTCCCTCCGAATAGACCTTCGCCGCGGCGATGCCGCCGCGCTCCTTGACCAGACGCAGAAGGTAGCCGTAGCGCGAGTGGAGCGCGTTGAGCTCGTAGATGCAGGCATCGACCAGCTCCGGCTCGGTGGTGTTGTCGAAGCGGGTATAGGCCTGCGCGAGCGCGAAGCGCGTATCGCTCAGCTCACCGAACAGCTCCTGAAGCTCCGCGTCCCGTGCGACCGGACGCTGCAATAGATCGATCTTACGCATTTTCCTCAACTCCCCTTTCAGTTTATCGGGAGTTTGGACAATTATGCCAAATTTCAAACCGGAGGAGGCGTATTTCCGATGACCGGCCACGAGCAGTATATGCTACAGGCGCTCGCGCTCGCGCGCGAAGCGGCAGCGGCTGGCGAGGTGCCGGTCGGCTGCGTGATCGTGCGCGGCGGCGAGATCGTCGGCCAGGGCCGCAACCGGCGCGAGGAAAAGCATTCCACCGCCTCCCACGCGGAGATGGAGGCCATCGCGCAGGCGAACGAAGCGCTCGGCTCGTGGCGGCTGGACGACTGCACGCTCTATGTCACGCTCGAGCCCTGTCCCATGTGCGCGGGCGCGATCCTCAACGCGCGCATCCCTCGCGTCTACTTTGGCGCGCGTGACCGTGCGATGGGTGCCTGCGGCGGCGTTTTCAATCTGTATATGGAGAACTTTGCCAACCGCCCCGCCCTCGTCGGCGGCGTGCTGGAGGAGGAGTGCCGCCGCGTGCTGGAGGAATTCTTCCGCGCGCTGCGCGCCGACCGCCTTCCCCTGCCCTGAGCGCGCGGGCGGCTTTCATATCCCTTTGAGATTTAATACTTTTTTAACAATCTGCGCGAACTTTATTAAAACTCCTGCTTTATCTTAATACTTGCAAGAGACAATAGCTTCTTTTCATCCAATCTTCCAATCAATAGGAAAAACGGCTGCTTTCGCAGCCGTTTTTCCTGTTTTTGATCGGTTTCCATGCTGCCTCTCAGCCCTCGAAATCGCCCGCAGCCTCCAAAAAGGCGAGGAGCAGCGCCATCGCGCCGAGGCAGGCGACGAGCGCGTCGAACCGGCGGGCGAGGAAACAGTCCGCGCAGAGCGCCGCCGCGAGCGTGAGCGCGAGGTGTGCCGTGAAGAAAAAGCTGCGCGGTGAGCCGCAGCGATAGGCGAACGCTGCCAGATACAGCGCGGCAAGGCAGAGCGCGGCGAGCAGCAATATCTCCACATAGATCGGCAGCAGCACGCTCTCGCGCGCGTCGCCGCGATAGGTGACGATCAGCTCCGCGACCAGGCAGCACACCGGCACGAGCAGCGCCACGGGCAGGAAGCTCCCCCCGCGCCGCGTCACGATGAGGACATAGAGGAGCGCCGCGCCGGAGAGGGCGAGGAAGATCGCGAGCAGCGTTTCCAGCGTCCCGCCCCCATAGAGGAGCGCACGCAGCGCCGCAGCGATCATGAGCAGGAACGCGCCGCCCACGCCCGCCGTCAGCGCAAGCTGCCCATCGAAGCGAAAGATACCGCCGAAGTCCGCCGTCACCGTGTCGCGCGCGGGCAGAGAGCGCGCGCTGTAGAGGAAGATCGATGCCGCCGAAGCGAGCAGCGGCACAAGATACGGAACGCCGCCGGTGGGCAGTCCCTCCGCGTCAAGCATCGTTTTCAGCTCCAGCCAGCGCGCGGCAGGCGCGGCGAGCAGCAGCACGAGCGTCACAAGGCGGTCGGAGGTTTTCATAAGCATCATCGTCCTTTCGATGAAAATGATTTGATCGATGTCATTGTAGCATGGCGGCGGGGATTTGTCCACGCCTTTTGTCCGCGCGGTTCAGCTTTCGCGCCCGACGGCATAGAATCCAGGCAGTACCCGATCAAAACACCGCAAACACCGAAGGAGGAGAGACCATGAAACAGACCGTTCGCATCAGCCTGCTGCTCACAGGCTTTCTGTTTGTCCTCGCGTGGGGCTTCGCGCCCGCGCGCACAGAGTCGGAGACAGCACCGCCCGCCGATGCCGCGGACGGCGCGCAGATCCCCTCCGCCGCTGTCGATGCCGCGCGCACGCTGCGCGTGCTGCACGGCGGGGCGGTCGAGGAAATGCCGATGGACAAGTATCTCCTCGGCGTGCTGCGCGCGGAGATGCCCGCCTCCTTTGAAAGTGAGGCGCTCAAGGCGCAGGCGGTCGCCGCGCGGACCTACACGCTCTACAAGATGGCGCAGGGGAGCGTCGCGCGCCACCCCGACGCCGATGCCTGCGACGATATCACCTGCTGCAAGGCGTACAAGAGCGCCGAGGCTGCCGCGGCGGACTGGGGCGCGGCAGCCGGCACCTATGAGGAAAAGCTCTCCCGCGCCGTGGCCGAAACGGACGGCGAGGTCCTTATCTACGACGGCGCGCCGGTGCTCGCGGTCTTTTTCTCCTCCGCCGCGGGGCACACGCAGGGCGCGGGCGAGGTCTGGGAACACGACCTGCCCTACCTCCAAAGCGTGGAGAGTCCCGAGACCGAGCAGATCGTACCGAGCTACTATTCCGTCGTGACCTTTTCCGCCGAGGACTTCCGCGCGCGCGTTCTCGCCGCCTATCCGGACGCAAAGCTCACGGGCGGTGCGGACACATTCCTCACCGACATCACGCGCAACGACGCGGGCTTCGTCTCCACGCTGCGCGTCGGCGGCGTGCAGATCAGGGGCAACGAGCTGCGCACGCTGCTCGCCCTGCGCTCGCCCGCCTTCACCGTCGATGCCGACGCCGACTCGCTCACCTTCCATGTCACCGGCTACGGACACGGCGTCGGCATGAGCCAGTACGGTGCGAACGCGATGGCGCAAAGCGGCAGCGGCTATGCCGAGATCCTTGAGCACTACTTCACCGGCGCGCAGGTGGTGCGGCAGGACGGATAGGGGATTGCAATGAATGAAGAAATTTGTTATACTATAGTGTAACATTTTATTGCCTGTGAGGAGGTGGAGCGTATGCCGCGAAGAGGACGGCTCATGGCGCTCGCGCTCGTCGCGGTGCTGCTGTGTACGCTTCTGCCGCAGCGCGCGCAGGCCGCGCCGACGCTCTATTTCACCGCCGTGAACGAGCGTATGTGCGAGCTGAACGATGAAACGATGCCCTTCTGGCAGAACGGCGTGCTCTATGTCGCGGGCGCGACGGTGGACGATCCCGACGATCTGGGCATTCGCTATTCCTACAATCAGGAGAAGTCCGTCGCCATTCTCTACAAGGGGCAGAGCCTGCTCTACTGCGACCTTGCCGAAGGCACGATGGAAAATAACCGCACGGGCGAGCGCTACGCCGGCTCGCCGGTCGTGCGCAGCGGCATGGTCTTCTTCCCCGTTCACATTCTCGCGAGCGTTTTCGATCTTAAATATTCCACCACCAAGATCACCTACGGCTATCTGCTGCGCATTCGCAACGACGAGGCCGTACTCTCCGACGAATACTTCATCGACGCGGCGACCGATCCGATCCGCAAGCGCTATCAGCAGTACGAGCGCGCGCACGCCGCCGAACAGGACGGCGGGCAGGACACCGCGCCCTCGACCCCGCAGACGCCCGTCTACCGCGACCGGACGGTCTACCTGCTCCTGCCCGTGTCGGACGAGGAGACGCTCATGCAGCTCCTCTCTGTGCTCGACACCTACAGCGTCCGCGCGACCTTCCTGCTCACGCCCGAGCTCGCCGAGCGCGCGGGGGACGGTGTCCGCCGCATCGCCGCAACGGGCAGCTCCGCCGCGCTGCTGCTCCACGCCGAAACAGCGGAGGAGGCACTCGCGCAGATCGAGCGCGGAAACGACGCGCTCTGGCGCGCCGCGAATCTGCGCACGAGGCTCGTCTATCCCGACCGCGCGGACAAGCCGCTGCGCGAGGCACTGACGGACGCGGGCTACTGTCCGCTGACGGTGAATGTCTCCGACTTCACGAGCAGCGGCTCGCACTGGGCGCAGACCGCGCTCGATTTCGCTGACCGCCACGGCAGCGCACGGCTCTATCTGAATACCGGCGCGGGCGCGTCGATCTACCTCGGCACCGCACTCAGCCGCCTGCGCACGGAGCGCTGCGCTGTCACCGCGCTCAGCGAGGTCACGGCGTAGGCGAAACCTTAACAAAAAGTTCAGGAAAAGCGGGAAAAAGCCGCTATAATAAGTTCATTCTAAGGATACTTTAACAAATAAACGGAGGAAGCTGTCATGGCGCGCAATATCCTTGTGGTCGAGGACGACAACAATATTTCCGATCTGATCCGAATGTATCTGGAGAAGGAGGGCTTCGAGGTACGCCTCGCCGCCGACGGCGGCAGGGCCGTGGAGGAATTCGAGCGCCGCGCGCCCGATCTTGTGCTGCTCGATGTGATGCTGCCCGTGCTCGACGGCTGGGGCGTGTGCGCGAAGATCCGCGAAACTTCGAAGTGCCCCATCATCATGCTCACCGCCAAGGGCGAGGTGGGCGACCGTATCCACGGGCTGGAGATGGGCGCGGACGATTATCTCGTCAAGCCCTTTGAGATGAAGGAGCTGATCGCGCGCATCAACGCGGTCCTGCGTCGAACGGAGATCCCCGACGACACGAAAAAGCGCCTGAGCTTCGATAAGCTCACGGTCGATCTCGATTCCTACGAGCTGATCGTGGACGGCAAAAAGGTCGATACGCCGCCCAAAGAGCTCGAGCTTCTCTATCACCTCGCCGCCACGCCCAACCGCGTCTACACGCGCAACCAGCTCTTGGACGAGGTGTGGGGCTTCGACTACTTCGGCGACAGCCGCACGGTCGATGTCCACATCAAGCGCCTGCGCGAAAAGGTGGAGGGCATCTCCCCGCAGTGGGAGCTCAAGACCGTGTGGGGCGTGGGCTACAAGTTTGAAGTGAAGAAATGAAACGATTTGGAAAATGGGAGCTGCCGCAGCGCTTCCATACGATCTACTGGCAGAATTTTTCCCTGACAGCGGGCATCGTCATGCTCACGCTGACACTGCTCGGCGCGTCGTTCTTCGCGCTCAGCTACGCCTACGCCGTGGACGAGCGCAGCGAGGAGATGGCGCAGAAGGCGGAGGTCGTCGCGCGGCTCGTCGCCTCCTACACCGCAAGCGGTGACGCGCGCGATATGCGCGAGATGGCAGGTGTCGCCGCGTCGATGACCGATGTGGACTTCCTCATCTGCAACACCGACGGCAGCGTTCTGCTGACGACGGACGAGTCCCTTGTCGATCAGGTGCTCACCGTGCCGGTCGAGGTGATGGAAACGCTGCTCTCCGAGAGCAGCTACGCCGCGCGCACGACGCTCGGCAGCATCTACTCCGGCAAGCACTTTGTGGTCGGCGTGCCGATCCGCTCCGAGCTGTGGACGGTCGGCGCGGTCTTCGCCGTGACCGAGGCGGGAAGGCTCACGACGCTCTGGCGCGCCTTTTTCGCGATGTTCCTGATGACGAGCGTCATCGTGCTGCTGCTCTCCTTCGTCGCCTCGGCGTGGGTGAGTATGCGCCAGTCGCGCCCGATCCGCGAAATGGCGGAGGCGACGCGCGCCTTCGCCGAGGGGAATTTCGACACCCGTATGCACTCCTACGGCGCGGGGGAGATCGGCGAACTCGCCGCCTCGTTCAACAACATGGCGGACTCCTTGCAGGAGACGGAGCGGCAGCGCCGCGAGTTCATCGCCAACATCTCGCACGAGCTCAAAACGCCGATGACGAGCATCGCCGGCTATACCGACGGCATTCTCGACGGCACGATCCCGCCGGAGAAGGAAAAGGAATATCTTCGCATCATCTCCGACGAGAGCCGGCGGCTCAGCCGCCTCGTGCGCCGTATGCTCGAGGTCTCGCAGCTCCAGTCGCGCGATATCCTGCGCAACAAGGTGCCCTTCGATGTGTGCGAGAGTATGCGCCGCGTGCTCATCTCGATGGAAAAGAAGATCACCGACCGCGGGCTCGATGTCGAGGCGGACATTCCCGACGAGGGTGTCACCGTGCTCGGCGACAATGACCTCATCACGCAGGTCATCTACAATCTGCTGGAAAACGCGACGAAGTTCGCCCGCGCGGGCTCGACGCTCTACCTCGGTCTCGCCGTGGCGAACGGCAAGGCGGTCGTCTCCGTGCGCAACGAGGGCGACACCATTCCCGCCGAGGAGATCCCGCTGCTCTTCGAGCGCTTCCACAAGAGCGACAAGTCCCGCAGCGAGGATAAGGACGGCGTGGGGCTGGGGCTCTACATCGTCAAGACCATTCTCGAGCAGCACCGCGAGCACATCGCGGTCACGAGCGAGGACGGTCTGACCACCTTCGCCTTCACACTCACGCTTGCAGGCGGCCTTGCCCCGCAGAATTGATAGCTCAGGAGTTTTTATGAACGATCCGCAAACCGCTCTCAGCGCCGGTGACGCGCAGGAGGTCGTGCTCGAGTATGTCGCCGAGCCGAAGCCCCGCGTCGCCTATTATATCCAGCCGCAGCCGCTGCCCGGAAGAAAGGCAGAGGCTGTCGCGCCGCGCGCGGCGAAGCCGCGCAAAAAGCATCGGGGGCTGAAGATCTTCCTCCTCTCCCTCGCCGCCGTGCTCGTGCTCAGCGGCGCGGTCTTTGCCTGCTGGTGGTTCGGGCTGCTGCCCGATGTCTTTTACGACGGCTTCTACGGCAATTTCTACCCCTATGAAGATTTCTTCGATGATTTCTACGGCTACTATGATGACTACGACGAGGATTACTCCGCCGCGCCCGAGCTCCCCGCCGCACCGACGAGCGAGGAGACGCGCCTTGTCTACAGCGCCGAGCACGGCGAGGAGCTGACGATCCAGGAGGTCTACCGGAAGGTCAACCCCTCCACCGTGACGGTGGTGGCCGATGTCGGACACGGAAGCTCCGTCGGAACGGGCGTGGTGCTCACCGCCGACGGCTATATCATCACCAACGCCCATGTCATCTCCGGCGCGACGCAGTGCTTCGTCGTGCTCGCCGACGGGCAGCGCTTTGACGCGGGGCTTGTCGGCTACGACGCCGAGCAGGACCTCGCCGTCATCAAGGCAGAGGACGCGCAGGATCTTCCCGCCGCGGAGTTCGGCGATTCCGACGCGCTCACGGTCGGCGACACAGTCTATGCCATCGGCAACCCGCTCGGCGTCGAGCTGCGCGGCACGCTCACCGACGGCATCGTCTCCGCCATCAACCGCGATGTGGAGGTCGACGGCGTGACGATGACGCTCATTCAGACCAACGCCGCGCTCAACAACGGCAACTCCGGCGGCCCGCTCATCAACAGCTACGGGCAGGTCGTGGGCATCAATGTGATGAAGATGGGCATGAGCCGCTACTCAAGCGCGAGCGTCGAGGGACTGGGCTTCGCCATTCCCGTCTCCTCGAGCGCCTATGTCATCAACGATATCCTGCGCTATGGCGAGGTGCAGGGCGAGCCCGTGCTCGGCATCTCGGTCGATACCCGCGCCGCCTATCTTCCCGATGGGCGGCAGGCGCTGCGCGTTTACACCATCGACCTCGGCGGTCCCGCCGACAAGGCGGGGCTGGAAGTCGATGACCTCATCTACGAAGCGAACGGCGAGCGCGTCGAGACCTCGAGCGACCTGCTGCGCGTGCGCCACCGCCTCTCCGCAGGCGAAGAAATGGTGCTCAAGCTCTGCCGCGGCGAGGAACACCTCGAATGCACCGTGATCCTGGAAGCGAAAAAATAAAGGAAAGTCCTCATGAAAAAGAAAGCCTTTCGCGCGGCGCTGCCCTATACCCTGCCCATCTGTGTCGGATTCCTCTTCATCGGAATGTCCTACGGTTTTTTGATGCGCAGCAAGGGCTTCCCCGTGCTCTATCCCATGGCGATGAGCGCCCTGATCTATGCGGGCTCGATGGAGTTCGTCGCCGTGGAGCTGCTGCTCTCGGCCTTTGCGCCGCTGCACGCCTTTTTGCTCACGCTGATGGTCAACGCGCGCCATCTCTTCTACGGTGTCTCGATGCTGGAGAAATACAAGAGCACGGGGCGCATGAAGCCCTACCTCATCTTCGGAATGTGCGACGAGACCTTTTCCATCAACTGCTCCGTCACGCCGCCGGAGGGCGTGGACCGCGGCTGGTTCATGCTCTTCGTCACGCTCCTCGATCAGCTCTACTGGGTCGCCGGCGCGACGCTCGGCGCGCTCCTCGGCTCGATCCTGCACTTTGATACCACCGGCATCGACTTCGTGATGACGGCGCTTTTCACCGTGATGTTCGTCAATCAGTGGGAGGAGCGGCGCGACCACCGTCCCGCCCTCACGGGGCTTGGCTGCGCGGCGCTGTGCCTTGTCCTCTTCGGGAGCGACGGCTTCATGCTGCCCGCGATGGCGCTCATTCTGCTCTGCTTCTACCTCACGGGCAAAAAAGAGGCAAAGGAGGGTTCCGCCGCATGACCATGACCGTAACGCAAAGCATTCTCACCATCGCCGCCGTGGTGCTCGGCACGATGGCGACGCGCTTTCTGCCCTTCCTGCTCTTCCCCGAGGGGAAGGAGCCGCCCGCCTTCGTGACCTATCTCGGGACGGTGCTGCCCTACGCGGTGATCGGGCTGCTGCTTATCTACTGCCTGCGCAGCGCAGTCTTTACCGACCTCCACGCGCTGCCGGAGCTGCTTGCCATCGCCGCGACCGCGGCGCTGCACAAATGGCGGCACAATATGTTCCTGAGTCTTTTTGCCGGCACGGCGTTCTATATGCTGCTCGTGCAGGTGGTCTTTGTGTGAAAAATGAGGAAACGCCAAAGCGTTTCCTCATTTCTTTTTTTGCCCCAGCATACTCCCGCCCGCCCAGAGAAGAAAGACGCCGAAGGGCTTTCGCAGCACGGAGACCTCAAGCGAGGTCGCCGCCCACGCCGCCGCGAGCGCGGCGAGCGTTCCGAGCGGGATCGCCGCACGCAGCACCTCGCGGTCAAGATAGCCGTTTTTTCGGTGCTGCACGAGAGAAACGAGCGCCGTCGGGAGAAAATAGAGCAGGTTGATGCCCTGCGCCTGCACGGGATCGACGCCGAGAAAGAGCGTCATGATGAGGAGGAGCAGCGTCCCGCCGCCGATGCCCCACGCGGAGAGAATCCCCGTGGCGAAGCCCGCGAGCGCGCCCACGATCCAGTCCGCCATCGCTCAGCCCTCCATCAGCAGATACCGCGCGCCGCCGTAGAGCAGAAAAAGTCCGAAGGCGCGCCGCAGCCAGGTGTCGGGCATCTTTCGAAAGAGCTTTCCGCCGACGAGTCCGCCGACAAGCCCGCCGAGAAGATACGGCGCTGCCGCCGCGAGCGAAAGCTCCGTGCGCCACCAGTACAGCGCCGCCGAGACCACGCACATCGGAAAAATGACCGCGACGCAGGTGGCGAACGCCCGCTTTTCCTCCAGCCCCGCCCATTTCGTCAGCAGGACCGTGAGCGGAATGCCGCCGCCCCCGCCGAACAACCCGTTCGTCACGCCCGCGGCAAAGCCGCCGAGCCGGTATTTTGCGCTTCTCTTCACTCCCTCACCTCCGCCCGCTATGTAAAAGCGGCAGCGGCGCTGCCGCTTCCCGCTTACTTCCTGCGGAAGCTCAGGCAGTCGGTGCACGGTGCCTTGGTGGGGTCGCATTCGTGCGCGCCGACCTGAATGCTGCTCAGGCCGCAATACTGCTGGTTCTGGCAGTGATTGGCGCAGGAGTTCACATCGCATTTGATGGCGTGGTTGGGCGTGCAGGAGCAGCCGCTGTTGGTGTAATCGGGCATAGGTCAGACCCTCCTCGAAAAATTCACGCGGGACGAGTGCCCGTCCCCGCGTCGGAGGTAGTTTGCGCGAAATCGGCGCGGATATGCGCGAGCGCATTTTGCCTTGCGTTTCGCGGCGGGGCGGTGTAAAATAATAATGTTGAATCATAGCCTGCGGCTATGATTCTTGGCAGCTTCGCCGGTTGCCCCGCAGGGGCGAGGCGAAATGCCATCAGCATACATAGCTGCTCTGCAGCTATGTATTATGAAAAATCAGGGAGGGACAGGCATGAAGCAGCCCCATATCCGTCTGGAGGAAAGCCTGAATGTCCGCTACGCGATCCTGCCGGGAGACCCGAAGCGCGCCGAGCGGATCGCGCAATATTTTGAAGATGTCGAGGACCTCGGCATGAACCGCGAATACCGCGCTCTGGTCGGGACCTATCGCGGCGCGCGCATTCTCGCGATGTCGACCGGCATGGGCGGCGTTTCGACCGGCATCGCGGTCGAGGAGCTTAAAAACATCGGCGTCACGCACGCCATTCGCATCGGCACCTGCGGCGCGCTTCAGCCGGATATCGCCGCGGGCGAGCTGCTGCTCGCCGTCGGCGCGGTGCGCGACGACGGCACCTCCCGCGCCTATGTGCGCGAGGGCTATCCCGCCGTGCCGGATACGGAGCTGCTGCTCACGCTGAGCGAGAGCGTCCGCGCGCTCGGCTTCCCGCACCGTCTCGGCATCGTGCGCAGCCACGAGAGCTTTTATATCGACGACATCGACGAGATCAACGCCTACTGGTCGGGTAAGGGCGTGGTCGGCAGCGACATGGAGACCGCGCCGCTCCTCACGGTCGGGCGGCTGCGCGGCATGAAGTGCGCGAGCGTTCTGAACACCGTTGTCCACTCGGGCGAGAGCATTCGCGAGGGCGTCGGCGCGCACGCGTCCGGCGAGTCCGCCACCGCAGAGGGCGAGCGGCGCAGCATCATCGCCGCGCTTGAGACCTTCGCGCGGCTCGCGGCAAGCGAAAAAATTTGACAAAATCGGAACTTTTTCCCGTTTTTCTTCGTCTTACCTTTCAGAACCCCCGAATTTGAACGAATTGAGGTCAAGTACGATGAAGCGTTTTTCTGCACTCATGCTCTCTGCGCTCCTGCTCCTCACGCTGCTCGCCGGCTGCGGCGCAAAGTCCGCCGCCACCGACTCGGTCTCCACCTCCACGGTCTCCGAGAGCTACCCCAAGGGCGACATGAACTACGGCTTCTCCTACGATGCCGTGGCCGGAGATGTCTACTACGAGGAGTCCCGGAACGACTCCTCCCTCGCCGGCGGCACGACGATCGACGCGGACGCGAAGATGGTCTACCGCGCGACGATCGAGGTCGAAACGCAGGACTATGTCACGAGCGAGACAGCCATCACGGAGCTGGTGAAGTCCTGCGGCGGCTACTTTGAAAATAAGAGCCTGCGCAACCGCTCCTCTGGCTATCGCTTCGGCGAGTTCACCGTGCGCGTTCCGGCGGAGGAATACGAGCATTTCTGCGATCAGGTCGGCACGCTGTGCCATGTGACCTATATGTCCTCCTCGGCGGAGAACATCACCGTGGCCTACTACGACACGGACTCCCGCCTCAAGACCGCCCAGATCAAGCTCGAGCGCCTGCAAAATCTTCTTGCCAAGGCGGAGACGATGGCGGACATCATCACGATCGAGAGCGCCATCAGCGAAACGGAGTATGAGATCGAGCACCTCTCCGGTACGCTGCGCCACTACGACGCGCTCGTGGACTACGCGACCATCACGCTCACGCTCAGCGAGACCTACAAACTCTCGGACAGCGCGAACGCGCCGCTGACCTTCGGTGAGCGCGTGGCGCGCGCCTTCTCGAACGGTCTCACGCAGGCGGGCGAATTCTTTGAGGATCTCATCATCGCCATCGCGGGTGGCTGGGTGTTCCTGCTCGTCGCCGCAGCGGTGATCGTGGTGCTCGTGCGCGTGCTGCGCCGCCGCAAGCCTCTCTTCCGGCGGAAAAATAAGTCCTCCGCGCCCGCAGCGCCGAAGGACGAAGAATAAATGAAAAAGGAGACTTTCCCATGACCATCACCTGGCTCGGCCATTCCTGCTTCGCCGTCGAAAGCGGCGGCTACACCGTCGTGCTCGACCCCTATTTTGTGGAGAGCTATCCGCCGCTGCACGCGAGCGCGCATGAAGTCCTCTGCTCCCACGGTCATCGCGACCACGCTTTCACCGAGGCGGTCGAGCCGCTGGGCAAGAGGGAAAGTCCCTTTACAGTTGAGACCGTCGCGACCTTCCACGACGAAAAGGGCGGCGTGCTGCGCGGGGAGAACACCGTCCACATTCTCCGCGCCGAGGGGCTGCGCGTCGCGCACCTCGGCGACCTCGGGCATGAGCTCTCGGACGCGCAGCTCGCGCCGCTGCGCGGCTGTGACGCACTGCTGCTGCCCGTCGGCGGATACTACACCGTTGACGCCGCGACCGCGAAGCGCGTCGCGGACGCCATCGCCCCGCGCGTGATCGTGCCCATGCACTACCGCCACGGGAGCTATGGCTTCGATGTGATCGGCACGGCGGAGGACTTTACCGCCCTCTTCCCCGCCGAGACCGTCACGCGGCTCGAGGGCAATGCCTTCGACCTGACAGCCGACGCGCCGCGCGGCGTGATCGTGCCGCGGTTTATCCCTTGAGCATCACGGGAGCGCTTGCATTGCGGGCGCTCCTTTGCTATAATAGCAGCATCTATATTTTATCATGAGGTGACTTTCATGCACGAGCTTGAGCGCCAGTATCATATCCACTGTGCCCCCGGTGAGGTGGGGCGCTATGTCATTCTTCCCGGTGACCCCGGGCGCTGCCCCGCCATCGCCGCCCTGTTCGATAACCCCGTCAAGGTCGCTCAGAACCGCGAATATGTGACCTATACCGGAACGCTCCTCGGCGAGAAGGTCTCCGTCTGCTCGACGGGCATCGGCGGCCCCTCCGCCTCGATCGCGATGGAGGAGCTGCATCAGCTCGGCGCGGACACCTTTATCCGCACCGGCACCTGCGGCGGCATCGACATCAATGTGCAGTCGGGCGACATCGTGGTGGCGACCGGCGCGATCCGCTTTGAGCACACGAGCCTTGAGTACGCGCCCATCGAGTACCCTGCCGTCGCGAATTTCGACATCACGCTCGCCCTGCGCGATGCGAGCGAGGCGCTCGGCTATCGCACGCACACGGGCGTCGTGCAGTGTAAGGACAGCTTCTACGGTCAGCACAATCCCGAGCGCAGTCCGGTCTACTACGAGCTTTTGCAGAAGTGGGAGAGCTGGAAGCGCCTTGGCGTGAAGGCGAGCGAGATGGAATCCGCCGCGCTCTTCGTCGTCGCCGACGCGCTGGGCGTGCGCTGCGGCTCGTGCTTCCATGTGGTTTGGAATCAGGAGCGCGAGAAGGCGGGGCTCGACCAGAACATGAGCGAGGATACCAGCGGCTCGGTCAAGGTCGCGGTCGAGGCGGTCAAGCTGATGATCCAGCGCGACCGCGAGAGGGCGGCGCTGCCGGAGAATCAGCAGAAGCTGCTCGAAAAGTAAGCGTTTTCGCACAGCGAAAGGAGAGACCGGCTATGCCTAAAAGGACCATCGGCATTCTCGGCGGCATGGGGCCGCTCGCGACCGCCGACCTTTTTCAGAAGATCACGCTGCACACCGTCGCCGCGTGCGACCAGGACCACCCGCGCGTGTGCATCGACTCGAATACCGACATCGCCGACCGCACGGCGGCGCTGCTCCATGGCGGCGCCGACCCTGTGCCGGAGATGGTCAAAAGCGCGCACCGGCTCGAGGCGATGGGCGCGGACTTTCTCATCATGCCCTGCAACACCGCGCACAATTTCTACGACGCGGTCGCCTCACAGACGCATATCCCCATCATCAACATGATCGCCGTCACGCGCGACGCGCTCAAAGCGCGCGGCGTGAAGTGCGCGGGCCTGCTCGCAACCGACGGCACGGTGGAGACCGGCATCTATCAGCGCACCTTCGAAGGGCGCGGCATCGAGCTGCTCGTCCCCGAGGGCGAGGATCAGGCCGCGGTGATGGACGCGATCTACAACGGCGTCAAAGCCGGCGACCTCGCGCATGATGTGACCGCGCTGCGCAAAACCTGTGAGGGGCTGCTCGCGCGCGGAGCCGAGGTGTTGATCCTCGGCTGCACGGAGCTGCCGCTCGCCTTCGAGCTTTACCACCTTGACTATCCGAGCATCGACCCCACGCTTGAGCTGGCGCTCGCCGCCGTCCGCGCGGCGGACTGCGAGACGAAATGAGCGCCGCACATCGATCGACGCACGCAGACCTCATCTTCAACGGACAGGAGGCTTCCCTTCATGCACTACGGTGAGATCAAAAACTGCGACATCGCCAACGGCGAGGGCGTCCGCGTGACGCTCTTCGTCTCCGGCTGCACCAACCGCTGCAAAAACTGCTTTCAGCCGCAGACCTGGGACTTTTCCTACGGCTCGCCCTTCACCGAAAAAACCGAGGCGGAGCTGCTCCGTCTGCTCGAGCCCGCGTATATCAACGGTCTCACGCTCCTCGGCGGCGAGCCCTTCGAGCCGGAAAATCAGCGCGCGCTGCTGCCCTTCCTGCGCCGCGTGCGCGAGAAGCTGCCGCGCAAAACGATCTGGGCGTTCACCGGCTTCACCTGGGAGCAGCTCCACACCGACGGCTCCCACCCGCGCTGCGAGGTGACGGACGAGCTGCTCGCGCTCGTAGACATTCTCGTGGACGGGCGCTTCGAGGAGGCGCTGTACGACATTTCGCTGCGTTTCCGCGGCTCGAGCAATCAGCGCATCATTCATGTGCCGAGGACGCTTGCCTCCGGCATCATCACACTCTGGGAGGAACAGTAAACCATGCCGCAAGTGCAAATCAAAAAGCTCGACCCCAACGCCACCATTCCGACCTCCGGCTCCGCCTGCGCCGCCGGTTACGATCTCTACGCCTGTCTTCCCGGTGACGGGGAGCTGACCATTCCCGCGCACCACACCGTCATGGTGCCCACCGGCATCGCCGTCGCGCTGCCCGAGGGGACCTTCGGCGGCGTGTTCGCCCGCAGCGGGCTCGCGAGCCGCGAGGGGCTGCGCCCCGCGAACTGCGTCGGCGTGGTCGACAGCGACTACCGCGGCGAGTGCCTTGTCGCGCTGCACAACGACACCGCCACGCCCCGCACGATCCGCACAGGCGAGCGCATCGCGCAGCTCGTGCTGCTGCCGTACCTCCCCATCGAGTTTTCCGAAGTCACCGAGCTGCCCGCGTCCGAGCGCGGCGAGGGCGGCTTCGGCTCCACGGGAAAGTGAGCGCGGCGATGGAAAAGGTCGCGCTCGTCACCGGCTCCTCGCGCGGCATCGGCCGCGCCGTCGCCGCGCAGCTCGCCCGCGAGGGCTACGCTGTGGGCATCAACTACTTCGAGCGCCGCGACAAGGCGGAGGAGCTTGTCGCGCAGCTCACGCGCGAGGGCTGCCGCGCCCGCGCGTTTCAGGCCGATGTCGCCGACCGCGCGGCGGTGAACGCGATGGTCCGCGGCGTGGAGGAGGCCTTCGGTCCTGTAACGCTTTTAGTGAACAACGCGGGCGTCGCGGGTCAGGCGCTCTTTCAAGATGTGACGGACGAGCTCTGGGAGCGCTATTTCTCCGTCAATCTCAACGGCGCGCGCAACACCATTCAGGCGGTGCTGCCGAATATGATCCATGAAAAGCGCGGCGTGATCGTCAACATCTCCTCTATTTGGGGACAGCACGGCGCAAGCTGTGAGGTCACCTATTCCTGCACCAAGCACGCGCTCATCGGACTCACGCGCTCGCTCGCGATGGAGCTTGCGCCCAGCGGCATTCGCGTCAACTGCGTCGCTCCCGGCGTCATCGACACCGATATGGTCAAGGTGCTCGGCGACGAAACGCTGCGCGACCTTGCCGCGCAGACGCCGCTCGGTCGGCTCGGCACGCCCGAGGACATCGCCGAGGCCGTCGCCTTTCTTGCGAGCGAGAAGGCGGGCTTCATCACCGGTCAGGTCCTCACGGTGGACGGCGCATTCCTCCCCTGAGCGATTTCTCTCCGCACGCTTTGCAGCGTCCGAAAGGGCGCTGCTTTTTCCCCGCGCAGCAAAAAACGGAAGGGGCATTGCCCCTCCCGTTTTGATTTTCGCTCCCGCGTGTTCGGTTTTATTCCATGGAGATGATGTAGTAATACACCGGCTGGCCGCCGCTGACCACATTGACCTCCGCGTCCGGACAGCATCGCGTGAAGAGCTCGCCCGTTTTCGCGGCGTCCTCCTCGCTGACATCGGAGCCGTAGAAGAGATTGATGAACTCCGCGCCGCGCTCCTTCGCCTCGTTCGCGAGCTTTTCCAGAACGGCGGCGATGTCCGTCTCCGTGCCGAAGAGCTTGCCCTCGAGCAGCGCCAGATAGTCGCCCTCGCGAATGGCGAAGCCGTCGAACTCGCTGTTGCGCGCGGCGTAGGTAATCTGCGCGGTGGTGACGAGCGAGGCGGCGGCGTTCATCGCCTGCTCAATGCTCCCCGCGTCCGTCTCCTCCGGGTCGACCGCCATCATCGCGCCGATGCCCTGCGGGACGCTCGCGGTCGGGATCACGACGACCGTCTTCTCCGTAAGGCCCACGCACTGCTGCGCCGCCATCACGATATTCTTGTTGTTCGGCAGGACGAAGACCGTCTCCGCGGGGATCTTCTCGATCTCGGTGAGAATGCTCTCGGTCGAGGGATTCATGGTCTGCCCGCCGCTGACGATGCCGTCCGCACCGAGGTCGGTGAAGACGGCGGCGAGCCCGTCGCCCGCGCACACGGCGAGAAAGCCGAAGGGCTTGAGTTCCTGCGGCGCGGCGGGCGCATGGTCATGCTCGTCCTCCTCCAGATCGTCGGTGGACTGCGCCTTGCGTCCGGCGGCAAGATCCTCCGCCTGCGTGCGCATATTCTCGATCTTGGCGAGCTCGAGCGTGCCGTACTTCTGCGCCTCGGTGAGCGCGACGCCCGGGGTGTCAGTATGGACATGAACCTTGAACGCCTCGTCGTCCTCGCCGATGACGAGACTGTCGCCGATGCTGTTGAGGAAGGCGCGGAACGGCTCGATCGACTTGTTCGCCGTCTTGCGCACGATGAAGACCGTGTCAAAGGCAAAGGTGATGTCCTCGTCGCCGATGGAGGCGAAGTCCGCTTTCTCGCGCACGGGCGCGTCATGCTCGATCTCGGGCATCTCCTCGCCGCGCAGCGCGGCGAGCATTCCCTTGAGGATCACAAGGTAGCCCTTGCCGCCCGCGTCGACCACGCCCGCCTTTTTGAGAACGGGGTTCATCTCGACCGTTTCCTTGAGCGTCTCCTCGCCCTGCGCGATCGCCTGCTCCAAGACATACTCCACGCTGTTCTTCTCGCCGCTCGCCGCCATCGCGCGGTCGGCGGAAAGACGGGAGACGGTGAGGATCGTGCCCTCGGCGGGCTTCATCACGGCGTTGTAGGCCGAGCTCACGCCCTCCTGCATCGCTGCGGCGAAGGTGCAGCCGTCTGCCGTGACGCAGCCCTTGAGCCCCTTGGAGATGCCGCGGAAGAGCAGCGAGAGAATGACGCCCGAGTTGCCGCGCGCGCCGCGCAGCAGAGCGCTCGCGGCGATGGAGGAGGCAAGCTCCACCGTGGCGGGGCTGCGCTTGTGCAGCTCCTGCGCCGCCGTCTGCATCGTCAGGCTCATATTCGTGCCCGTGTCGCCGTCTGGGACCGGGAAAACATTCAAATCATTGATGCCCTGCTTTTCCCGTGCGATCGACGCCGCGCCGAAGAGCAGCATCTCCTGCAGGACAGGACCGGTGATGATATCGTGCATCGATCAGGTTCCTCCTCTTGTTTACATGGTCATGCTGTCGACGCAGACATTCACGCCGCGCACGACCGCTCCGGTGTTTTCGGTGACAAGGTAGCGCACCTGTCCCATGATGGCACGGCAGACCGCCGTGATGTTCACACCGTGCTCCACGATGATGTGCAGATCGATGGAGATCTCTCTCCCCTCGTGCTGCGTGATGCGTACGCCCTTGCTCATCGCCTCGCGGCGCAGCAGGTGGACGATGCCGTCCGTCATCGAGCGGTACGCCATGCCCTTTACGCCGAAGCAGCTCGTCGCGGCGGCGCCGGTCAGCGCGGACAGCGCCGCGTCGCTCACGAGGATACTGCCCTTATCGTTTCTCAGCTCTATCATTGCTCGCGCATCCTTTCTGCAAAGCTGCGTTTTTCGGATCTTTTGGTTCTGTGATTCGTGCAATCATCTGTATTATATACGATGAAGGGCAAAATAACAAGAGAAATTTCGCCGCCCCCTGTACGCGCCGTCCGCGGCGCGGGCGTGCAGATCGGGCAATTTTTTCATTCTTAACAGAAATGTAACAATCATCTGTGATATACTGATTAAAAATATTGACCTTTGGAAAGGAGCTGTTTCCTTGTATCGCAGCAAACTCAACGAAAAACTCAATGAAGCGCTCGTAGCCGTGCTTCCCATTCTCGGCATCGTGCTGGTTTTGAGCTTCACCATCGCCCCGCTCCCGACGAGCGTGCTGACGGCGTTCCTCTTCGGCGCGGTGCTGCTCGTGGTCGGCACGATGTTCTTCAACCTCGGCGCGGAGCTCGCCATGACGCCTATGGGCGAGCGTGTGGGCGCGTGCATCACGAAAACGCGCAAGGTCGGCATCATGCTCGCCCTCGGCTTCCTGCTCGGCTTCCTCATCACGATCTCCGAGCCGGACTTGCAGGTGCTCGCCAATCAGGTGCCGTCGGTGCCGAACATGACGCTCATCGTCACGGTCGCCGTCGGCGTGGGCTTGTTCCTGTGCTTCGCGATGCTGCGTATGCTGCTCTCGATCCCGCTCAACACGATGCTCGTGGGCTTCTATATCGTGGTCTTTGTGCTGGCGATGTTCGTGCCGAAGGACTTCCTTGCCGTCGCCTTCGACTCCGGCGGCGTGACGACGGGCCCGATGACCGTGCCGTTCATCATGGCGCTGGGCGTCGGTGTTTCCTCGATCCGAAGCGATAAGCACAGCGCGAACGACAGCTTCGGTCTGGTGGCGCTGTGCTCGATCGGCCCCATTCTCGCGGTGCTGATTTTGAGCCTCATCTTCCACCCGGACGGCGGCAGCTATTCCGCCGTGGTCATTCCCGAAATTCGCGACACGACCGAGCTGTGGGATATTTTCTTTGTCGCCTTCCCGACCTATTTTAAGGAGATCGCCATTTCGCTCCTGCCCATCGCGGCCTTCTTCGGCATCTTCAACCTCACCACGCTCCACCTGGAGCGCAAGCAGCTCATTCGCATCGGCGTGGGTCTTGCCTATACATATTTCGGGCTCGTCATCTTCCTCACCGGCGTGAATGTCGGCTTCATGCCCGCGGGCAACTACCTCGGCAGCGTCATCGCCGGACTGAGCTACAACTGGATCATCATTCCCATCGGTATGCTCATCGGCTACTTCATCGTCATGGCCGAGCCCGCCGTTGCCGTTTTGATGCGTCAGGTCGAGGAACTGACCGACGGCGCGATCCCCGGCAGCGCGATGAAGCATTCGCTGTCCATCGGTGTCGCCGTTTCGGTGGGTCTTGCCATGCTCCGCGTGCTCACGGGCATCTCGATCTTCTACCTGCTCATTCCCGGCTACACCATCGCCATCGTGCTCTCGTTCTTTGTCCCCAAGCTCTTCACCGCCATCGCCTTCGACTCCGGCGGCGTGGCCTCCGGCCCGATGGCAACGACCTTCCTGCTGCCCTTTGCGATGGGCGCGTGCGCGGCGGTCGGCGGCAACATCGTGACGGACGCCTTCGGCGTGGTCGCCATGGTCGCCATGACGCCGCTGATCACCATTCAGGGTCTGGGTCTCATTTACCGCCTGCGCACGAAGCGCGGCGTCGCGGTACCCGTCCCTGCGTCGGCAGGAGCCGCCCTTGCCGCGGACGATTATGCCATCATTGACCTGTAAGGAGGGAACGGCATGAGTGAATTGAATCTGATGGTCACCATCACCGAGCGCAGCAAGCTCGCGACCTTCCTCTCCTTCTATCGGGAAAAGGAGGTCCCCGTGCAGTTCATCTCGCTCGCCCTCGGCACGGCGAGCAGTGAAATGCTCGACTACCTCGGGCTCGAGCGCAGCGACAAGTGCGTGTTCTCCTCCGTCGTCACCGACGAAAAGTGGGAGGAGCTGCGCCGCGGTCTGCGCCGCACGCTTCAGATCGACGCGCCCGGTATGGGCATCGCCTTCACCGTCCCGCTCAGTTCGATCGGCGGACGGCGCGAGCTGCAATTCCTGACCGAGCATCAAAACTACCAAAAGGGGGAGGAATCCACCATGAAGGATACCAAATACGAGCTTTTGCTGGTCATCGCCAACCACGGCTACAGCGACCTCATCATGGACGCCGCGCGCGGCGCGGGTGCGGGCGGCGGCACCGTGATCCACGCCAAGGGCACCGGCATGGAGGGCGCGGAGAAGTTCCTCGGCATCTCGCTGGCCGCGGAGAAGGAGATGATCTACATTGTCGTGCGCCGCGAGCAGCGCAACGATATCATGTCCGCCATCATGCGCGATGCCGGCATGGAGAGCAAGGCCAAGTCCATCTGCTTCACGCTGCCCGTCTCCGCCACCGCGGGGCTGCGGCTGATCGATGACGACGAGGCATAAGGCGCCGCAAACGACCAAGGTGCGGAGGGGCAATGCGCTTTTCCGTTTTTGACAAGAGAAAGGAGACCGCTATGATCTACGATACGCTTGACCATCTCTCCCGCTACGAGGGAATGCACCCCGGCGTTTTGCAGGGGCTTCGCTTCCTCGCCGAGACCGACTTTTCCAAGGATACGCGCACGCGCTTCGAGCTGGACGGCGAGCGGCTGTTCGCCTTCGTGCAGTCGTGCGAGACGCGCGAGGACAACGATACGCCCGAGGCGCACCGCAAATACATCGACATTCAGTATCTCATCGAGGGCGAGGAGCTCGTCGGTGTCGCTCCGCTGGAGACGATGACCGAGGTGGTCGAGGCGAAGCCCGACAATGACATCTGGCTCCACCACGGTCCGACCGCGAAGCTGCCGATCGGAAACCGCCGTTTCCTCGTCCTCTTCCCCGAGGACGCGCACGCGCCCGCCATCGCCATCGGCGCGCCCGCCACCGTCAAAAAGTGCGTGGTCAAGGTCCTCGCCGACTGGTGACCCATCACAAATGAAAAACCGGAGTGACGGTAGATCGTCACTCCGGTTTTGTTTTACTCCCGCAGCAGCTTCATGCGCTCGCGGTGATCGGGGAGAATGCTGCCGAGCAGCGCGTAGAACTGCGCGCCGTGGTCACGGTGCGCGATGTGGCAGAGCTCATGGACGACGACAAGGTCGATCGCCTCCGCGGGATACTGCATGAGCCGCCAGGAAAAGCATACGCCGTTTTTCGTGTTGCAGCTCCCAAAGCGCGTGCGCGCAGAGGTAATCTTCACGCCGGTCGGCACGAGCCCCGTGACGCCGCTCCAATACGCGACGCGCTGCGGCAGCTCCGCCTTCGCCCGCGCGAGGAGCGCGGCGCGCTCCGCCTCCGTCGGCTCGGGGTGGGCGGCAAGGCGCGCGGCGCGGCGTGCCCTTGCCCGCGCGAGCCATTCCTCGTGCGCGGCGACAAAGGCATCGATCTTCTCGCGGCTGAGCTTCATCGGCGCGCGCACGACCACCGCGCCGTCGCGCGTGAGCTCCATCGAAAGCGTCCGCCGCCGCGAGCGGACGAGCGTATAGTCCGTCATTCGCCGAGATAGGTGAAGCGCCGGTAAGTCGCACCGTCGCGCTCGACGGTCTCGTTCCACATCGCCGCGGGGCGCACCCACAGTCCCCGCTCGCCGTAGAGCGCGCGGTAGACGACCATCTCCTCCAGCGTTTCGCTGTGCTTCGCCGTGCCGAGGACTTCGTACTCATTCCCCTTGAAGTGGCGGTAGCGTCCCGGTTTGATCGGTTCTATCGTTCTCTCCTCCTTCATGCGTCACATTCCTCCAGATAGCATTTGCGCGCGCTGCGCAGGGCATAGAGCGCGCAGACGATGAGCCAAAGCTCAACGACGAACAGTTCTTTGACTGCGCCGAACTGATAGAGCGCGGCGGGCATATCAAAGATCGCGTGCAGCGCGATGGCAAAGGGCAGGTAGCTGCGCTTCGCGCGGCTGCGCGCCGCGGCAAAGACGAAGATCGAGAGCGAGATGTGCAGCAGCATCGCGCTCACGCGCTCGAGACAGGCGAGCAGGCAGTAGCCCACGGTGTACTTCCCGAGCGAATCGACCATCGGCTGTAGGGCGCTCGCATCGCCGAGGAGCTGCCCGAGCGCGGCGAGGTCGCCCGCGTTCCAATAGAGCGCGAAAACGAAGGTCAGCGCCATTGACAGCCCCGAGATCAGGATACACTCGACCCCGCCGTGACCGATGCCCACCGTAACTGCGGCGGCGCGCTCGGGTGTGCGACGCAGGACGGTCTTGAACATCACGAAGCGGCCGCACTCCTCGAAAATGCCCGCGGCGAGCGCGCCGTAGAGCATATAGAGCCACGGACTTGCCCAGATCGCGCGCGAGACGGCGTTATCCGAGAGCAGGCAGAAATAGTGCAGCACGCCCTCCAGCCCCTGCGAGAAAACGAGGAAGGTCACCGCGCCCCAGAGCGCGGGCAGCAGGCGCACGCGCTCCGTCCTGCGCCACCGGAGGAGAACGCCGAGCGGCAGCAGCACGCAGAACGCCGCGCTCGCTCCCATCGCGATGAGCGATGCAGTCGAAACGCTCATGACTCCTCCCCTCCCCTCTCACGGCGGTAGTAGAGGTAGGACGCCGTGATCGGCACGCCCCCGATAAAAAGGAGCAGCGCCACCATCATCCAGCTCTGCCACAGGCGCAGGAGCGAGATGACGAGCATCAAGATGCCCGCGATCACCCACACGAAGCCCGTGAGCCGATGGGTATAGCGCCAGTTTTCCTCGCTCGTGTAGGTCCACGGCGTGCGCACGCCGATGGTGTGGTTCGGGCGAATCTTCGGCATATAGTTCCCCAGCACGAGGAGCAGCACGCCCACCGCCGAAGACACGAGCGTCGCGATGTGCGGCTCGCCGCCGAGCGCCGTGCCGAGCGTCACCGTGCTGCACAGCACGGAGATGAACGGGCAGAGCCAGAGGATCACGCGCCGCATAGCGGCGCTCTCCGTTCCGCGCGAAAGTCCTCGCGAGCCGCCGACGCAGCACACAAGATGCAGCACGAGAAGCAGCGCGGGCAGAGTGATGGCGGCGGTGAAGCGGCTCGAATAGCCGTTGGGCGTCCCGTCGATGCCGAAGTGCGTCGCCACGGTCTCGGGAAGCTGCGGGTAGAAATAAAGCCCCGCGAGGATCGGCAGCAGGCACACGAACGAGGTCAGCCAAACCTCTTTTTTGATCTTCTTCATTCCCTCTTCTCCCCCTTCAGGTCTTGCAGCCACAGCAGCACCTCTTCCAAAACCGAGGCGTTGAGGCTGTAGTAGATAAAGTTTTTTTCGCGGCTCTCGTAGATGAGCTCCGCGCGCTTGAGCTGCGCCAAATGGTAGGAGACCGTCGCCGCGGTCATGTCGAAATGTCCCGCGATGTCGCCCGCGGTCATTCGCCCGCTCTTGAGCAGGTTCAGTATCTCGCGCCGCACGGGGTCACCCAGCGCCTTCATCGTCTCGCTCAGTCCCACGAACGCTCTCCTTTCCGTTTTGTTATTTAGAATTTTATCTAAATAGATGCTACACCGCCGCGCGGTATTTGTCAAGCGGTATTTAGAAAATTTTCTAAATAGATAGCAAAAAGGAACGCCGACCTTCCGGTCGGCGTTTCCTCGTTTCAGTTGCTTCCGGCGAGCATATCGATGCCCATGGTGTAGCTCTCGAAGCCGTGTCCGCGGATCTGCGCGACGCACACCGGCGCGGTGACGGAGAGATGGCGGAACTCCTCGCGCTTTTCAATGTCGGAGAGGTGCACCTCCACCACCGGAATCTTGATGGCCTTGATCGCGTCGCGAATGGCATAGCTGTAGTGCGCGTAGGCGCCGGGGTTGATGACGATGCCGTCGAAGGTGCCGTCCGCGTCCTGAATGGCATCGATGATCGCGCCCTCGTGGTTGGACTGGAAGCACTCGACCGCGATGCCGCGGCTCT
Organism: uncultured Oscillibacter sp.; assembly: GCA_964455915.1. GTDB lineage: Bacteria > Bacillota > Clostridia > Oscillospirales > Oscillospiraceae > Hominicoprocola. The sequence continues at coordinate 14,008 of CAYWAS010000011.1, read as the reverse complement.
GGGCGTGGGCATAGATGCGCGCGCAGAGTGCGGCGTAATCCTCGCGCCCGTAGATGTCCGGCTCACGCTTGCCGAGGAGGTTCATGTTCGCTCCGTTGATGACGAGGATCTTCATGGCGCGCCCTCCGTTCATTTCTGCTGCGCAAGATAGGCGCGGTACTCCACGCTCTTGCGATAGTAAAGCTCACTGTTTTCAAGGCAGGAAGCCTTCTGCCTGTCGCTCAGGGGCTTTGCGACGACGGCGGGGCTGCCGACGATGAGGCTGCCCGCGGGCGCGTCCATCTTGCCCGTCACGACCGCGCCGGCGGCGATGATGCAGTCGTCCCCGATCTTCGCGCCGTCGAGCACGACCGCGCCCATGCCGACGATCACGCGGTCGCCGATGGTCGCACCGTGGACGATCGCGCCGTGGCCGACGGACACATCGTCGCCGAGAGTGCAGAGGTTGTGGATCACGGCACAGTCCTGAATGTTGCAGCGCTTGCCGATCTTGATGGGCTGCAGCTCCGCGCGGCAGACGCTGTTAAACCAGAACGCCGTATCCTCGCCGATCTCCACATCGCCGCAGACCATCGCTCCGGGCATGACCAGTACCTTTTCGCTTGTTTCAATGCGGTTAAAATTCATTGTCTTATCCTCCGTATCGTCTGTCGCCTCAAAGGGCAAAATTTCCGTCGCGGAAAATCTCGACCGTGCGGCCGTCCTGCGTCGTGCCGACGATGGAGAGGTCCGCGGTGCCGAGCATGAAGTCCACATGGGTGAGCGAGTGGTTGAGCCCGTGGGCGTCCAGCTCCTCGCGGCTCATCGCCTCGCCGCCCTCGATGCACTCGGGATAGGCCTCGCCGAAGGCGAGGTGGCAGGAGGCGTTCTCATCATAGAGCGTGTTATAAAAGAGCAGCCCGCTCTCGCGAATGGGGCTCGAATACGGCACGAGTGCGACCTCGCCGAAGTAGCGCGCGCCGTCGTCCACCGCAAGGGCGGCGTTCAGCGCGTCCTCGCCGCGCGTTGCCGTCGCCTCGACGATCTTCCCCTCGCGCACGGTGAAGCGAAGATTTTCGATGATCGTGCCGTTGTTGACGAGCGGCAGCGAGGCGCAGACCGTGCCGTTCACGCCGGTCTTGCGCGGGGCGGTGAAGATCTCCTCCGTGGGCATATTGGCGATGAAACCATGACCCGCGGGCGTCGCGGCGCTGCCCGCCGCCCAGAGGTGATCGTCCGGCAGCTCGACCGTGAGGTCGGTGCCGAGGGAGTTGGTGTAGTGCAGGGATTTGAGGCGCAGCGCGTTGAGCTTCTCCTTGCGCGCGGTCAAAAGCGCGATATGCTCGCGCCAGCGCGCGGCGGCGCTCCCGTCGCCGGTGACGCGCACGGTCTTGAAGATCGCGTCCCAGAGGGCGGCGATCGCCGCGTCCTCCGCAAGCGCGGGGAACACCTTCTTCGCCCACGCCGCGACCGGAACGCCCGCGACGCACCACGGAAAGGCGTTCGCCATTTGCAGCCGGTCAAAGCTCTCGCGCTCGGCGGACGAGGTGCGCTGTGCGCGCACGAGCCGGTCGGGGGAAACGCCAAGCAGCGTCTCCGGATCCTCCGCCGCAAGCGCGAGATAGGCCGCGCCCTGCGCGGAATAGTCGGTGAAAAACGCCTTGCGCCACGCGCGCGGCGTGTCGAACGCCGCGTCCTGCGCGCGCAGAAAGCGCTCGCGCGTCATATAGTCGTCCGTCCAGTTCATCACGACCTCGCCGCAGCCCAGGTCATAAGCCGCCGAGGCACACAGCCGCGCGAACGGCGCGCACTCGACCGGCGAGGAGAGGATCATCGTCTGCCCCTTCTCCACACCCAGTCCGACCTCGACGAGCAGCCGCGCGTATTCCCGCAGCTTTTCCTCCATAAGATAAGCCCCCTTGCCTTCGCTGTTCTTTGGCTACGATGATAGCATACTTCGGGGCAAATGAAAAGGGGAATTTCGCGGTGCGGTCAAAGCCCGAGCAGGAACGAAGCGAAGCGGAAGTAGATGATGAGCGACATCGCGTCAACGATGGTCGAAATGAAGGGCGATGCCATGACCGCGGGGTCCAGCCCGATCCGCTCGGCAAGGAGGGGCAGCGAGCAGCCGACGAGCTTGGCGAAAAAGACGACGAACACCAGCGTCACGCACACCACGAGCGCCACCGTCGGCGTGACGGCGGGATTGTGCAGCAGCGTGCGATCGATGAGCAGCATTTTGGCGAAGTTCGCGCTGCCGAGGCAGATGCCGCACAGCAGCGCCACGCGCAGTTCCTTCCATATAACCTGCGTCAAGTCGGAAAAATCGACCTCGTCCAAGCTCAGTGCGCGAATGACCGCCGTGCTCGCCTGCGTGCCGCTGTTGCCGCCCGTGCCGGTGAGCATGGGGATAAAGGAGTTGAGCACGATGCAGGCGGAGAGCGCCGTTTCGTAATGGTTCAGAATGATGCCGGTGAAGGTCGCGGAGAGCATGAGGACGAGGAGCCACGGGATACGCGCCTTCCAGGTCTCAAAAACGCCGGTTTTGAGATAGGGCTTATCCGAGGGCAGCATCGCCGCCATCTTTTCAAAGTCCTCGGTCGTCTCTTCTTCCATGACATCGATCGCGTCGTCGACGGTGATGATGCCGACAAGGCGGTTTTCCTTGTCAACGACCGGCAGAGCGATGAAGTCGTACTTCGAGAAGGTCTGGGCGACATCTTCCTTATCCTCGAGCGTCGTGACGGAGATGGCGTTCGGCTCCATGATGTCCTCAATGACATCGTCCTCGTCGGCGAGGAGGATCGTGCGCAGGGAGATGATGCCGAGGAGTTTACGCGCGGGGTCGACCACATAGCAGACATTGATCGTCTCCTTGTCCGTACCCGTGCGGCGAATGCGCTTGAGCGCGTCCTCGACCGTCATGTCGCGCTTGAGATCGACGAACTCGGTCGTCATCAGCGCGCCGGCGGAGTCCTCGGGATATTTCAGGATCTCGTTGATGCTCTTGCGCGTGTCGGGGTCGGCGTGCTTCAAAATACGCTTGACCACGCCCGCGGGCATCTCCTCGACGATATCGACCGCATCGTCGAGGTAGAGCTCGTCGAGCACCTCCTTGAGCTCGGTGTTGGAAAAGCCGCGAATGAGCATCTCCTGCACATCGGCCTCCAGCTCGACGAACAGCTCCGCCGCCGGCTCCTTGGGAAGCAGGCGGAAGAGGAGCGGCAGGATCTCCTCCGGCAGATCTTCAAAGAGGTCGGCGATATCCGCCGGCTCCAACTCGATGAGAAGGTCGCGCAGCGCCGTATACTGCTTTTGCCGCGTCATCTCCTCTATGCTCTCGAGCAAGTCCTCGCGGCGATCTTCAAAATCCGTCATGCGCGTCCCTCCTTTCCGCGTTTCTTCGCCGTCAGGGGCTCGCGCTTTCGGCGGCGAAAACAAAAAACCACAGTCTCCGTCCGGTGACGAGGCTGTGGAGCGACACTGACAAAAACCGCGCGCGGCGGCCTTCCTACCGTTCGAGCTTTAGCATCATCAGGCGGTGAAACTGCATTAGATGGCACCTTGTTTTTCGATGCCACCTGTTCAAACCCTCTCATCGTGTCTCCACGACTCTGCGGCAGCAGTCCATATCCTGATGGTAGCCTTACCTACCGGACGAATATTCTTTTCTGTTTCTTAATTTTATGCACCCTTTTCCCCTTTGTCAAGTGTTTTCCCGATTTTTCCGCCGTGGTGCGCCGCACTCCCTTTGCCGAATCTTTCTCTTCCCTTTTCCCCGCGCCTGTGCTATAGTATAACTGTTTCTTAACACCATGTGTCCTGATTTTCCGCGGAGGTGAACGGGAGTTGCCCGAACGCGTGACACACAATCCGATCGTGCGCGGCATCACGCTGCTCGTGCGGCGCTACTTTGACCACCGCGTCGCGCGCGACAGCGCGGCGCTGACCTATTATCTGCTCTTCGCGCTCTTTCCGCTGCTGATCTTTCTGAGTAACCTCGTCGGTATCTTCGCGGTGGACATCGAGGGCTTCCTGCGCGAGCTCGGCAGCATCATTCCCATCGAGGTGCTGGACCTTCTCGTGCAGTATCTGCGCTATGTTTCCAGCGTTTCGAGCCGCGCGCTGCTGACCTTCGGCCTCATTTTCTCGGTCTGGTTTCCGATGCGCGCGGCAAACGCGCTGCTGCTCTCGGTGCGCAAGGCCTACGGGCTCGGGCGGCCCACGCATTTTGTCCGCCATCAGCTCAAGGTGTTTCTCTACACCATCTGCCTCTTTCTCACGATTCCCCTCTCGCTCGCGCTCGCCCTCGTCGGGCAGCGCGTGCTGGAGTTCTGCGCGCGCTTTATCCACTTCAGCGCCTTTTTGACCGACCACACCATCGAGCTGTGGTCCACGCTGCGTTTCGCGCTGCTGGGCGTGCTGATCTTTTTCGCCCTCGCCGTGCTCTACGGTCTGGCGCAGGAAACGCGCGGCATTCACTATATCTGGCCCGGTGTGCTGCTGAGCATGGCGGCGTGGATGGCGCTCTCGCTCCTCTTTTCCTATTATGTGGAGAGCGCGGCGCGCTATTCCGTGATCTACGGCTCGATCGGGACGATCATCGTTTTGCTCTTGTGGCTCTATCTCTCCGCGACCATGATGATCCTCGGCGCGGAGTTCAACAGTGTTTTGAAGGAATTGAAGGACACGCGCGAATAAGCGCGGGTCCGATCACAGCGGCTGTGCCGCGCGGCGCGCGGCAGAAGGGAGAAGCATTCATGAAGATCATCATTGTCGGCCTCGGCAAAGTCGGCTACGCCATCGCCCAGCAGCTTGCGGGCGAGGAGCACGACCTCGTCCTCGTGGACGAGAGCGACGAGGCGCTCGCGCACGCGGACGCCGTGCTCGATGCGATGTGTACGGAGGGCAACGGCGCGTGCGTGAGCGTGCTGCTGCACGCGGGCGTGCGCGAGGCAGACCTCGTGATCGCCGTGACCGCGGACGACGAGGTGAATCTCCTCTGCACGCTGATGGCGAAAAAGCTCGGCGCGAAGCACACGGTCGCCCGCGTGCGCAATCCCGAGTATTACCGCGACGCGCCGATCCTGCGCCGTGAGATCGGGCTGGACATGATCATCAACCCCGAATACGCCGCCGCGCAGGAGATCGCGCGCATTCTGCGCGTGCCCGCCGCGTTCAGCGTGGAGAGCTTCGCCCGCGGCAGCGTGGAGCTCATCGGCTTTCAGATCGCCGAGGGCGACGGCATGGCGGGCAAGAGCCTGATCGAATACAACAAGCTCCACCCCAACGCGCTGCTGCTGTGCGCGGCGAAGCGCGATGACGAGGTCATCGTGCCGAACGGTAATTTCGTTCCCCTGTGCGGCGACCGTGTTTACGCCATCGGCACACCGACCGAGACAGTCCGCGTGCTGCGCGGCATGGGGCGCGACACCGCGCCGATCCGCCGCCTGAGCGTCATCGGCGGCGGGCGCATCGCGCTCTATCTTGCCTGGGCGCTCGAGGGGCTGGGTGCGCACATCACCATCGTGGAGCGCGACGAGGAACGCTGCCTCGACCTCGCCGAGCGTCTGCCGAAGGCGACGGTGATTCACGGCGACGGCACCGACCACGACCTGCTCGACGCCGAGGGCATTTTCGACGCCGACGCCTTCATCTCCCTCACCGGCCGCGACGAGGAGAATCTCCTCATGGCGCTCACCGCCAAAGCCGCAGGCGTCGCGAAGGTGCTGCCGAAGATGTCGCGCCCGAACTACACCGCCCTCGTCCACGACCTCGGCATCAACATCGTCATCTCGCCGAGAGATGTCACGGCGAGCCAGATCTCCAGCTATGTGCGCGGCATCGCGAACTCGCAGGGCAGCGCCGTGGAGAGCCTGCACAAGATCCTCGGCGGCGCGATGGAGGCTGTGGAGTTCACCGCAAGCTCCGCCACGCACTTCCTCAACACGCCCCTCAAGGACCTGCGCTTCAAGCCGGGTCTGCTCGTTGCCGCCATCGTCCACGCGGGCAAGCTCGTCATTCCCGGCGGTCATTCCATCATCTCCGAGGGTGACCGCGTGATCGTGGTGGCAAAATCCCTCTTCCTGAGCGACCTGAACGACATTTTGGAGAAGTGACGCGGCCATGAACAAAAAGCTGATCGCCAAGATCCTCGGCTTCGTTCTCTGCATCGAGGCCGCCTGTCTCCTCTTCCCGCTGAGCGTCGCGATCCTCACGCACGGGGAGGATATCACCGCATTCCTGATCTCCGTCGCCGCGTGCGCGGTCTGCGGTCTTCCGCTGCTCGCGCACCGCATCGACAACCGCCGCCTGCAAACGCGCGACGGCTTCGTGTGCGTTGCCCTGTGCTGGGTGGTGCTGAGTCTGTTCGGCGCGCTGCCCTATTTCCTCAGCGGCTGCTGCGGGTATATCGACGCATTTTTCGAAACAGTCTCCGGCTTCACGACCACCGGCGCCTCTATCTTTCCCTCGCCCGAGGCGCTGCCGCGCGGCATTCTCTTCTGGCGCGCGCTGACGCAGTGGATGGGCGGCATGGGCGTACTGGTGCTGCTGCTGGCGCTGCTGCCGAAGATCAGCGAGGGCAGCGTGAATCTGATGAAGGCGGAGAGCCCCGGCCCCGTTTCCACCAAGCTGCTCCCGCGCACCAACGATACGGCGAAGATGCTCTATATCATCTACCTCGCCCTCACCGCGGCGCAGACGCTCGCCCTGCGCGTGGCGGGAATGCCCTGGTTCGATTCGATCACCACCGCGCTCACGACCATCTCCACCGGCGGCTTTTCCATTCGCAGCACCTCCATCGCCTTCTATCAGTCCGAGGCGGTCAACTGGATCCTCGTCTTTTTCATGTTCGTCTCCTCGGTCAACTTCACGCTCCTCTTCCTCTTTGCAACGCGCCGCTGGCGCGAGGCGATCCGAAGCGACGAGCTGCGCGTCTACACCGGCATCGTGCTCACGGCGACGGGGCTGATTGCGGGCGATCTGATCGCCGCGGGACATCGCATCTACGATGCCATTTCGCAGGCCGCCTTTCAGGTCACAACGCTCATCTCGACCACCGGCTTTTATACCACCGACTATGACCTCTGGCCGAAGTTCTGCGAGGCGATTTTGCTGCTCGTGATGTTCACGGGCGGCTGCGCCGGCTCGACCGCGGGCGGCATCAAGGTCGCGCGCTTCGTCGTGCTCTTCAAGGGGCTGCGGCGCGACCTGCGGCGCATTCTCCACACGCGCGAGGTACGCCCCATCACGCTCGACGGGCAGCGCGTGGAGGAAAACACGGTCATCTCCGTTTCGATGTTCTTCTTTGCTTATGTGGTCATCATTCTCGTGTGTACTGCGATCGTCTCGCTCGACGGGGTGGACATGGTGACCTCGCAGAGCGCGGCGCTCACCTGCGTGAGCAATGTCGGTCCCGCGCTGGAGCTTGCGGGTCCGACTAAGAATTTCGCCTTCTTCTCCGCGCGCAGCAAGCTCGTGCTTTCCTTCACGATGCTCCTCGGAAGGCTGGAGATCATGCCCCTGCTCGTCCTGTTTCTCCCCTCCGTTTGGCGGAGAAAATGAGGGGAATTGGGCTGTTTGCCGAATTTTTCCGCGAAAATCTGTCGAATTTTTCAAGTGCCGCCCTTGCAATGGGCGGCACTTTGCGTTAAGATAATCGGGTCGCTGCCTCCGGCAGCGCAGTTTACGGATAAACGAGGTGTTCTGACACAATGAAACGCGAATCCTTCCGCTCCCGCCTGGGCTTTCTGCTGGTGAGCGCCGGCTGTGCCATCGGCATCGGCAATGTCTGGCGCTTTCCCTACATCACGGGGCAAAACGGCGGCGGCTATTTTGTTCTCTTCTATCTTCTGTGCCTGCTGGTGATGGGCGTGCCTGTCCTCACGATGGAGCTTGCCGTCGGCCGCGCGAGCCGCAAGAGCGCGGTGCTCGCCTACAAAACGCTTGAAAAGCCGGGTCAGAAATGGCATATCCACGGCTGGTTCTGCCTCATCGGCTGCTATCTTCTGATGATGTACTACACCACGGTCTCCGGCTGGATGGTGAATTACTTCGTCAAGTTCCTCTCCGGCGCGTTCCATTCCGGCATGACGACCGAGGAAGTGAGCAGCGCCTTCGGCGCGATGCTCTCCTCCCCCTCCGAGATGGTCGTTTACACCGAGTTCGTCGTGCTCGCGGGCTTCATCGTCGTCTCGTTCGGTCTGCAAAAGGGTCTCGAGCGCGTGAGCAAGGTCATGATGCTCGCGCTGCTTGGATTGATCGTCGTGCTCGCCGTCCACAGCCTGACGCTCGAGGGCGCGGCGGAGGGTATGAAATTCTACCTTCTCCCCTCGATCGACTCGATCCGCGCGAACGGTCTTGGCACGATGATCGCCGACGCGATGAATCAGGCGTTCTTCACGCTCTCGCTCGGCATCGCCGCGATGGAGATTTTCGGCAGCTATATGTCCGACGATCACGCCCTCGCGGGCGAGGCGGTGCGTATCTGCGCGCTCGACACCTTCGTCGCGCTGATGGCGGGCACGATCATCTTCCCCGCCTGCTTCACCTTCGGCGTGATGCCGAACAACGGTCCTGCGCTCATCTTCCAGACGCTGCCGCCGATCTTCAACAACATGGCGGGCGGGCGTTTCTGGGGCGCACTGTTCTTCCTCTTCATGATCTTCGCGGCATTCTCTACGGTGCTGGCGGTGTTTGAAAATATCCTCGCCGTCTGCATGGACACCTTCGGCATCAGCCGCAAAAAAGCCGTGCTCATCAACGGCATTCTCATCGCCGTGCTGAGCCTGCCGTGCGTGTTCGGCTACAACATCTGGAGCGACTTCCGCCCCATTCTCGGCAAAGACGTGCTCGACAGCGAGGATTTCCTCGTGAGCAATCTGCTCCTCCCCATCGGCTCGCTCGTCTACCTCCTCTTCTGCGTGACGAAGTGGGGCTGGGGCTTCGACAAGTATCTCGCCGAAGCCAACCGCGGCACGGGGCTGAAAATCTCCCCGAAGCTCAAGCCGTATTTCCGCTGGGTGCTGCCGCTGCTGATCGTCGTGATCCTCGTGCAAGGCTTCTGAATCAGATAAAAAACAGCGTCCGCCGGACGCTGTTTTTTCAACCTTACGCAAAAAATATCCCGAAGCGCACGCTTCGGGATATTTTTTAATCTACGATATCAACGGATACCTTTTCTCCGGTGCGCTGCGCATAGGAGCGGACGACCGTGCGGATCTCTTTGGCGATGCGGCCCTGACGACCGATCACCTTGCCCATATCGTCGGGCGCAACATGCAGTTCCAGTGTCAGCTCGTCCGTTCCCTGCTTCTCCGTCACCGTGACTTCGTCCGGCTTTTCGACCAGATTTCTTGCGATGTAGAGCAGCAAGTCCTTCATGCTTTGGCCCCCGCGGATCAAATCGCGTTGATTCTCTTGAGCAGCGCGCGGACGGTGTCGGTGGGCTGAGCGCCGGTCTTGATCCACTCCTGAGCGCGCTCGGCGTCGATCTTGATCTCAGCGGGGCTCACGCAGGGATTGTAGGTGCCGATCTCCTCGATGAAGCGGCCGTCGCGGGGATAGCGGGAATCGGCGACGACGACGCGATAGAAAGGAGCCTTCTTGGCGCCCATGCGGCGCAGACGAATTTTGACCATGATGTTTGTCCTCCAAATGAAAATGTTTTTTTGATGTATGATTTTATGCACAGAGCATGAATCAACTTATTTGAAACGCTTTTTGCGGCCGAAGCCGTGCATACGGCTCATGTCGCCGCCCATGCCGCCGAGACCCTTGGGCATCTTGCCGCGCGACATCTGCTTGACGAGATCCTGCATCAGCTCGAACTGTTTGAGCAGGCGGTTGACATCTACGACCTCCAGCCCGCAGCCGGCGGCGATGCGCTTTTTGCGGCTCGCGCCGAGCACGGCGGGATTCTCGCGCTCGTAGGGCGTCATGGAGAGAATGATCGCCTCGGTGTGTGCCATCATCTTCGGGTCGATCTCCGCGCCCGCGAGCTGCTTGCCCATGTTCCCGGGCATCATCTCGGCAAGCTGGCTGAGGTCGCCCATGCCCCTGAGTTGGACGAGCTGATCGTAGTAATCGGAGAGGGTAAAGCGGTTTTTCTTGAGCTTTTCCTCCAGCTTTTTCGCTTTTTCGGCATCGACCTGCTGCTCCGCCTTTTCGATGAAGCTGAGCACATCGCCCATGCCGAGGATACGCGAGGCCATGCGGTCGGGGTGGAAGGGCTCGAGCATATCGAGCTTTTCGCCCGTGCCGATGAACTTGATGGGCTTGCCGGTCGCCGCGCGGATCGAGAGCGCCGCGCCGCCGCGGGCGTCACCGTCGAGCTTGGTGAGCACCACGCCGTCGATGCCGAGGGCTTCGTCGAAGGCAGTCGCCGCGTTCACAGCGTCCTGACCGGTCATCGCGTCGACCACGAGGAGGATCTCGTTCGGCTTCACCGCCGCCTTGACGCGCTTGAGCTCGTCCATGAGCGCCTCGTCGATGTGCAGACGACCCGCGGTATCGAGGAAGACGACATCGTTGCCGTGGTCCTTCGCGTATTTGATCGCCTCGGTCGCGATGGTGACGGGATCGATCTGCCCCATCTCAAAAACCGGCAGCTCGAGCTGACTGCCGACGACCTGAAGCTGCGTGATCGCCGCGGGGCGGTACACATCGCACGCGACCAGCAGCGGACGCCTCCCCTGTCGGCGCAGGAGACCGGCGAGCTTGGCGACATTCGTCGTTTTACCCGCGCCCTGAAGGCCGACCATCATCACGACCGTCGGCGGGTTGTTGGCGAAGGTCAGCCGCGCGTTCGCGCCGCCCATGAGCGCCGTCAGCTCTTCGTTGACAATCTTGATGACCTGCTGGGCAGGGGTCAGGCTCTCGAGGACCTCCACGCCCACGGCGCGCTCGGAGACGCGCGCGACAAAGTCCTTCACGACCTTGTAGCTCACGTCCGCTTCGAGCAGCGCCATACGCACCTCGCGCATTGCGAGCTTGATGTCCTCCTCGGTCAGGCGGCCCTTGCCGCGCAGACCCTTGAATACGCTGTTGAGCTTATCGCTCAGCCCCTCAAATGCCATGGGACGCTCCTTTTACTCTCTCAGTGCCGCGGTCTCGTGCTCGATCGCGGTCACAAGCTCGTCGATGCGGGAATCCTCATACCGGCGGTAATTGAGCTTTTTGAGCTCGCTCGCCGCCGCCTCGATCGCATCAAGGTGGGGCGTGCGCTGCATGAAGCGCTTGACAAGACCGGTCTTATCCTCGATCTCCGTCATGTACGCCTCGGCCCGCACGATCACATCGCGCACGCCCTGGCGGGAGATGCCGTAGTTTTCGGCGATCTCGGAGAGGGAGAGGTCCTCGTCATAGTAAAGCTCGTAAAATTCCTTCTGCCGCTCGGTGAGGAGTTCGCCGTAGAAGTCAAAGAGCATGGTCATGCGAAAAGTTTGATTTTTCACGGGAAATCCTCCTTTGAGTATTCCGTGTAAAGTTATAATGCTTTACAACAGGAATCAGTTTACATGAGTTTAGCAGAAAAGTCAAGAATAATTCGCAAGAAAAACGGCGAACGGGAAAGATTTTATGAAAAGAGTGGTAATATTCCCGACTTCGTGCTATGCTATAGGGGAAAATTCAGCGAAAAGGAGCCCACACCATGGAGCCTTTGCGAAAGAAGCTGGCGGAGGGCGTGTATCTGACGCACATTCCTGCCGTGAAATTCAAAACGGGCGTGCTGAGCGCGCAGCTCATCACGCCGCTGAGCGAGGAGAGCGCCGCTGCCGGCGCGCTGCTGCCCGCCGTGCTGCGCCGCGGCACGATGCGCCTGCGCGATATGCGCTCGATCGCCGCGGAGCTCGACCGTCTCTACGGCGCGTCCATCGCCTACACCGTGCGCAAAAAGGGCGAGAATCAGTGTCTCGGCTTTGTCGGGAGCTTTCTGGACGATGCCTTCGTCCCCGACGGTGAGCGTCTGCTCGAGCCGATGGCGGACCTCATCGGCGAGCTGCTGCTCGACCCGCTCACGCGGGGCGGGCGCTTCCTTGCCGACTATGTCGAGAGCGAAAAGGAAAACCTGATCGACGCCATCGAGAGCCTTCTCAACGATAAGCGCGACTATGCCGACGCCCGACTCCTGGAGGAGATGTGCCGCGGCGAGCGCTACGGCATCGATCGGCTGGGCACGGTCGAGGGCGTGAAAAAGCTCACGAATCAGTCCCTCTACCGCTATTACCGCGCGCTGCTCGCCTCCGCGCAGTTGGAGCTTTTCTACTGCGGCAGCGCTTCCTGCGAGCGCGTGGAGGGCGCGCTGACGCGCGCGCTTGCCGCGCTGGCGCGCGAGCAGCTCGTCGAGCCCGCCGCAGCCGAGCGCGCGGACGCGCCGGAAACTGTACGGGAGATCACCGAGACGATGGAGGTCACGCAGGGCAAGCTCGCGCTCGGCTATCGCGCGTCGAGCGAGGATACGCACGCGCTGCTGCTCGCCAACCTCATCTTCGGCGGCTACTCCAACTCCAAGCTCTTTTTGAATGTACGCGAGAAGCTCTCGCTGTGCTATTACGCCTCGTCCTCCTATCACCGCTCGAAGGGCATCATCACCGTGTCCTCGGGCATCGAGGCGAAAAACCGCGACACCGCCCTGCGGGAGATCGCCGCGCAGCTCGAAGCCGTGCAGCGCGGGGAGATCGAGGTGTGGGAGCTGGAGGGCGCGCGGAGCTGTCTGCTCTCCTCGCTGCGCTCGCGCGAGGACAGCGCGGGTCGGCTCGAGGAATACTCCCTCGGACAGGCGGCGACCGGACTGTGGGAGGAGACGGAGGAGACGATCCGTCAGCTCGAGGCCGTCACGCCCGAGCGCGTCGCCGCCGCCGCGCGCACGCTGCGGCTCGACACGATCTACTTCCTCACCGGAAAGGAGGGCGCGGACGATGCAATGGAATGAGACGAGCTATCCCAATATCGGCGAGACCGTCCTGCGCGGCGTGCTGCCCAACGGCTTGACCGTGCTGGTCGTGCCGAAGCCGCACCACCGCAAGCGCTACGCCTTTTTCACCACACGCTACGGCGGCATGGATATGCGTTTCCGGCTCGACGGCGCGTGGCGCGACACGCCCGCGGGCATCGCCCACTATTTAGAGCACAAGATGTTCGACACCGAGGACGGCAACGCCCTGCAGCGGCTCAGCCAAAACGGTGCGGAGCCGAACGCCTTCACCTCGAACTCCATCACAGCTTACTATTTCGACTGCACCGAGCACTTTGAGGAGAATCTGCGCATTCTGCTCTCGTTCGTCTCCGTGCCGTATTTCACGCCCGAGAGCGTGGAGAAGGAGCGCGGCATCATCGCCCAGGAGATCCGCATGGTCGAGGATACGCCCGACTGGAAGGTCTACACGAACCTGCTCGAATGCCTCTACCGCACCTCCCCCGCGCGCACGGCGATCGCCGGCACGGTGGAGAGCATCGCGGACATCACGAGCGAAACGCTCTACGAATGCCACCGCGCGTTCTATACGCCCTCGAACATGGTGCTGTGCGTTGTCGGCAATGTCAATGCCGATGAGATCGCCGCCATCGCGGAGGAAATTCTTCCAAAAGAGTCCGGCGAGGCCATCGCGCGCGACTACGGCAGCGAAGACCTGCGCGTGGCGGAGCCGTATCGCCGCGAGGCGATGGAAATTTCGATGCCGCAGTTCCTCGTCGGCTTCAAGTGTCCCCCCGCCGCAGAGGGCGAGGCGCTGATGCGTCAGGACATCATCGCGGACATGGCCTGCGATATCCTGCTCGGCGATTCCTCGCCGCTCTATCAGCGGCTCTACGATCAGGGGCTCATCAACACGAGCTTCGGCGGCGGCTTCGATCAGCTCCCCGGCATCGCCTATCTCTATGCCGGCGGCGACAGCGAGCGGAGCGAGGAGGTCGTGCGCGCCATTCTCGATGAGGCGCAGCGCCTCGGACGCGAGGGCGTGGACGAGGAATTCTTCCAGCAGATCCGCCGCGCGAGCTTCGGCGCCACGCTGCGCGCGCTCAACAGCTT